>CAYTFM010000012.1:19844-39900 GCA_964436735.1 uncultured Victivallales bacterium | reverse complement strand
CGCGCAGACTGCCGATGAGTTCTTTGTACCTGCCCGTCCAGCCATCGAGTCCAGCCTGGTCGGGGTTCATGCTGGGGGAAAGGCTGTCGTTCATGCCGAGCATGATGACGAGTATGTTGGCGGGCTTGTCGAGCTCCTCCTTGACGTCGAAACCTTTCACATCGAGAAAACTGCCCTTCTCGCGGCTTTGCTTTTCGACGTTCTGCCAACTTCCCACGGTTTGTCCGCTACCGCCCAGCGGCACCACCGTCACGTTGCTTCCCGGACGCGCCTCGTCAAGTGCCGTTTTGATCAGTTTGATGTAGCCGTCATTCCCATAGTTGAACCCCAATCCTGTGATGCTGTCGCCGACGAACACGATACGGTCGCCGTCCTTCACCATAGAAGCGACAGCCCCCGCGTCAGCGGCGTTCAAGCCGATCGCCGCCGCGGCCACGCACGAAGCCAAGACACTCATCACACGCATATAGCCTCCTTATCATTATTGTTGTGTTCCGTTAAAGACATTTCTCAATGCACACCCCGCGGGCTTCAGGTTCCCTTCGAAGTCGATGACCGAGGTGTTTGAGGAGCAGGGAAAGCTGTCGTGCCCCATCCACACGATGAAGCCGCCGCAGCGCGGGAAGCGCGACTTGGCGGACGAGGCGGCGATCGACAGCGCCTCGGCTTGGCGCGCCTGACTCCATGCGACATACTCCTCGAGGTTTGCGGGTTCCCGTCCGTGCGCCTTGGCGAACTCCGGCCAGTCGAACCACCACGACGTCCGGCTCCACAGGGGATTGTCGAGCGTCGCGGGCAGCGGATCGAGACCGCCGGAATACCTCTTGATCAGGTCAGCCGAACTGGAGCCGGGACATCCCGCCTCGGATCGGAACAGCGAGTCGTCATTCTTCCAATACCGACGCTGCGCCTCCATGGTGTTGTCCACCACATTCCACGGGCCATGAACGTCCCAATGCAACCCTTTTCCGAAGTCCTTCTCGTCGGCCATGAAACGCGGGCCTGACGAGGAACTTGGGAGAAAGCGGCGATCCGGATCTAACCGCTGAACGATGTCCGCGAAACGTCTCATCAACGGATGGGAAAGATCGACCGGTTTGCCGCAACCAGTCTTGCCACCGTCCAACGCCCCCTGCAACTCATTGCCGCCGCACCAGAGGATCAGCGACGGATGACGCCGACGGCGAACGATATACGATTCGGCGACCGCGGCAAGCTCCGCAATCGCCTTCGCGTCCTCAGGCGGCCAATTCTCCATCCCCGACGAGGACAAGGGAAATTCCTGCCAGATCATCAACCCGCGCTGGTCGCAGGCCTGGTAAAAGCTCTCCTTCTCCAGCACCGCACCGCCCCAAACGCGCAGGATGTTGCAACCCAAATTTTTATACATGTCAAGGAGATGGACGACTTCCTTCTCCGAGACATCCGCGAAGTTCGGCCGGACCGGCGTCCAGTTGACTCCTTGCAGAAAGACAGGAATGCCATTCACCGCGCAAATCCATGGATCCGCCCCCTCCGGCGCACCCTCGCAGGGACGCCACTCGACCGAGCGGAAACCGACCTTGCGCTGTTCGGCGTCGTGGCGGACTCCGACGGAACCGAGCAGCTCAACCTCGACCGCGTATAATGTCTGGTTCCCCATACCGTTCGGGCACCAGGGAGAGACGGGAAGATCGGACATCTCAACGCCGTTGTCCGCAAACTCCGCGGCGGAGCAAGAGTGTGTCCCGACGATGGCGCCTAGGCAGTCTTTCAGCGCGACGCGAATGGAACAATCCGCGGCGGCCGCGGTGCGACCAGAGACGTTGAGAGAACCGTTTCGACGGACAGGGTCATAGGCCGTCCGGCACTCCAGCGAATCGAGCCGCGGCCCTTTACGCACCTCAAGCTGGATGCCATCCCAGACGCCGATCTGCACCAGGCGACTCGTCCAATCCCATGTGTAGTTGAACCGCGGCTTCCATTGTGTAATCTTCGAGGTGTGCCCGAACTGCCCCAGCCAACGCGGCGGCGGCTCGAAGACGATCTCGAGGCGTGACGGTTTTCCAGGCAGCAGTTTGCCCGTCACGTCAATCCGTTTCGGCACGAAGGCGTTGTCAAACACGCCAATCTCTTTGCCGTCAAGTAGAATGCGGCCATTTCCGTCAAGCCCGTCGAATATGAGGATGGCTTCCGCGCCGGACGGCGCGGCGTCGGCGGGAATTTCAGCGGAAAAGATCCAATCGCGGTTCTCGACCCATTCGCACAGCCTCGCATTCATCCCCATGCTCCAGTCGGGAATGAGGCTGGCCCGCAAAAGGGCGGCCTGGACCGAGCCGGGAACGTTCGCCGGCAGGGGGCCGACCTCGGGGCGGATCGCCGCCCCGGTCTCCATCGAGTAACCCCAGAGCCAACCGCACGGTGTAAAGCCGCGCAGCGACCATTCGAGTTTCGACAAATCAACAAAATTCTTCATCTACACACCTATTGAGTTAAGCGGTTCTGTGAATCGGCTACAACTATTCACAGTTCACCATGTACCATTCACATTGAATTTCATCTCCCCTTGCCATCCTTCCTCCATTCGCTTTCGAACAGCGCGGGCAACTCCTCAAAACGGGACGTAGGAGCTTTTCCCTCATGCCATGCGTCGATGATGCCCACCGCTTTTACCATCAGCGAGTCGATGTCGAAACCGAGCCGCGTCACCGCGGTGTGGGAGGGCGTGACCCAGGGGAAGTTCGCACCGGCGACCACGGGGATCCTGCCGTCAAGCCCCTTCGCCGCGAGCGCGGCGGTGGCATGGTCGACAAAGTTGTCGTCGGCGATGAGAAGCGAGTCGGGGCTCCGCTTTTTCTTTTCGTCGCTTGTGACGTCGTCGAAAAGAAGGTCGACAACCTGCTTCGTCCAGAAGGGGATCTTCACGGAAACCGCCTGCACCCACTGTGGCTTGCTTTCAAACCCCATTTCGGCGATGAGCGACAGGATGTGTTCCAGAGAGTTCTTATCGAGTTCCGCCTGCACGATGACCGCCACGCGGCGGGAACCGAGTTTTCTAAGGTGCTCAAGGGCTTTGCGGTAAAAGGAGTCGCTGTCGAACCCGATCGACCACGTCTCCTCGGCCTTGTAGGCATGACTGGCGACAGCCACGCGCGGCACGCCTTTGACCGAAGCGATCGAAGTTCCCTCAAGATAAAAAGGAGGCGATGCGAAGATGAGCCCCGCAAACATATGATTGGCGACCTCGCGCTCCACGCGCGCCGCACGCTCGTAGCCGCCACATCCCTCGAAGCCATGGAGGGCGACCAGTTCACGCGAACAGCGTTTGCCGATGGTGGTTCCGGAGTTGGCGAGGGCGGTCCAAAAGTTCGACCAGTGGGCGCCAGGCTCGGGCACGCCCGGAAAAATCAGCGCGTACCGCGAGAAACAGGGCGGCGCGCTTGCCACGAACGTTCCACTACAGCCCCTCGGGACAATGAATCCATCCTCGGTCAAGGCGTCAAGCGAGCGCTGCACGGTCGCGCTGCTCGCAGTGAACTCCGATTCGAGCTCCGTCCGAGTCGGAAGGCGACCACCTGGCGGATAACCCTTGCAGACAATGCGGGAGCGTATCTCGCGGGCGATCAGCTCGATCTTTCCACTCGCTGGAGAACTCATGCGTTTCCTTTGCTTTACTGCATGCGAAAGTATTATACGGCAAAGACCCCTTCTTGTCAAGATGCTGAAGCTGTGTCAGTGCCACCGGTCCCTTGCGTCCATCCCTGCCTCGCCTCCAAAGCATTGCAGGAATCAGGAAGTTCATTGGGCTCAGGATAGGGAGGTTGAAGAGCCTTTGATTTCCCGTCCCCTCCAGTGAGTAGCCGTTTACAGGGCTTTTTGTCGTCAATGTTCGTTGTCATGCGTGCCCGTGAGTGGTACAATAATTTAAATTGGGTGTAAGCTGTGGCATAGACGACGGGAGCCATGATGGAACGAGGACAACTACTTGACGGCAAGGCGGTCGCTCAGGCGATCAATGACGAGACAAAAGCGGTGGTCGCGGCGCTGGTGGCATCCGGGGGGCCGCGTCCAGGTCTCGCGGTCGTGCTTATCGGTGAGGATCCCGCCTCCAAGGTCTATGTGGGCATGAAAGTGAAAAAGTCCGCCGAACTGGGCATCTTCTCCGACAAGCGCGTGCTTGACAAGAACTGCTCGATGGACGAGGCTCTTGCCCTGATCGACGAACTGAACAATGATGACAAAATCGACGGCATCCTCGTGCAGTCTCCTCCCCCGCCGCAGATCAACGAGGAGAAGATCGTCGAGGCGGTCGATCCGGCAAAGGACGTCGACTGCTTCCATCCAGTCAATGTGGGCAAGATGCTCATCGGACGTGACGATGGCTTTCTTCCCTGCACGCCGTTTGGGGTCATGAAGCTTCTTGAGCATAGCGGCGTGGACCCCAGCGGCAAACACGCGGTGATCCTTGGCAGATCGAACATCGTCGGAAAGCCTCTGATGGCCATGCTGGTGCAGAAGGCGAAGGGGGCAAACGCGACGGTGACTGTCTGTCATTCACGCAGCAGAGATCTGCCGTCGCTCACACGGCAGGCGGACATCCTGGTGGCGGCGATCGGCAAAGCGGAGTTCATCACCGCAGACATGGTCAAGGATGGCGCGGTCGTCATCGACGTCGGAATCAACAGGGTCGATGACAAGACGGCGCCCAACGGCTACCGCCTCGTTGGCGACGTCGCCTTCGAGCAGGTGCGGGCGAAAGCCTCGCTCATCACCCCCGTACCAGGTGGCGTCGGCCCCATGACCATCGCCATGCTCATGCGCAACGCCGTGAAAGCGTGCAAAATGCGTCATGGCACCTAACAATTCTTCTTGGTAGGATCAATGAAAGTGCTGGCGTGGATACTTCTCGCCTCCCTCGCCGCCGCATCGATGAGCGGTTGCGGGCGGAAGCCTGCCCCGTCCAAACCGCCCCCCACCCCGCCACCAGTCGAGCAGCGCGCCGTCGTGCCCGAGGCACCTGCCCAGGAGGATGCCGAAGCGGAGGAGACCGACGGTGAAAACTCCTTCACGTTCTCCTACACTCCCGGCGAGGAGAAAAAGGGTGAGAGCGGCAAGAATCAGAACAAGGAGCCTTCCAAAATCACGGCCGAACAAGTCAAGGTCGCCCCTCCTGAACAGAAGAGCGGCTCTAAAAAGAGCGCGCCTTCCCCGACGGCTCCACAGGAATCGGCGGCGGCTCTCCTCGCCACCCCAACTCCCGCGCCAGACTGGCGGCCGGCGTGGCGAAGCGATGGCGTGGGCGGCTCATGCGTCGCCGACGCCAGACTTACCCCCGACAACAGCCTGCTGATAACCGCGGAGACCTTCACGGGCAAGGACGACAAGAAGGGCACGCGGATCGTCGCCCTAAGCACATACGACTGGAAAGTGCTGCGTAATCTCCAGTTCGAAGGCAAGCTCATCACGAAGATCAGAACGCTGGCTGACTGCATCTCCATCGCATATTCGACAGAGGCTCAAAAGACGTTTAAGACGCCATCGGAGGTCGGCGTGATCCACCTCGAGCGGGAGACACCGTCATTCGAGAGCGCCGTTTGCGGCTACGAGATTAGCGACATCTGCCCCGATCGCAAAGGGGAGCTTCTCCTGGTGAAGGCGGCGCCACGCAACCCCGATTCGCCGAACCTGCATGTCTTCTCTCTTCAGGACATGAAACAAAAGAAAAGTTTCTCCGTCGGCGTCACCAGCGGCGCACTGGCCGTGTCTATCGACAATGCGCAGTTCGCAATCGCCGGCCCTGGCGCGGTGGAGTTCTATGGTGTTGGCCGCGGCGAGAGTCTCCGCAGCGTCAAACTCGGAGCCGATTACATCCCCACGGCGACGGTGTTCACCCGCGGTGAGAAAATGCTCGCCGTCATGGCGCTCGGACAGCCGGCGTATTTCTTCAAAGGGGCGAAATGCGTCGAACTATGCGATCTGTCCGGCCACACGATGTGCCTTGACGAGTCAAACGACACGCTGATCGTCGAGCGAAGAGTCAAAAACTCCCTCTGCTTCTTCAAGCTGCCGGAACTTGAGAAAGTCGACGAGTTCTCGCCCAACGAACTCAAGCCCGCGACGGCCTATCCGGCACTGCTTGTCGGTTATCTGCCTCACCTGAAAAAACATATGACCTTCGACAAAGGAGGCAATCTGTGCCTCTATTCGAAAGACGGAAAGAAATGGAGGAAAGAGCTTGTCTTCAGCTGTGAAAAATAAGCCGACGCAAGTGAGCGACAGGATGCTCCTCCATCCGTACGTACGGGTGGCGATCGTGGTTCTCACCCTACTGGCGCTTGTCGGAGCTTTTGTCTCCCTCTTTTTTTTCGGCAAGGAAGCCCTCTTCGCAGGCAACAAGCACTTCATCCTGCGGAACGTGGTGGTGAAAAGCGAGGGATGGTGGAACGACAAGGTCGGGGATCTCCTCGAGATCGTCAACTCGAAGCCCTTGGCGAGGTCGGAGCGGTCGGGGGCGCCCACGATGGAGCTTAAAATCGGCGAAACCAATCTTTTCGCGCTCGAACTGAAGCCGATCCGCGAATCGCTCAAATCGAAGGCGCCTTCCATCGAAAGCGTGGAGTTGCGCAGAATCCTTCCCGACACGCTGCGCTTCGACATCATCGAGCGCATCCCCCGCGCGATCCTCTTCGACGAGAAGTCGGGGATCGTCGTCGACGGCGATGGCTTTGTGATGCCCAAACGGCTCTGCGTCAACCTCGACAAGGCTCTGCCGGTGATCTGGGGATTCGACAAGACGTCGCCGTCGCCGCCAAAGATTCGCATGGGAAAACAGTTGGAGCAGATCAAGCCGGCCCTCGACCTGATTTCGGTTCTCGACTCCTTCTACTACAAGCTCGCGGTGCGGCGCATCGTCATGAGCTACCCGGGTGAGATTCGGATGATGCTCGCCGATCCTGACAAGAAGCGCTATTTCACGGTCATCCTCAGCGACGAGCACAAGGAAAGCCCGCGCCGAATCACCTACTTCAAGGACAGTCTCGCCCGCCTCGACCTCGTCATGAAGGACCTCAAGGACCGCCACATGGACAAATGGTCCACCATCAGCCTCGTCTACGAGGGACAGGTCGTCGTGAAATGACCGACCGGATCACCGCGCCGGCGTCGGCTTGTCGTAGAAGCGGGTAACCATCGCTCTCGCAAAGTAATCGTGCCCCTTCTACGAGAAGTGTCCCCCGCCGTTGGTCGTGTACAGCGTCTGGACCTCGTCGACGGTCAAACCAGCTTGACGCATCACCTCTCCTCCTGGCAGAATGGAGATTCCGTTGGCGGTGGCAAGATCCGTCAACATCCTCTCGGGAATGAACAAGTCACCGTCGCCGACTTTGGTGTCCCACTCCTTCCTCCCACGGTACAACCGGTAGAAGTCCTGCGTTAATCGAGGTATGGTGACCAAACGGAGCTGAATGCCGTTCGCTTTCGCATAGGCGCCGCACTCAAGCAGGAGGGCTTTCGCGATATCCACAGCCTCCTTCTCGTCAGCGGAGAGTTCCTGCTTGAAAAAACTGTCATTCAGCCCCGAATTCACGACGGGGGACGACGGGGGAACGGCTGCGCCATTGCTTTTCCTCGCCTTTCCGCTCTTCTTGACCACCTCATAGAATCCGACACAGTTGTTAAAGATGTTATACGCCACATTGAAGAGGATGCAATTGCTTTTGAGTATCTCCGGCAGAGAAAGGAGCAGGGACGCATGGTTGGCCTCGAGCCCTCTGTTGAACCTCTTCAAGGCTTTCTCGCTTTCCGGTACGAGGGACAACGATCCGTCCTTCTTGAGGGTGTAATATATGTACTTGTCCGGCGGCGTCTCCGGCTGGAGTGTCGCCGACGAGTTGCGGAAATCGTTGCCGATGAAGACGAAGACGACGACCTCCTGGACATTGAATCGCCTATGGGCGTATTTGAGAAGCTCGAGATAGTAGGCGGGACCCAAACCGGGCATGCCGAACGCGTAGACATCCGCCTTATCGCCTTTGTCGCGCAACATTTTCTGCAGGCGCCATCCGACATTGTCGTACCGAGATATCTGGTGGGCGGTGATGAAGCTGTCGCCAATGACCGCGATCCGCCTCGCCTCCGGCGGGGAAGCGTGAGGCGGGTAATACCAACCATAACGGTTGCATACTCCGTTGCCAAATCCTTCCTTTGTCCAATACACGCGGGCATAAGGGACGAAGGCGTGGAAAGAGAGGCTTGGAAGTAGTCCGAGCACGGCGAGAAGTTGCAGCGCCCCCTCGACGAACACCAGCAGATATATGACAAACAACAACTGGAGCTTATACTTCTCTTTAAACCATCGCGCCGCCGTCAGAAAACCTGCGCCCGCCAACAAGAGAGCACTGTCCACACCCAAACGCACCAACCGCCAGTCGCTGATAAGCGCACAGTCGTAGTTGAACGCCAAGGCTGACAGGATGAAGAAGAAACAGGCAAGCGCGACGAGCGAGATAGTAACCAACCTCGACCACTTCGTCATAGGAGAAAGGTGCTCCATCCAAATCCCAAGCAGGATTAAAACAGCGTGTAAATGAAAGGAGCCGCAGTGGTGCCGCCAAGGGCGATGATAAGCCCCAGCAGCAGCAGCACGATGAGTATCGGAATAAGCCAGAACTTCTTATTGTGGCCGAGAAACTCCAGGAACTCCATGACGATATTCGATTTCTCGGAGATCTCGCCAAGCGTTTTCGCATTTTGCTCTTTCTGATCCATTGCCTCTTGTCCTGTCTATTAGTATTGCCGCAGATAATTTTCAAGCGGTCGCCCATCCTGAACCTCATGCCAGTAACTGTCGCAACGCGCCGGTTTCCTCAAGCATAAGGGATCTCTTCCCGTGAACAACCTGAACACCACAGCAAACGGTGAGAAGAAAAGGTAGAAGAACATAAGCAGGATGAGGTTCGAGACAACGATGCCGACGCAACACGAAAGGAAGAACCAGCAACGGTAAAGCGGGAGAGCCAACGGTCGAGCGGTATGCGAGACCAGCAGAACGACCGCACCGCCGCAGAGCAGAAGACAGGGGATACGAAACCCCATCGCGGCGAAACCTCGGAAGCCCACCATGCGGAAAAGCATCAGCAGGACGGCGAGGAAGGAAAAGCCGACGAGAATCGTCCAGCCAAACTTCCGCAACTCGTCCCCATCGGGAGTCCAGTTCACTTCTTTGAAGGGGTTGATCATATCAGTCCAACTTGAAGGAGCTTTTGTATTTCTCAAGTTCCGCCTGGTCGGGCCGGTTCTTCTGTCTTTCTTTGAGGAGAATATAGTTCTCGAGCACGAGGGCGTCCATCTCGGTGTTGAGGAAGCACTTGTAGGCGTCCTGAGGCTCGCAGACGATCGGCTCGCCGCGGATGTTGAAGCTTGTGTTGATGATGACGGAGCAACCGGTTTTACGCTTGAACTCGCACATCACATCGTAGAACCGTCCGTGCCTCTCGCGGTCGACCGTCTGCACGCGCGCCGAGTAGTCAACGTGGGTGATGGCGGGAATGATGGAACGGGGCACGTTGACGCGCTTCCGCAGATCGGGTTCGTCGGACATTATTCTGCTCCGCTCCTCGTCAAGCGCGATCCGCTTCTCCTCCCGGACTGGCGCGACAAGCAACATGTAGGGAGACTCGGCGTCGAGCTCGAAATACTCGGCGACATCCTCGGCGAGCACGCAGGGGGCGAACGGACGGAAGGACTCGCGGTATTTGATCTTGAGGTTCATGGTCGCCTGCATGTCCTCGCTGCGGGCGTCGCCGATGATGCTGCGGGCACCGAGGGCGCGGGGGCCGAACTCCATCCGCCCCGAGAACCAGCCGATGACCTTGTGCTGCGCAATCAGGTCGGCGACCCTCGAGGCGAACTCCCGTTCATCTTCTACGCGCTCATAATCGGCATGCTGAGAGTCGAGGAACCGCTGTATCTCCTCGGAGCTGAACGTAGGTCCGAGCAAAGAGCCCTTCTGCGAATCACGCGCGCCAACAACGCGTTTGTTGTCAAGTAGTTGGAACCATGCAAGCAGGGCCGCCCCCAGCGCGCCGCCCGCGTCGCCCGCAGCGGGTTGTATCCATATGTTCTTGAAAATCCCTTCACGCAACAACTTGCCGTTGCCGACGCAATTGAGCGCGACGCCCCCCGCTAAACACAGATTGTCGCTTTTCGTGAGCTCTTTGGCGTGCCGAGCCATCTTCAACATGACCTCCTCGGTCACCATTTGTATCGAGGCGGCAAGATCCATCTCCTTCTGGGTGATAAGACTTTCAGGCTTCCGCGCCGGACCGCCGAAAAGCCGATGAAACTTCTCGGAGGTCATCGTCAGTCCCTGACAGTAATTGAAATACCTCATGTCCATCCAGAGGGAACCGTCATCCTTGATGTCAACGAGGTGCTTTTTGATGTCGCCCACATATGCGGGCTTTCCATACGGGGCGAGCCCCATGAGCTTGTACTCGCCGGAGTTGACTTTGAAGCCGGTGTAGTAGGTGAACGCCGAATAGAGAAGTCCGAGCGAATGCGGGAAGCGCAATTCCTTGAGGAGGCGCAGTTTGTTCCCTTGGCCATGACCGATGCTCGCGGTGGCCCATTCGCCGACACCATCAATGGTAAGCACCGCCGCGTCGTCGAACGGAGAGGGGAAAAACGCGCTGGCGGCGTGCGACTCGTGGTGCGCAGGGAAGAGAATCTTCCCTCTCAGAGTGGGGAGTTTTCTTCTGATCTCCGCTCGAATATTGAGTTTCTGCTTCAACCACAAGGGGATAGCCATCGCAAAGGAGGAAAAGCCCTGCGGCGCGAAGGCGAGATACGTCTCAAGCAACCGGTCGAACTTCAGCAGAGGTTTGTCGTAGAAGACCACATAGTCGAGGTCCCCGATTGCAAGATTGGCCTGCCGCAGGCAAAAATCGACCGCCTTCTCGGGGAAATTATGGTCGTGCTTGATCCGGTTGAAGCGTTCTTCCTGGGCGGCGGCGACGATATCGCCATCGACCACCAGCGCGGCGGCGGAATCATGATAGTAGGCGGATATGCCGAGAATGTTCATGCAACCACGTCGAGATCAGTTGTCCTGCCCACCTGCCTCCAGCGTATTTAGGTATAGAGCGACCCTGTCTCGACGGGGGAAACAACCACAAAGGAAGCTATACGGCAGCTGAAGTCTCAGTCTCTTCAGGCATATTGAGGAGGATCCGAATATCTTTGGCGTCAAGCGTTTCCACATCGAGAAGTTTTTTCGCCAGCAATTCAAGCTTGTCTCTCGCCTCGGTGAGAATCGTTTTCGCCTTCTGCTGGGCGGTGTCGACAAGCCGTTTCATCTCAATATCGATCTCACGCGCCGTCGCCTCGCTGTAGTCCTCCGTTTTGACGATGTCGCGTCCGATGTAGATATGCTCGTCTCTCGAGCCGTAGGCGAGGGAGCCGAGTTTGTCGCTCATGCCGAAGGAGCAGATCATCCTGCGGACGATCTTGGTGGCCTGACCGATGTCGCCGGCGGCGCCGCTGGTGATCTCGCCGAAGACGAGCTCCTCCGCGATTCTGCCCCCCATGAGCACCGTGAGGTCGTCTTCCAGCTCCGAGCGGGCCTGCGTGTACTTGTCCTCCTTGGGAAGCGACATGGTGGCGCCGAGATAGGCGACACCCCGGGGGACGATCGTCACCTTGTGAATGGGCGACGAACTCTTGCAATGGAGTGACACAATGGCGTGCCCCGCCTCGTGGTAGGCGGTGAGTCGGCGCTCGCGTTCGCTGATGACCCTGCTGCGCCGCTCGCGGCCCCAGCGCACCTTGTCCCTGGCCTCCTCCATGTCGACCATGGCGGCGGCCTTCTTGTCGAGACGGGCGGCGAGGAGGGCGGCTTCATTGACGAGATTCGCCAAGTCGGCTCCGCTGAACCCCGGCGTTCCGCGGGCGATCACGTCCAGATTCACGTCCGGGTCGACTTTGATATTCTTGATATGGATGTTGAGGATCTGCCTGCGCCCTTTGATGTCAGGCAGGTCGAGGACGACGTGCCGGTCGAAGCGACCGGGGCGCAGCAGGGCGGGATCGAGCACGTCCGGACGGTTTGTCGCGGCGATGATGAGGACGCCCTCCTGGGTCTCCAGTCCGTCCATCTCGACCAGCAAGGCGTTGAGCGTCTGCTCGCGCTCATCGTGTCCACCCCCGATGCCGGAGAAGCGCGAGCGACCGACGGCGTCGATCTCGTCAATGAAGATAAGACAAGGGGAATGCCGTCTGGCCTGCTCGAACATGTCTCTGACTCGGCTGGCGCCGACGCCTACGAACATCTCAACGAAATCGGAGCCACTGATCGAGAAGAAGGGAACATCGGCCTCACCTGCGATGGCCTTCGCAAGCAGCGTCTTGCCGGTGCCCGGCGGTCCCATCAGCAGCACGCCCTTGGGAATCCTGCCTCCGAGCATCTTGAACTTCAGCGGATCCTTGAGGTAGTCGATGACCTCCTTGGTCTCCTCTTTCGCCTCGTCGGCCCCCGCCACGTCGTCGAACTTCGTCTTGTTGGTGTCAGGCAGAATCATCCGCGCCTTGCTCTTCCCGAACTGCATGGCGCCTTTGCTGGCGAGCTTGATCTGGCGGGAGAAGAGGACGTAAAGCAGGCCGACAGGGATGACAATCAACAACATGGTCGTCAAAATGTTCCGGAACCACGTGTCCTTGTTGTCGACTTTTTTTTCTACCTTCGACTCAAGGAGCTTCTTGTCGAAATTGTCGGTGTAGAGCACCTCGACCTGGTAGTATCTGGGCTGGTTTGCCACGGAAGAGTCGGGCGGCAGAGGAAGACCGTCCATCTTCCCCTCCACATACTTCCCCTCGATCAGAACGACTTGGTCGCCTTTCGGCGTGAGATTGGCCGTCTTAATCAACCCCTTGCCCAAGTTCTCCTCGAACTTCGATTGATTCCAATCGTCGAACTGCTTCCGCTGGGAGGCGAAAATAAAAAGCCCCGCGGCGGCGGCAAACACGATCAGCCAGACGAACAGCGCCACGGGAAAGTTCCGCTTCGACGAGATGTCGGGCCGCTTGTCGGGGTTTTTGTAATCTTTGGAGTCGTTGTCGCTCATGGTAAAACTTCAGCGGGAAAGGGTGGTTTGAGTTGCATGGTTATGGTTGCGGGCTGCCACGGCAACCCATAGCCGCGAGATGCCATCCGCCTCATTTGACACGCAAGGTGGGAGCGGGCGGCGGCGTAGTGGACGCGTTCGGGTTCTTCTGGATTTTGACGATATAGACGAGCCACCCGAGAAGGGCGAGGATGAGAACCACAAGCAGCGAGACAACGAGAAGAACGACCTTCTGGCTCTGCTTGTCCGTCGTCTTCCCGTCTTTCTTGAAAGGATCGAAATTCTTCATCCGCGTCACCGTCGACACATCCAAGTCGCCCTGGCCAAGATTGATCCCCGTCTGGGTGCGGATGACAGTGGTCACCGACTTGTCGTCGCAGTCGAAAAGGAGCTCAACGCCGCCCACCTGCAAGATGTCGCTGTTCTGCAGCTCCTGCTCGACGACAGGCACGTTGTTCACCCGCGTGCCATTGGTGCTGTTCCTGTCGCAGATGAAATAGGAGTTGCCGCGCTTGATGAAGTCACAGTGGTGGGAGCTGATCGTCGGGTCGTTGATGTCGATGTCCCGATTATTGGCCCTGCCGCAGGTGTAGAAATCCTTTGTCAGTTCGAATGTCTTGCCTCGAAGTTGCTCTGACAACGCGATGAGTCTTGGACAGCCTGCCATAAAAAGCTCGTGAGCTTGGGTGTGTTGTACGTGAACTGCCGCGTATCTCTGTTACGCCCCGCCGAAAAGTCACTAACATAAACAGGGGAATGCCGTATTTCAACTTCAACTCCTGTGGAAGTGTGGGGAAAAATTCGCCGCCGATTTGTGTTTCCCCGCTCTAAGTATACATTTACCGCTCTTGATTTCACGCCTCTTACAAACCACGCCCCGCGGGGTTGTGGCAAACAGTTTACAGAAAGGACGACGCCATGCTGAGCCTCGTGTTTCTCGGCCCTCCCGGCGCAGGAAAGGGCACTTTCGCCTTCGAGCTTAAAGACTCCATGGGGGTGGCCCACATCTCCACAGGTGACATCCTCCGTCAGGAGATCGCCGGCGGCACCGAGCTGGGCGTCAAGGCCAAGCAGTTCGTGGAGACGGGCAAACTTGTCCCGGACGAGGTGGTGGCTGACATGGTGGGACGCCGACTCTCGAAACCCGACTGCGCCAAAGGGTTCATCCTCGACGGCTTCCCCCGCACGATCAATCAGGCGAAGCTGCTGGAGGGGGTTCTCGACAAAGGCGGCAAGAAGATCGAAGGGGTCATTTATTTCAAAGCCGACAAGGAGCTGCTCATCAAACGGCTCACCAACCGACTGACCTGCAGAGGCTGCGGCGCCAACTTCAACAAAGTCTTCTCACCGCCCGCCAAAGAGGGCGTCTGCGACAAGTGCGGCGGGGAGTTGTATCAGCGCGCCGACGACTCGTTGCAAACGGTGACAGGACGTTTGGACGTCTACGACCAGCAGACCAAGCCGCTCGTTGAGTACTACACCGGCAAAGGCATGCTTCATACGCTCAACTCCGACGGGGACAAGAAATCCGTCATGAAGGAGCTGCTCGCGCTGATCGCTTAATGGCATCCAACGACTATGTGATACACTCTGAAAGCGAGATCGCGCGCATCCGCCGCGCCGCCGGAGTCGCCGCCGCGGTGAGGGAACGGCTCGCGGGAATCGTCCGCTCGGGCATGAGCACCAAGGAGGTCGACGAGCTCGCCCAGTCCATGATCGAGTCGGCGGGGGCGCGCTGCGCCTTCCTTGGCTACCGGGGGTTTCCTGGACACATCTGCGTCTCTCTAAACGATGAAGTCGTGCACGGCATCGGCCGTCCCGATAAAATCATCAAATCCGGCGATGTGGTCAGCCTGGACATTGGCGTCCTCCTCGACGGCTGCGTGGGCGACACGGCCACCACCGTGATGGTGGGCGAGTGCGCCGCCGAGGCGAAATATCTGCTGCGCCACACGGAACTGGCGATGTATGACGGCATAAAGGCCGCCCGGTGCGGCAACCATGTGTGGCATATCAGCGAGGCGGTCGAACGCTACGCCACGTCGGCAAAGCTCGGTGTCGTCAGGGAGTACGTGGGACACGGCTGCGGGCTCAAGCTGCACGAGCCGCCCGAGGTGCCGAACTTCAAATCGTCGAAGAAGGGGCCCCGCCTGCTCCCGGGAATGGTTCTCGCCATCGAGCCCATGCTCAATTTGGGCACGCACCGCGTGCTCACTGAGGATGACGGCTGGACAGTGAGGACTTCAGATGGTAAATTATCGGCTCACTTCGAGCATATGGTGCTCATAACAACGAACGGACCGGAGATTCTCACTTGGCCAAAGATATAATCACTGTCGACGGAGTCGTCAAGGAACTGCTGCCCAACACCATGTTCAGAGTCGAACTGGAGTCGGGGCATAAAGTCATCGCCCACATCAGCGGGAAAATGAGGCTCCACTTCATCCGCATTCTTCCTGGCGACATCGTCACCATGGAGATGTCTCCCTATGATCTGACCAAAGGTCGGATTATTTATCGGAAGAAATAGTCGGCGCGCCCCTCCTCTATAGTATTCCACTTCAATATCCCGCTATTGTTCGTCGCTACATGTTGATTGAAAACGAGTTGTGCTATATTTTAAAAAATTTCATCTGCCGTTCTTGACTTATTTTCAAACATGTCTACTTTATATGCTCCGCTTGTCTCGGTTCTTCGACGGAGGCGGCACGGCATGAGGGAGTAGCCCTCGCGCCAACGCTTGCGGCGGGGTTCCGTATGCGTTTTTTTACAGAGCATCTTCTGAGGAGTAGTTGTTCATGAAAGTCAAAGCTTCGGTCAAACGTCGTTGCGAGCACTGCCAGATCGTGAGACGCCGCGGTGTGGTGAGAGTGCTCTGCCCCCGGAACACGCGGCACAAACAAAGACAAGGCTAAACAAAATATATATCGGAGGTTGAGTATGCCGCGGATTTTGGGCATCGAGATTCCTGGCAAGAAGAGGGTTGAGATCGCGCTACGCTATATTTATGGGATAGGTCCCACGAAGGCGCGGGAGATCGCGAAGAAGGCCAACATTCCCGTCGGCTTGAAGGCCGACAAACTCACCGACGAGCATGTCGCCGCAATCACCACCCTCATCCAGAACGACTACACTGTCGAGGGTGATCTGCGCAGAATGGTGATGCAGGACATCCGTCGGCTCACCGCCATCGGATGCTACCGGGGACAGCGGCACAAGCGCGGCCTGCCGGTCCGCGGCCAACGCACGAAGACGAACGCACGTACGCGGAAAGGACGCCGCATGACCGTGGGTGCCGTCCGCGACAAGACGCAACGGAAACTCGCCAAGAGCGACGAATAAAGAGGAGCGATGATCTGATATGGCAGACGAAATTCTCAAGGAAGCCGAAGATACGCAAGCCGCGGAAGTGAAGTTGGAGGGGGAGGCCGCCGTCAGCGCGGAGGCTACCGTCAAACGCAAGGTCAAGGGCGGCCGCATCGTTCCGTCAGGAATTGCGTTCGTCAACGCCTCCTTCAACAACACCAAGGTCGCCGTCACTGATCCGCACGGCAACGTGCTCACCTGGTCCTCCGCCGGCAAGTGTGGCTTCAAAGGCTCGCGCAAAAGCACGGCCTACGTCGCGCAGCTTGTGGCGACCGACGCGGTGAAGAAGGCGCAGGCTTTCGGGCTCCGCGAGATCGAAGTCCGCATCAAGGGCCCGGGCGCTGGACGCGAGTCAGCCGTCAGAGGCATCGCCGCCACGGGAGTCGAGATCACCGCCATCCGCGACATTACGCCCGTTCCCCACAATGGCTGCAGGCCAGCGAAAAGACGCCGCATCTAAACTCAACCGGAGATCGCATATATGTCCAGATACACCGAAGCCGCCTGTAAGCTCTGCCGCAGAGAGGGAGTGAAACTGTTCTTGAAAGGCGACCGCTGCCTGAAGGCGGTGTGCGCCATCGACCGCGGCCGCAACGCCCCAGGCATGCACCAGCGCAAGGGAAAACTCTCCGGCTACGGCGAGCAGCTGAGGGCGAAGCAGAAAATCCGCCGTTTCTATGGCATCCAGGAAGCGCAATTCAGGAAAATCTACGCCAAGGCGGCAAAGATTAAAGGCGTCACAAGCCTTAACCTGCTTATCCAGCTTGAAATGCGTTTGGACAACGTGGTGTACCGACTCGGTCTCGCTCCCTCGCGTTCAGCCGCCCGCCAGTTTGTCGGGCATGGCCATGTTAAAGTCAATGGCCGTCGCTGCAATATTCCCTCTTACACCGTCAAGCCCAACGACGCCATCCAGATCAAGACGTCTGACAGAAGCAAAGCATTGAGCCAGAAGAATCTGGAATTTCAAAGCGTTGTCTCGCGCCCGCTTCCTGGCTGGTTGACGTTCGACAAGGAGTCATTGAAGGGTCAGATCGTCCGCCTCCCCGAGAAAGAGGAGATCCAGGTGCCCGCTGACGAGCAGATGGTTGTTGAATTGTATTCCAAATAAACTTATTCCTTTCGGAGGTGATGTTAATGGCTGCTCTACCCGGCTTTCCAATGCCGCAAAGCATCGAGATGGACGAGGCGACCGCCACGCCGCATTATGCCAAGTTCACCGCCGCTCCGTTTCAGAGCGGCTATGGCCATACCATCGGCAACTCGTTGCGGCGGGTGTTGCTCTCATCGCTTGAGGGTGCGGCTATTTCGGCCGTGCGCATCGATGGCGTGTCACATGAATTCATGGCGATGCCAAACGTGATCGAGGATGTCACCGAAATCGTCCTCAACTTGAAACGTATCCGTCTGATCGCCAACGGGGATCTGCCACGGACGCTTGAGATCAGAAAAGACAAATCAGGCCCCGTCACGGGTGCCGACATCATCACCGACGGCTCAATCGAAGTCCTCAACAAGGATCAGATCATCTGCACGTTGGACAAGGACGGGAAATTCAGGGCCGAAATCGAAGTCATCAAAGGCCGTGGCTATCGGCCCGCCGAGAAGAACAAGAGTCCGACGCAAGCTTTGGGCACCATTCCGATCGACTGCCTCTTCAGCCCCATCGCCCGCGTCCGCTACGAAGTTGGTGCCGCCCGCGTCGGTGAGGAGACAGAAATGGACCGCCTGGTGCTTGAGATCTGGACCGATGGTCGCATAGCGCCGCCTGACGCCCTTGAGAAGAGCGCGAAGATACTCCAGGCTCATCTGCGCCCCTTCCTCGGCAAGGAAGCATGCCAGGATGATGCGCTCGCGATGATCACTGACGAGGAGAAGCGCCTCTACAAGACGCTCGTGCAGAACGTCGACACTCTCGACCTCTCAGTCCGCTCCCAAAACTGCCTGAACAACGCGAAGATCCGCCTGATTGGAGAACTCTGCCAGAAAACAGAGTCCAAGATGCTGAAATTCAAGAATTTCGGCAAGAAGTCACTTGATGAGATCGTTGAAAAGTTGAAACTCCTTGGCTTGTCGCTCGGCATGACCTTCAGCGAGGCGATGGCCAATGCGATCCTAGCCGAGACAGAGCGCCTTGAGGCGGAACAGCAGAAGGAAGAGAACTAATATGCGCCATCGCAAACACACGTTCAAAATAGGCAAGACAAGCGCCCACCGCAAAGCGATGCTTGCGAACCAAGTGTGCAGCCTTATTGAAGTCGGCGAGATCCAGACGACCATCGTCAAAGCCAAAGAAACCAAACGGCTTGCGGAGAAGATGATCACGCTCGGCAAAAAGGGAGGTCTCCACAACAGACGCCTCGCCATCTCCAAGCTACGCAACGAAGAAGCCGTGAAGGTGCTCTTCGATGTCGTCGCCCCGAAGTTCGCCGAACGGCGTGGCGGCTATACGCGGATCCTGCGCCTCGGCACTCGGATCGGCGACGCAGCGGAGATGTGCCTCCTCCAATGGGTTGAGAACTCCGTCCCGAAGAAAACAGGCAAGCGGCAGACAAAGAAGTCGGAAAAAGCCGACGACACGTCTGCTCCTGCCGAAAAGTCGGCCGAGAAGGCCGTCGCCGCTTCGGCTGACGGGAAATAAAACCCCGTTCTCCTTCAACAATAGCAGCGTGCCCCGATGGCCAACGTTACCTTTGACTTCACTGGCTATCACGTGATCGTCACCGGCGGCACGCGGGGCATCGGCAAAGCCATCTCAGAAGCTTTTCTTACGGCGGGAGCCAGCGTCGTTGCCACCTATCAGCGCGATGACGCCTCTTCCGCCGCATTCATTGCGGCGCACAAGGGACGCCCCTTGGAGACGATGAAATTCGACGTCTCCGACTACCACGCCACCGAAAAGTTCTTCGAGGAATACGATAAGACGCATACCACCATCGAGGTGCTTGTCAACAACGCCGGCATCCGTAAAGACGGTATTGTCGCCATGATGCCGGTCGCTGACTGGCATGCGGTCCTTGAGACCAACCTTTCCGGCACCTTCAACATGAGCAAACT
This sequence comes from uncultured Victivallales bacterium, assembly GCA_964436735.1. GTDB lineage: Bacteria > Verrucomicrobiota > Lentisphaeria > Victivallales > GWF2-38-69 > CAYTFM01. The sequence goes on along the minus strand of CAYTFM010000012.1, from coordinate 20,380 downwards.
TGCGGTGATGCGCATGTCGGGACGGCGTTTCGGCCGCATCATCAGCATCACCTCCCCTTCAGGGAAACATGGTTTCCAGGGGCAGGCAAACTACGCCGCCGCGAAGGCGGGACAAGTCGCCTTCACGAAGTCTCTCTCGAAGGAGGTCGCCCGACGATCGATTACCGTTAACTGCGTCTCGCCCGGTTTCATCGACACCGACCTGCTCTCCGACATCCCCGAAGAACAGAAGGCCGCCTTTAAGGAGCAAGTCCCGCTGCGCCGCTTCGGCGCGCCCGAAGATATCGCCGCGGCCACGTTGTTCCTCGCATCGACACAAGCCTCCTACATCACAGGAAGCGTGCTCGAGGTCACCGGCGGGTTGTGATGAACATGAGGCAAGGAATCTCTCGCCATGGCTGAAGCACATTGTCCGGGACAAGACCAGAGCAAGTGGAAGTTTGAGGATATCTGCTATGTGCCGTGTCCGTCATGCGGCGCCGAGATCGAGATCTGGAAAGACGAGCCGTTCCGCCTCTGTCCCGGCCGTGGAAAAG
>CAYTFM010000012.1:0-19834 GCA_964436735.1 uncultured Victivallales bacterium | reverse complement strand
CTCTCCGGCGACTGCGCCACCTGGTGCGCCCACGCCAAAGATTGCCTCGCGCTCCGCCACATCAAAAAAGGCTGAGCGCTCCTCAAGGGGCTTCGCCCCTTCCCCCCACCAAAGGACGCCGGCGCCCTCTGGACACCCGATTCTGGCGTTCGCTCTCTTTTCGGCAAACGCCGGAAGAGAGCGAACGCGAAAAAGGGATCCCAAAGGGCTCGTCGAGTCCTTTGGCGGAGGTGATGGAGGCGGCGCCTCCATGAATTTCCCCCCTTACGTCTTCGCCCGGAGGTCGGGTTCGCGGGCGGCCTTGGTCTCGTCGAGGCGTCCGATGGGCGTTGTGATCGGACATTTTGTTATCTCGGCGGGGGTGGTCTCGGCGAGTGTGGCGATCTCGATCATCGTGTTGACGAACTCGTCGATCGTCTCTTTGCTATCCGTCTCGGTGGGCTCGATCATCAGCGCCTCTTGGACGATTAGCGGGAAATAGATCGTGGGCGGATGGAACCCCCTATCGATCAAGGCTTTGGCTATGTCGAGGGCATGGACGCCGTTTTTCGTCTGCCGACTCGCCGAGAAGACGCACTCGTGCATGCACATGCGCTTGTAGGGCAGATCGTAATATGGCTCAAGCCTCACCCGAACGTAGTTCGCACTCAGGACGGCGTTCTCAGAAACCCTCGCAAGCCCTTCGCGGCCAAGTGTCAACAGATACGCATAGGCTCTGAGTATGATCGCGAAATTGCCGTAGAACGGCGCGATGTAGCCAATGCTCTCCTTGTAGCCATATTCGAGGGAATAGGTTCCGTCCGCCCGCTTCGCCACACGTGACACGGGTAGATACGGCACAAGTGCCTCGCACACGCCAACGGGGCCCGCCCCGGGACCGCCGGAACCGTGCGGCGTGGCGCAGGTTTTGTGCAGATTGATGTGTATGACATCGAATCCGAGGTCACCCGGTCGCACCTTGCCGACAATGGCGTTCAGGTTCGCTCCATCGCAGTAGACGAACGCGCCGGCTTCGTGCGCGAGACGGCAGATCTCCTTGACATTGGGATCAAAGAGTCCGAGGGTGCTTGGACAGGTGAGCATGACGCCGGCGACATCGGGGCCAAGTTCGGTCTTGAATATCTCCAGATCCACGTTCCCGTCGGAGCCCGTCGGTATCGACTTGACGGCAAATCCGGCCATCGCGGCACTTGCGGGATTTGTGCCATGGGCTGAATCGGGAATAAGCATCGTCTTGCGGGCAAGGTCGCCTTTCGCCTTGTGAAAGGCGGCGATAAGCATGACACCGGTGAGTTCCCCGTGCGCGCCGGCAAGCGGTTGCATGGTGAAATGGGCAAAGCCGAGAAGTTCACTGAGCATCTGCTCGGTCTCGTGGATCACCGCCAGGGCACCCTGCGTGAGCGCACCGCCATTGCGCAGTTGCGGAAGAAGTGGATGGAGATCAGCGAAGCCATGGAACGCGGCAACCCGTTCGTGGAATTTCGGATTATACTTCATGGTGCAGGAGCCGAGTGGATAGAAATTCGTGTCCAATCCCATGTTCCTGCGGCTGAGCAACGTGAAGTGGCGGATGGCATCGAGTTCGGAGACCTCGGGAAGCTCGGCGGATTCTTGCCGGGCGAGACTCGCCGGAATGGCGGTCTTCTCGGGGACGTCAAAATCGGGCAACGTGGAGCCCTGTCGACCTTTTCTACTTTTCGAATATATCAGTTCCATAGAACTGCCTCCATCGCGGTGGCGAGGCCTTTGATTTCCTCGCGGGTTCGCTTCTCCGTGACCGCCACCAGCAACTGGTTTTTCCTACTCTTGTAATAGCGCCCGAGAGGAAAGCCGGCGGCGTAGCCTTTGTCGACAAGCTTCCCTACCACGTCCGAGGCGTCGCAGGGAAGTTTGATGACGAACTCATTGAAGAAGGGGGAATCGCCGACAGGCTCGACGCCTTTGATGGAAGTCAGAAGTTCTTTGGCGAAAACGGCTTTCGCCGCACAAAGGCTGGCCACCTTCCGCAACCCCTCTTTGCCGACGCAACAGAGGTAGGCGAGGGCTGCGAGAGCGCAGAGGCTCTCGTTGCTGCAGATGTTCGACATGGCGCCTTCGCGGCGGATGTGCTGTTCCCTCGCCTGCAGAGTGAGGACATAGCCGGTCCGGCCCTGCGCGTCGTTGGTGCGTCCGACAATCCTGCCGGGCATTTTGCGCATGTGCTTCTCCGTGGTTGCCATGATACCGAGGTAAGGCCCGCCAAACGACAGCGGAATCCCGAGACTCTGTCCTTCGCCGGTCACGATGTCGAACCCCATTTCGCCGGGGGGACGGAGGAGGGCGAGGGCGAGAGGATAGGTGGAGCAGACGACCAAAGCCTTCTTGGCGTGTATCTTATCCACGACACTGGTCCAGTCCTCTACGACGCCGAAGACGTTCGGGTACTGCACGATGACGCAGGCGGTCTTGTCGTCGACTGCCTCCGCAATGGCCGCCTGCGAGGAGTCGGAACCGTCGTTTGGCGGCACCTCGACGAGCTCGACATCGAGGTTGCGGCTGTAGCAGCGGATCATCTCGCGGAAAATCGGCGAGACGGCTCTGGAAAGCACGGCGCGGCGTTTCCTGGTGATTCTGACGGACATCATCATCGCCTCGAAGAGGGCGGTGCCGCCGTCGTAGAGCGAGGCGTTCGCCACCTCCATGCCGGTCAGGCGGCAGATGGCGGTCTGATACTCGTAGATCGCCTGGAGCGTGCCTTGTGACGCCTCGGGCTGGTACGGCGTATAGGCGGTGTAGAATTCGGCGCGGCCGGTGATCTCACCGACCGCCGCGGGGATGATATGGTCATAATAGCCGCTGCCGAGGAAGTTGACCAGATGCGTCGCATTCTTGGCGGCCAACCCCTGCAGATGTCGATACACCTCATGCTCCGAGCGGCCGCGGGGAAAATTCTCAAGCGACGGGCGCTCCGGCGGCAATCCCGCCTTGCTCCACATCTCGTCGACGTCGCGGCAACCGATCGCCGAGAGCATCGCCTGCACATCCTCGGCCGTGTTCGCGATATATGGCATGTACTTCCTCTTTCCGCGTCCCTCGGCTTAGGCAAGGATACGCCACGACAACGGTCGTCCGTCGACGCGCATGTTACTTTTTCTGGCTCTTCACGAAGTCGTTGTACTGCGCCTCGTCCATCAAGTTGTTGATCTCCTCGATGTCCACATTGCCGATCTTGCAGATCCAGCCGTCCTTCTCAGCGGACTCGTTGATCCTTTCAGGACTTTCCTCGAGCTCCTTGTTCACGGCCGTGACCGTTCCGCTCACCGGGGAATAGATGTCGGAGGCGGCCTTGACGGACTCAACGACACCGAGCGCTTCGCCCACGATGAGGTCCGTGTTGACGTCCGGCAACTCAACGAATGTGATGTCCCCGAGTTCCTTGGCCGCATGCTCCGTGATGCCGACAGTCGCGGTTTCGCCGTCCACCACCACCCACTCATGATCCTTGGTGTATTTCTTTGTTGCCATGATGAACTCCCCATCTTTGTTCGTTTCTTAAATTAACCGGCTCCGCCGCGAAATTGTAAAGGTGAATCGCAACTGGTGAATAGTAGCTGCAACCATTCACTTTGAGTTTCTTGGTCGCCCAAATGCATGAAAACGCGCCTCGCCTCACCCGATCTTTGCTCTGGCGGTGCCTCCGGAGTGAAACGGAATCGCGGAGATTTTGCCAGGAATGCTTTTGCCGCCGACGTCGAGTTGCACCTCATCTTCCGGCTGCAGCGTTTTGGTGGCGTTTATATATGCCAGAGCTATGGCTTTTTCAAGGGTCGGGGAGAAGGTTCCCGAGGTAATTCGCCCGATCTCCGAGCCGCCAGAGAATACTGCCGCTCCATGCCGCGCCGCGCGGCGTCCATCGAGGACGATGCCGACGAGTCGCTTTGAGGGCGGGACGGAACGGAGGGCGGAGCCTCCGGCGAACGCACGGCCGTCCTCAAGTTTGAGCATCTGCCCGAAGCCCGCCTCGACCGGGGTTGTCTCCGTGTCCATCTCATGTCCGTAGAGCGGATACGCCATCTCGAGACGGAGGGTGTCCCTCGCGCCAAGTCCGGCCGGCTTGACCCCTGGGAGCGCCAGCAACGCGTCCCAGATTTCGCCGATCGTATCAGCGGCCGTATACAGCTCGAATCCAAGCTCTCCCGTGTAACCAGTTCTGCTCAAAAGTGCTGGAATTCCGTTTATCGAACACTGCATCCATTTGTAGTAGCCGGGCAGGCGGTTTTTCGCGACACCGAGCTTCGCTATCGCATCGGCCGCATGCGGCCCCTGCAGGTCGATCTTGCCCGTCGCCTCGGACTCGTCGGCGAATGACAGGGAGGCGGCAGACAGCAACTCCCGCAGCCGCGCGGCGTCGCCATCTTTCGTCCCGGCGTTGACGACAAGCAGAAACTCCTCGGCGGCGAGTCGGTACACCACGAGGTCGTCCACCACCGTGCCCTTCTCAGTCAAGAGGAAATTATAACGGCAGGAACCGATAGGCTGATCCTTCACCGCCCGGGCGAGCGCATGGTCAAGCGCGTCCGCCGCGTCCGCCCCGGTAATCATGAACTCCCCCATGTGGCAGGTGTCGAACACGACAGCCGCCGAGCGGGTGTGACGATGTTCGGCGAGTATGCCCTCGGCATACTGCACCGGCATATCCCAGCCGCCGAAGGGGACCATCTTCGCCCCCAAGGCAACATGCCGTCCATGGAGCGGGGTGAGTTTGAGCTTGTCTTCCATCGGTTATTCCTTAATTTGACGTACAACCTTTGCGAACTCCTTTGAGACCATCCAACTGAGATCAGAACAATCCGAAGAAGCCGTTCGGAGATTCTGAACAATAAAGCCACCTTCCCATATACGGACCTTTAGATTATACCTTGAGTTTGAGACTTGGGCAAGGTTGCTTAATTTGATATTAATTAACGCCTTTTGATGCGGCAGGGATGTGGGGTCAGTCCTTATAATTGCATTTATCGGGATCGAGACGTGCATGAATAGCAGCCACCCGGTCTGTTAAAGGTTTTGATTTGCGCATGCGCTCTCCCATAACGCTACGGGCGCGACTGATGGCGCCAACAGTGATCGGGCCAAGCCTATTCCATATTGGCATTCAAGCTGATAGCCACGAATGGGCACAAAGAGCACATAGAAACGCATTAATATCTTGATGTTCAGACGATTATGATCTTTGTGATCTCTGCGTTCTTTTGCGGCAATTGTATTATCTTGGTTGCAGCATGGAATTATTGCCAATATCGGAGAGCGTGTGCCTTCCGCGACAACAGGTTGCGATGCGATAGAGAATGATTGACCATTAGGCAATAGGCGCAGATTCGAACATGAGATTCCTCGGCAACCTTCAACAACAATTGTCGCCATCCCCACTTGCGGCCCCACGTGCGACATGCTATTCTGTATACATTAACCAAGGATTGTATACAGTATGAAAACTGTAACGTTGTCCGTTCGGCTTGATGCCGACGAGGTGCGCCTGATGGATCAAGTCGCCGCCCGAGACGGCCTTGACCGATCAGCGATGCTCAAACGTTTCCTGCGGCGCGGCTACGCCGACTACCGCTACGAGGAGGCATGCGCGGCGTACCGGCGCGGCGAGGCGTCCCTCTCCCGCGCGGCAGAGTTGGCGGGGATTCCCTTGCACGATTTCCTGGCGAGGTTCCCAGAGACCGGACTGCAGCTCAACCTCGCGCCAGAGGAACTGCGCAGGGAGCTGGGTTCATGAGCATTGTGGTGGCGGATGCCTGTCCCATCATCTTTCTGGCCAAACTGAACAGGCTTGCGTTGCTGGCGGCGCTCTTCCCCGGAACGGTGCTGATTCCCGAAACCGTCCGCCTGGAGGTCGAAACGGAGAGCATACCTCAACCCGAGCGGGAGCGCATCCGGGAATTTCTCAAAGGATGTCAGATTGTCGCCGTTCGAAATCCGCAGTTCCGTTCTGCCGCGCTGAGTCTGGCGGACCGATGTGTGTTGACGTTGGCGGGGAAGCATGCCAAATCGGTGGTCTTGACTGACGACGCGTTGGTGCGTCGGGTAGCCGTCGCCGAGGGGCTGTCCGTGGCTGGCACGCTTGGGGTGTTGATCCGGGCACGCCACGCCGAACTGCTCACAAAAACCTCCGCCCGCCATGCGATAGACGAACTGATCGCCCGCCATTTGTTCCGCATCTCCATTGAGCTGTACCAGGAGGCGCTGCGCCAGCTCGGATGATCACAGAGCTGAACCAGGAGAAGGTAAAGGAGGGGGAAGAAAGACATCTACGAGATCGAGCGGAATGCGTCTATACCTTAATGAGTGACCCCGATTCTCCCCGAACTTTCGTACTATAGCGCCCGAATGCGTTTGACAAGCTCCGTCAGTTCCGGCAGTGTCAGGGTGCCCGGAATGCTGCATCCGCCGGTCGGTTTTTCCCCCGGTTGCAACTCGCGGGAACTCGGCTCCGCGCCGACGCAGCGCGCGCGGATCTCCGCCAATCCGCGCAGCGGCGTTTTCTCGACGGTGAAGGTCGGGGCGGCGGAAAAAATGGTGTTTTCGGAGATGATCTGCCCCGGCGTCGCGGCGTCCCAGAAGAAGTACGAGTCCTTGCAGTCGAGGATGACGCAGTTTTTCAAGGTCAGGCGGGCGTTTTTCCCGAGAAGGCTGATGCCTCGGTCGAACCCGATCAGGGTGCAGTTCTCCATCGTCACCTTGGCGTCGTTGGCGATTTCGAGGCCGCAGCTGCCGTTGTTGCCCTTGATCAGAATGCAGTTGCGGACGGTGAGCTCGGCGTTCGCGCGCGCCATCAGCGCGGTCCGGCTGTTGTCCCGGATGATGCTGTTCTGCACGGTATAATGGCCGCTGCCCTGAAAGCCCGCGCCGCCCTGTTCGAAGATGCAGCCGTCGTAGGTGAGGCGGCAGTCCTCGGTCGGGGTGAAGGTGATGTCCAGCACGCACATGGCCAGCGCGTTGCGGAAGAAGGAATAACGGACGATGCAGTCGGCGGTGCTGTGCGCGCTGATGCACTGGTCGAGGCAGTCGGAGGCGGTGATGTTTTCAAAAATGATCCCCCGCCCGCGGGCGGTATCAAAGAGATCGGAGGAACTCCATTGCGCGTTGAGGTTCCGTACCACGATATGGTCGCCGGTGACCGTGAGGCCGTCAGGTTCCGGCAACAGGATCTTGACGGCCGCCGGTGTCTTGCCCGGCTCCAGTTTGAGGTACAGCATGCCGTGGTCAGGATGCAGCTTTTTGAGCTGCGGATCCCAGTACAGAAAGAAGAAGCAGGAGTTCGCCGTGAGGCTTTCCCGGTTTTTCACGCACGGCAGGGGCGCGCCATCGACGAAGAGGAAGGGGAAGCCGTCATAGCACCCCTTCCCCGACATCACCACGACATTATGCTTCATTTTGAGGGAATAAACGTCGCCACCCTCGCTTTTCCAGCGGTCGGGGGCAACCGGGTTGAGACGCGTGAAACGCGCGCCGTGACCGTCGACCACGGTGGGCTTATCCGGGGTGCCGGAGTGCTTTTTGCCGATTTCTCCGAACCGCTCTCGGTAAGGTTCTTCGTTTGGCGTCAGGTGGATGGTATCGCCGCCGGCGAGGACGGAAATGGTTTTCTCAAAGGTTCGGAACGGTTTTTCCTTGGCTCCCGGGTTCTGGTCGTCGCCTTTGACGTTGTCGACATAAAGGTCGGCGGCGGGACAGGCGGCACAGAGAAGGCCCGCAAGCAGCAGACAGGCCAGGACAGTGCTGCCGTACGGGCGACTGACAGATAAAAAGAACAGAGAAGGCTGGTGGGGCATCTGCATGATGAAGGACTCCTGATTATCGCGGGAAGGATACACCCGCCGGGCACTGGAAGCAATGCGGGTTTCTGCGGATTCGACATACTGACGGCATACTGAGGCATACGGTGTCGATTGTCACGCCGATCATCGCCGAGAACTGGCGCTGCGTGACACGCAGAGAAAAGAGCAAGTGGAGCTTGCCGTCTCGCATCGCGTCTGCAGCACCGGATCTTCACGCTGCGGGAAGATGCGGAACCCCGCGTAATCTGTTGAAAATTAGACAGATACTTTTATATTGTTCGTGCAATGCGAAGGTCGCCCGCAAACAAGTTGACGCCGCGCCACGCGGCGTCGGTTTTCCGGTCATCGGTGAACGGCCCGCCTTGCATTGTAGTTGTGAGCCTTTATCTCAAGCATGGTTGAAAATTCTTGAAAGGGGTTGGTCATGATTAATGTTCCTGAGGTGAAACTGGGGATCGTCGCGGTCAGTCGGGACTGTTTTCCCGCCGAGCTTTCCAAGGCGCGTCTGACGAAACTTGTGGCGGCCGCCAAAAAGTCGGGACTGGGATTGATCCCCTGCAGCACGATCATCGAGAGCGAGGCCGATGCCCTGAAGGCGCTCGCCGAGATGAGCCAGAAAGGCGTCAACGCCGTCGTCGTCTACCTTGGCAACTTCGGCCCCGAGGCTTCGACCACCATTTTCATCCAGCACTTCGACGGCCCCGCCATGGTCTGCGCCGCCGCCGAGGAGTCGGGAAAGGACTTGTTCAAGGGACGGGGCGACGCCTTCTGCGGCATGCTGAACGTCTCCTACAACCTCAACCTGCGGAACCTACGCGCCCACATCCCGGAAAGTCCCGTGGGTCTCCCTGAGGAACTGATCCCGGAGATCAAGGACTTCGTCAACGTCGCCCGCGTCATAATCGGCCTCAGCTCACTGAAAGTGTTCGCGTTCGGGCCGCGTCCGCAGGACTTCTTCGCCTGCAACGCGCCGATCAAGCCGCTGTACGATCTGGGGATCGAAGTGATGGAGAACAGCGAACTCGACCTGCTCGCCTTGTTCAAAAAGAGCGCAGGCGCGAAAGAGATCAAGAAGATCGCCGCCGACATGGGCAAGGAGCTTGGCAAAGGCAACACCTATCCGAAGATGCTCGAGCAGCTCGCCCAATACGAGCTAACGCTCAGGACGTTCATGGAGAAAAACCTCGGTTCCATGCAGTATGGCGTCTTCGCCAACAAATGCTGGCCGTCGTTCGAGGCGGCGTTCGGCTTCGTCCCGTGCTATGTGAACAGCCGTCTCGCCTCATCGGGGATTCCCGCCGCCTGCGAGGTAGACATCTACGGGGCCGTCTCCGAATACATGTGCCAGCTGGCGTCGGGAAGCGTCGCCACGCTGCTCGACATCAACAACACCGTCCCGAGGGATCTGGTGAAGAGCGCGGCGAAACTGCAGGGTGTTCCCTATGAGGACATCTTCATGGGATTCCACTGCGGCAACACCGCCTGCGAATGCCTCCAGAAGGGGTGCGCCATCAAGTACCAACTGATCATGAACCGCCTGATGGAGAACGGCAAGCAGGCGGTCATCACGCGCGGCACGCTTGAGGGTAACCTGAAACCGGGACCGACGACGGTCTTCCGCCTCCAGTCGACAGCCGACTGCGCCGAGATCAGATCGTATCTGGCCGAGGGCAACGTGCTGGACATCGACCCGCAGTCGTTCGGGGCGATCGGCGTTATCGGCATCAAAAACTTCCGCCGCTTCTACCGCCACGTCCTGATCGACGGGAATTTCCCGCACCATGCGGCGCTGACCTTCAAGCCCGCCGGCAAGGCACTGTTCGACGCGGTCAAGCTTCTTCTCGGCAAAGCCCCGGCCACCCCGCTGCCGCAGGGCGTGCCGTATCCCGGCGAGAACCCGTTCTAAACAATTCTGGGCGGAAGAACTTCCGCCCAGAATTGTTTTACGGCTGTAACTTCCACTTGCCCGAGAACTGAGGCAGCAACTCCTTCGAGGCGGTAAGCAGTTCGCCAAGCATCGCTTCCGCCTTGTCGGGGAGAATGGCCATCTCGTCCAACATGAGCGCCTGCAAAGCGAGATTGCGATCCCCTTTGACGGCGGCGTCCGCCACGAACTCCATCCAGGCGAACCGTTTCTCGAGGATGCCTTTGAGATGCAGAGGGGCCTCGCCCATCTGCAGACCGCGGAGGCCGCAGGAGTCGGTGACCGCCTCGACCTCGACCTCCGCCGTGGCGGGGAGATTGGGGATGCAGCCGTTGTTCGCCAGATTCGCGACGCAAAGCTGCCGTTTCCCATTCGAGATAGCACCCAGAATTTTCGCGATGCCCTCGCCGGTCAACGTGTCGGAAACACCCTCCTCAGGAAGCTTCACGCCGTCTAACAGCTTCTGGTACTCCTTAAAAAACGCGGCCTTGTCCGCCGCTGACGGCTTGTCCGCCCCCGTCGTTTTGACCTTCTTCGCCGGGAAATGGATCTTCGCCTCCTTCGCGAGATGCGCGGGGAGGTCCGCCACGCCGCGCTTCATCTGGGCCAGGAACGGATAGAACTCGATGATGTGGTCGTCGGGGGTGTACAATATCTGGTGGCCGTATATCTTGGAAAGCTTCGCACTGATCCTCGAGCCCTCTGCCGCCGGTTTGGCGGCGAGCCGTCTCCAAAACTCCGGATAGATGTCCTTGCCCTTGTGGGCCAGCCTCGTAACCCAATAGTAGTGGTTTGTGCCGATCCAGACGCAGTCCAGTTCGTGCGGCGGCAAATCAAGCACCGCGGCGATGTCAATGATGCCGCCTTGAACGCCGTGGCAGACGCCGACCACTTTGATGGAACTGTATTTGCGCATGGCGCGGCAGAGAATGGCCATCGGATTGGAGTGGTTGAAGAGAATGGCGTCCGGGGAACGCTTCTCCAACTCTTTGCAGATGTCGAGGTAGGCGGGGATTGAGCGGAAGGCCATCATCATGGCGCCGGGCCCTCCCGTGTCGCCAATGATCTGCTGAATGCCGTACTTCGCACCGATTTGGACATCGACGTTGTGATAATAGGAGGAGTAGACGTTCCGCGTGATGCCCGCCCCGCTGCCGCCGATTGAGGTGACGGCATAGTCAACGCCATCCGCGGCGTCCGCGAGATTCGCCGTGGCGCGCGCCTTGAATCCCGTCCCCGCCTCATCGGCGAGCCGCCGCCCCATGGCCGCCATGCGCTCCGCCTTTTCCTTCACAAGATCGAACAGCACCAACTCCGAGCCAGCCAAGTCCTCGCTGACAACCAGATCGGCGATCGCCCGGGGAAAGTAAAGACTTCCCGCGCCTAGACACGCAATTTTCCTCGAACCCATACAACCTCCTTATAGAGCAGATGTTCTGAGTTCAAGTATAGACGGGCGGACAGTGAGCGGCAACGTCGACGGATTGTATATACCCCGTGGAAGTTTGTACAAAAACGAAACCCGCAGGAGACCGAGATGAAGCGGCCGCGTTTCCGCGGCCCTGACGTTTGGACAATCAATGAAATTGAGGCTGCTTTGGTGGGGCGCAACACCTTTTGCGCCGAATTCCCATGGCGCGGAGGGTGCCGCACCCCACTTTGCCGTCCTCCAAGCAGGCGTTGTCACATCTCCAGAGCCGCGTTTCCACGGCCGCAAAAAAGCGTTCTTAATCGATGCGTCCCGCGCGGGATGTCATTTGCAGCCGCCGGAACCGCAGGCGGCGACGTTGGAGTCGGCGTCTTTTTCCTCTTTGCCCGTGTCGTCGAAGAAGACGGCCTTCCATGAGGCGACCTTGAGCGTGCTCTTCATGGAGCTCCAGAAGGTGACCCACTGGGCCTTGCGGTCAGCATGGAACTGCTTGTTCTCCGCCTTCTGCTGGTCGCGGTGCGCCTTGAGGGCTGCCTTGCGCTCTTGAGCCGTCATGCTGGTGTCGGCGGCGAGTTGCGTAAGAATGGTGTCGTTCTCATCATGCTGTGTCTGCCAATGCGTCATGGCGCCCGTGTACAGCGTGTCAAGCATGACGAGTATCTCCGTCTGCGTCTCGGCGGCGATGCCTGCCTCGGTCATGAGCTTCGTGACAAAGTCCTTCCTCAGTCCATACTGCTCCGTGCGGAAGGTCTGATTCTCCGAGAACTGCGTGTCAATGTGCGCAATGATGAGCGGAACCCGGTCGACAAACTTCATGCCCTTGAGCGTCTTTTGAAATTCGACATTCTCGCTGTGTTGCTGATTGTAGTGGTCAACGTGCCGCTGTTTCATCATTTTATGAAATTCGGCGATCTCCTTTTTCCACTGCTTCTCCGTATTGTCGCCCGCTCTCGCGGCGAACGGATTGACGCAAAAGGCGGCAACGACAAAAACCATGATCAGGCTGGACATTGACGGTGTTCTCATGTGACGTTCTCCTCAATTTTAAGAAAGTTACTATCCACAGCTGCTTAAAGCAATGATCATGCCATGCCACGCAGTCTCATTGCCGCTATACAACAAACGTTTCTACAGCTCATTTTATTGTGCAAGTTCTGAAGATTTCATGAAAATAGTTTCATCCAGGCCCGACGCCCCACACACCCGGCCAAATTCTCACACCTGAGAGGCGCGATAGTATGGAATCCCAAACCAGATACGAGGAGGTGGTAGGCGGTCTTTGATTTTGCCCCCTCCCGCACTACAATACTGTCGTCCTATGTTGGTTCCGGTAGTATAGCAATGCCATAGGTTAATTGTGCCGCCAGAAATAAATCAAATCCCTTTGTGAAGAGCCCCGGATGCCAAGCGAGACGTATAAAAATCTTCCTTTGGTCTGTCCAGTCTGCGAGCAGTTGCTGTCCTGGGGCGACCGTGTTTGCCTTTGTGCTCAGGGACACTCCTTTGACGTGGCCAAGGAGGGCTACCTGAACCTTCTCCTGAGTCACTGCCGTCGCTCCAAGCACCCCGGCGACAACGCTGATATGGTTCTGGCACGGCGGCGGTTTCTCGATAGCGGTGCGTTTGTCCAGCTTTCAGAACTCATCCAAAGCGAGGTCAGTCAACTGCCTGCAGTAAGAGACGCGGCAAAAAGCGTCAACATCGTGGACGCAGGATGCGGCGAGGGCTATTTTCTCGGATCACTACAAAAGGTCGTGGCAAGTCCTTCCTACGGTGTAGACGTGTCGAAAGAGGCCATTCGTCTCGCGGCGCGCCGACACAAAAGCTCTCGCTGGATAGTAGCCAACGTCATGCGCAGGATGCCATTCGCATGTGACTCCCTCGACATGATATTGAGTGTGCTGGCTCCCCGAAATGTAGAGGAGTTTGCCCGTGTCCTAAAACCGGATGGCTCCCTTATGCTCGTCGTTCCCGGCCCCAATCATCTCTTCGAGCTGCGTTCTCTTCTGAAGGCAGAACCCGGTGATTTCCTGGCCAAAGCTGATGAGGCGATCAAACTCTGCGCGCCTCCTTTCACCTTCCGACACAAGAATTCTCTGACCTACGATGTATTGCTCAGCAGGGACCTCCTGACCGACTTGGTTCAGATGACGCCTCTGTTCTGGCGGTCGACGAACGAGGCGAAGGCCGACATATCGAGGCTTGATGAGTTGCGAGTGACGATTGATTTTGTGCTACTGATGCTCGCGCTGACACCTTGAACAGATGCGCCACCATTGAATTGGCACCTGCGTGAAGGCAATTGGAAAGTTTTGCGCTATGCCTGGGGTAAGAGCCTTCAAGCGGCTCAATTCTGGCGGTCTTCACACAAGCCGCAACCACTCATCGAGGCAGAAGAGGCGGAAGAGAGGCCATGGTTCGAAGTCGCCGGACACCAGGGCGGTGTGGAGCTGCCCGAAACTTGTCGAGACGTATTCGGACGCCGGGTGCTCACTCTTCCCCGCCCATTCGAGGAGCTTGGCGTGGAACGGCCCCGTGCGCATCCATGATGATTGCGGCGTTTCAAAGCCTTTCTTGTCCTTTCGCCAACAAATGGCCCGAGGCAGTTCGCTGGCCGCCATACTTTTGCGGAGGAGGTACTTGTTCCATCCGCTCCGCATATTCATCTCCGGCGGGATGGAAAGGGCGAGCTCGACGAGATTCACGTCGAGGAAGGGAACCCGGGACTCGATCGAGTGCGCCATCGAATTGCGATCCTCCCATTTCAGCAGCCGCGGGAGATGGACTTTGAAGATCTCCGCCTTGCGATACTCGGCGGGCGGAAGGCTCTGGGCGTCCACATGCCACGTGCTTGATTCGACAAGGGCGAGGTGACGGTCGAGGATCTCGAACGGCAGTTTGCGGCCGGCGCGGCGCCGGTATTCACGAAAGTTCGTCCACGCCTCGGAAAACAAGGACTGATTGCCCGAGGGAAGCAGCGCGCCAAGAAGCTGCTTTGCCACGAATAAGTAGTCGCCGTTCCTGCGGTGGTGGTTCAGGCAGAGCATGTACGAGGGCCAGTAACCGGAAAAAAGCTCGTCACCGCCCTGCCCGTCAAGAAGGACCGGCACCCCAGCCTTTCTCGCCTCCTTCATGATCAAATATTGGGCATACATGCTGAGGCTGCCGACCGGTTCATCGTGCGACCTGAGAAACCCCTCGAAGTCTGCGGCGAGTCCCTCCGCCGCGGGAAACACCGTGTGATGGTCGCTCGCGGTGGCGTCGACGACAAGTCGCATGAAGGGGCGCTCGTCGATCGCCCGGGAATCGAAACAGGCCGAGAACGCATTGAACGTCCGGGACGGCTCAAGTTTTTTCATCTCCACGAAAATGGAGGAGGAGTCAAGTCCACCAGAGAGGCATCCACCCACTGGCACATCAGAGCGCAGACGGAACCGCACCGCATCGGAGAACAGGCGCCGAATTGAAGCGGCGAACTCCGCCTCGCTCCTCCGCTCCAACGTGATGTTGTCGGGGAACCAGAAACGCTCGGGAGCCACCTTCGGCTCGTCAAGAGACACCTCCGCTCTGCATCCCGGAGGAAACGCCATGACGCCCTCAAAAAACGTCTCGGGCGGATTTTCGTAGCCGTTGACCAGATAGCCCACGCATGCGGCGGCGCGGGGGATTTTCTTGAACGTGGGCAGGGTGAAGAACTGCTTTATCTCGGAGGCGAACGCAAGGGTGCCATCAGCGGTGCGGCAGTAGTACAGCGGCTTCACCCCCAAACGATCACGCGAGATAAAGAGCGTCCTTCTCGCCTTGTCAAGCAGGACGAACGACCACATTCCGTTGAACCGTGTGAGACACTCCCTTCCCCAACGACGATAGGCGGCAAGCAGGACTTCAGTGTCGCAGTGCGAACGGAACACCTCTCCCGTCGCCTCAAGCTCGCGACGCAACTCAAGGTAGTTGTATATCTCGCCATTATAGACCACCGTCAATGAGCCGTCAGCCGACGCCATAGGCTGCGCACCGGCCTCGCTCAGATCGAGGATGGAGAGGCGCCGGTGCCCGAGACCGAGAAAACAGTTTTCCAATGCGGAAGGAGCCACGTCCAACCCTGCCGCGAAACGCATGAAGCCCACGCCGTCAGGGCCGCGGTGCGCCACGGCGTTTGTGAAGCTCTCAAGAACGGCTGAGGAAAGGTTGCCGCGCGGAGATAGAATACAGGCGATTCCACACATACGTTATTTTTGTCTGAAAAACTGATTTTTTATTGTTGTTTCTATAAACTGGCTATATAGTAGCGCTGTAGGAGTACTACGTTTTTTTCCCCATGACGCGCGGGCCAAGTATCACTACTTGCCCTCCTCCTCAAACGTCCGCGCGCCATGGGGTTTTTCTTTCCCCCCTATGACGCCCGTTTCTCGCCATATCGACCTGACAGCACGCCCGGGCACGAATACAGTGAAACTACTTATATTTAAAAGTTTTTCCACCCCATCAATTCGCCGTCATCCATGGATTGATATGCAGAAAAGACTTTACGGCTTTTTCGCCTCGCCGCCAGCTGGGGCTTGCGCCGGCACCACTCCGCTTGAAACGGAACTGGCGACGAACTGTCTGAAATCGGGCGAGACCTGCTCGTACGCCCGCGTCAGAGAGCGCAGGAATCCCGTGAAGTAGTAGAGCCAGCCGTTCTGACTTTCATACGCCGAGAAGGATCGCTTGGCGACAGGCTTGCCCTGCGAGTTCAAGACCTCCGCGGTGAAGGCGAGCTGTGAGAAGCCATACTGGTCGGGAGCCCCGAACGCCTCGGGCAAATAGCCGAGCACGGACACTCCATACATGGTGAACTTGTGCTGCCACTCAAGCCTCGTCAGGCTGAGCTTGATGATATAGTCGGCGCGTCCCGGACCAGTGAGAAGCGGAGAGATCTGCTTGGCGTCGGGAGACACCGCGACGTCACCCGCAATCCCGGCGGCGCGCAGGTCGGCAGCGATCAGCTCTGCGAAATCCAGCTCATAGTCGTAGCGGTTTCCATTCCACTCGAGGGTAAACGCCTCAGGCTCGCGGATCTGCCGCACATAGGGGTAGAACGGGATGTAGGCCTCATGGCTCGGCGTCGTTCCCGCATGCCCGCGCATGTCCAACGGCTTCATGACGACAATCTTTCGCACGGCGGGAGCGGCTGACAACTGCGGCGACGGCGTATAGTTGTAGCGCAGCGACGGATTAACGGAACACCCCTGCGCGACGACCATCACCGTGATCAAGGCGAGGGCCGAGCGAATCGTGGTCGAACTCATAGTGTGCTACTCCTTAACGCTCTTTGATTTTCCTGATTTCCTGCTCGTCGCTCCACTCGAGAATACCTGTTTTCAGGTTCTTCAGGTTCATGGTGATCTTGTAGTAGACATCGATGACGTCCTCGTTCTTCTGCTTGATTTCGGAGATGTTCGAGACGAGAAGGTATTCAGCGGAGAGCTGCTGACCGAACTGGACGGAGGAATTCTGGTCGTTGAGCCCCTTGTCCTGCTGGTCCTTGATCTCCTGGATCGTCTGCTTGTCGGTGCTGCGGTCCGTGAAACGGAATTTGCCGGAACGGATGAGCCTCGTCCGGATCGAGTCGGTAATCGACTGGGTGTCGATGTGCTGCATGGTCTTGTTGTTGATCTTCGCCACCTCAAGGATGGGTCTGCGACTCTTCGTGATCTCGACGATGGGGGGGAAGACCAGCATGGAATTGACCATGGTGTTCACCGTCTGCTGCAGGTCGCTCGACCCGAAGTCCGTCGTGATCGGCTTGGCCGAGGTGGCGTCGCCGTACTTCACGGACGGGGACGAGCAGGAGGGGAGGACGGCGAGGAGGCCGCATGCGGCTACCGCCATGATCGTTGCGGGAGTAAAGTTCATGTGTTTCTCCTTATTTTGTTTCCTAAAACAATTTTGCCGTCAAAATTGTTTAATGCCTGTCGGCCTCGCGGAGCTTAATCTTGAATGCTTTCGCCGACGGGTTCGGTGCGACTCCTTGGACGGACTTCGTCTCGCGGCCATTCAGGTGGAACGGTATCCAGGCGGTTCTGCCGGGATCGATCTCCATACCGCCCGAGTCGTACCATGAGAATTTGTACTCAAGATTGTAGGGATGGCTATAGCCGTTTTCCAGCTCCATGTTGACTTGGAGAAGATCGTTGATGACGCGGCTTCTCGTGTCGAGGACTTTGATGTCCACGGGGCTGTTTTTGAAATTCACCGTGGCGGGTCCATTGGCCGAGCCATCGACGTCCATCACCGATGTCCAACAGCCCGACACGAGCAGGAGAGACACGACGGAGAGTGCGGCGAATACCATGCTTCTCATAGTGTTGAATCCTTATGCTATTTCCTAAAGTGTTTTATGACTGTGGCGTTTGGTTAGAAAGTTGTCGCATGATCGGTGACGGAAATAGCAGAGAAAACAATTTTGCCGACAAATTTGTTTTCACCGCTGAATGACTTTTCATAAGTTTTGTTGCCAAGTTTTCAGCCATTTCAATTGGGTGGCGGCGGCGGCAGGGGATCCTGCGGCGCCTGAGCCGGCGGCGGCGTTTGCGGGGTCTGTGCCGGCGGTGGCGGCAAAGGATCCTGGGGAGCATCGGTATTCGTGTCCATCGGAGCCTCGCCGGGCGCCACAGTGGGAGCCTCCGCATCGGAATCGAACTTCAGCGGCTTCTCGGAGGAACCCGGAGTGTCGGGGGCAGGCTGGCGCGGGACACGACGCGGATCCTCGGGAAGCGAACCTCCTGGCGCCGAGACGGGGATGGCATCAGCGGCCAGCTTCGGCCTGATCAGCTTGACCACGCAGCCCTTCGTGACGCCGAAGTTCGCACCGTCGATTTTGGCGTACGACTGTTTCGGATCGGCGCGGGTGATAACGCCTTTTCCGACGGGAACCTCGTTGCGAAACGTCTCACCGGAATCCTCGTCCTTGACCTCCTCGGTGGCGAAGAACTCGACCGTCATCCCCTCGACAAATCCGGACGGGGCGCCGCGGTTGATCAATATCTGCTGCCCCGTGATGGCAAGCACCTTAGCCGGACGGAGGATGGCGATGGCGTCCTGACAAAGGCTCGCGGCGACTTTCTTGGCCAGTTCGACAAGCGCGGCGTCGCTCCCTTGCAGCCCGGTTCCCGTGCTGCTGTTCTCGACGATTTCCTCTTGGAACATCTGAGCCGTGGGCACGTCGGGAAGAACGCGCCCCGTCGAGGTGTCGACGATCGAGACCGTGGCCGAGAGGAAGACGCGGCGGCGCATGGAGGCGCGTCCGATGGCCTTGAAGTTTTTGACGTCCACGAGATCCTCGAAACCGTCGATCTGCGGCAGGAAGGCGAACTTCGCGCCGGCCATCTTGCCTGTTTGGGCGGCGTCCTTGTCGTTGGGATCGACCGCGGTGGCGGCGAAGCCCTGCTCCTCCTCGAGCTCGGACTTCCGTTTGCGCTCGACGATCTGGAAGACGCGGGCGGCGCTGAGAGCGGAAATGAACTGCGAGTCGAGAGCTTGCGCGGTCCTCTTGAGTTGGAGGTGCTTGCCGCTTTTCTTCGCCGCCTCGATGACCGACGGCTGGATTTTCAGGCCGCCGATGTAGATGCCCGACTGCTCCCCTTGAGGCAGCAACCTGGGAGCTTGCGCCTGGACGGCGCCACCGAGCAGGCCGACGACCGCCAGAGCGACCGCCGCACAACCACCATCGTGCGAATTACGTTTCATACTCATCATTCTCCTCAGTTCGTGATCGTGACCGGCTCGCACCGAAATTATCATGACTCTGAATCGCCAGCTGGAGCTGGCGTTAAAATCTTTTCGTGTCGAATCAATACCAACGGAACACCTGCGTGATGTTCTCGGCAAAATTGTTCGAACGGATGTAACTGTTTTTGAGGAAGACCTCAGTGCCGGAGGAGACCTTCTCCTTCACGTCGGCGTCGGCCTTGCTCTGCTCCTTGGCGATGTCAACGCCCGCCTCGCGCTCAAGCTTCTCCATATCCTGCGCCTGCTTGAAGGCGGTGAGATCCTTGAACTTGGCCTGTCCCTCGGTGGTGAACTCGAGGGCGATGGCGAGCTTCTGCCCGGCGAAGATATTGACGCTCCTCTCCCACGGCTGGAAATACTGGCGGGTGAGGCGCAGCTGATGGATTCCGGGGCTGGCCTTGAACATTCCCGGCGGGGTGCCGATCGCCGCGCCGTCGAGCTCCGCCACCGCGCCATTCACGTTGCAGTCGAGAAAGAATTCGACGGTGGTGGCGGTTTTGACGGCCGTGTTGCGGATGCGTTCGACCTTGCTGGTGATATTGTCCGCCAGCTTCGCCGCGCCGGAGTCGATGAGTTTGTCCGCCATGTTGTCCATTTTAATCTCAAGCGCGGCGTTCTGCAGAACACGTTCCGAGGCGTTGAGCGTGTCGCCGTAGATGGTCTGCCCCGTTCTACCCTCAAGCACTTTGATCGTGAGGGGTAGCGTGTAGATGTCGGCCGTGTTGTCGGTCTTGTAGACGGTCCCCTCGCCTTTGAAGGTGCGCTTCTCGTGCCCGAGCTGGTCCCTGGCCACGAGCTCCAGCGCGTTGGTGCCCGAGACCAGGTGCGCCGTGGCCGAGAAGTGCCCGTCGGCGACCGGCACCGGAGAGCCATTGAGCATCAGGG
>CAYTFM010000011.1:58941-66286 GCA_964436735.1 uncultured Victivallales bacterium | reverse complement strand
GTTTGATCGCGCCGTCCGCGGCCTTCCATCCGGCGACGCGGCAGTCCTGGATGGCGAAGGACTGATGCATGCCGCCGCCGGTTTCGAAGAAGCGGCGCGACCCGGTCGAGACGCACAGGCGGATCGAACTCGAGTGCGAGGGCCGCGCCTGGCGCACGTCCACCTCCCGGCTGCGCGCGAACGAGCAGGTGTAGAGCATGAAATTGCCGTTCACACTGTCGAGTCCGACTCCGCAATCGACGAAGGCGCACTGCGTGAACCAGTGGTCGTAGTCATTGAACTGGTAGAGCGCCACGCCTTTGCCGCAGCGCTCGAAGAGGCAGTTGTCGTACCAGACCTCGGCAGACTCGCACACGGCCGCTTTTCCGTTCAGGCCCGCGCCGACGACGACGCCGTGGCCGGTGAAGTCGCGGAAGGCGCAGTGCTGGTAGCGGATGCTGGTCTCGTAGTAGCTCTCCGAATGATGCCGGGCGCCGTTGGCGGCGATGCCGCGCCCGTCCAGTGTCAAGCCTTGATAGCGGGTGTAGCGCGCTCCATTGCTCCAGTAGAGGGCGCCGCCTTTTTCGCCATCCCAGAAGAGCACGGTGTCGCGTCCATGCCCGACCACGTAGGCGCCGGTTGCGTGCGTGATCGCCAGCGTCTTCGTGATGCGATAACGCCCGGCCGGGAAATACACCACACGCGTCTGTGCGTCCTTCAGCGAGTCCTTGCCGTCAGTCAGCGTATCGAAGGCGTGCTGGATCGCCGCCGTGTCGTCGGCCACGCCGTCGCCAACGGCGCCGAACGCTTTGACGCTCCGCCAGTCCGAGCGCGGCTCCCAGTTGAGGCTCGGAATCCGCACCTCCCCGCCGGTTAGTTCGCCGCCCCTCTCCGATGTCACACAGCCAGTCGCGGCACACAATGCAATAACCAGCCCCATGGTGAAGACATGCTTCTTCATCGACAGATCCTTTCTGTGGTGTTGTAGAGGAAATGACTAACGTGAGTATCCCCTTTTCCCGCGGCTTCCGCAAAAGCATAATCAGCGCGCCCACCTCGCCGATGCGATGTTCAACCATAGAAAGAAACATGCACCGTGCCGGAATGGCGAGGGGAGCGCGCTCCCGTGGGTGCGCTTTGGTTTTGTGGTGGTTAGTTTCATAGGAGCGCATAAGGTTATCCGGAGGTATGGTGAGGCTATGCGCTGATCTTCACCGCTCCTTTTATGTATCCCGCCTGTGTTCTGGCCGCCACCCGTGACATAAGACCGGGGAATTCCTCGAGGGTGCACACATGCCTCACCAGGGGGCGGAGGTCGACTATTCCTTTTTTGATAAGCCGGATCGCCGGAACCATGGTGTCGCGCAGTCCGGACGCTGGTGCCGCATTGACGACGGTGAACCCGCCGGTATGCCAGGCGTCGCCAGGGAACATGGCCTGGCCATGGGACCAGCCGAAAAGAATTATCCTCCCTCCGCGGCGGACGATTCTCGAAGCGGCTTCAATTCCGTCCTGTGTCCCGGATGTTTCGATCACCGTGTCGTATTCGTGCGCTTTGATATCCGAAAACATCTCGGAGAGAGGTTGCTCAGCGGAATTGATGGTTTTTCCGCATCCGAAGTTCGACGCCATGTCAAGCCTTGAGCGGTCAATGTCGATGACAAGCAGTTCGTCCAATGGAGCCCGTGCCAATATCTGGATGATGACCAGCCCCATGAACCCCGCGCCGATCAGGGCGATGCGCTGACCGGCCATCACATGGCAATGGTCAACACCGGTGATGCAGCAGGCGACCGGCTCGACGATCCAAAGCTCGTCTGGTATGGACGTGTCGGGGATCACTCGTGCTATGTCTGCGCGGCAGTTCACGAAGTCGGCGAAGCCGCCAAGCGCCACCCTGTCGCCTTCCTTCAGGCCGGACACCCCTGCGCCAAGCTTATGGATGTATCCAACGCCTTCGTGTCCCGGGGGGGCGGCGCTCGGGGCGGTGGAGCCGTTCTTGAAGGTGTACAAATCCCAGGCGCAGATGCCGCATGATGAGACGCGCACCTGTATTTCTCCGGGGGCTGGATCGGATATATCCTTCTCAATGATTTCCGCTCCACCTTTCTCGAGGTACCTTACGCTTCTTGTTTTCATTTCCACCTTTCATCGTCAAAAATGGCTTCTGCAGCCTCCACATCCACCTTTTGGTGGGTTGAGAATGCCTTAGACGTGCTTTTGAATGCTACACGGTTTGGATGTCGACGAGCATCATGGCGAGCGGGTCCAAACGCTCTTGAAGCCCCAGGCGTCCCTCGGCGGTCTGCGCGATCCGCGTCTCCATTTTGGGAGTGGCCGCCTGGTGCAAGCGATCAAGTTGGGCGGAGGTTGGCCAGTCGGGGCAGCCCATGTCCTGCCAGGCGGGCAAGGCCCAGCCGTGTTCGCGGTCGACGAGATGGCGGGTGACGCGCACCCGTTGAGGCAGACCTGTCAGGGTTAGGTCGAAGGAGCGTGGAGAGCCCGCGCCGATCATGGTCTCGGCGTCGGCGTGCGTGTCCCAGGACGCCTCCGCGTTGGCGTAGTGATGGTGGTTGAACAGCAGCGCCTGCCAGCCCCTGGCGCTGCGGAAGACGGCGATGCCGTCGCCGTTGTGCAGGCAGGTCTCGCCCACCCGGTTGAGGAAGGAATAGGCGTGGAACGACGGTTTGCGGATGCCGTGCACGGTGAGCAGTCCCCAGCCGCCGTGGAATTCGGCGCCGCCGGGAGGCGCCTCCTCGGAGACGTCGCAGAAGACCCAGCGCGCCAGCGAGTCGACCAGCCCTTCGCAGCGTAGGATGTTCTCCAGCAGGAACGTACCGCTGAACAGATGGTCGTGGCAGCAGTCGCGCGCTCCCGGGGAACTGCCCCACTCGTCGCAGTGGATTGCCGCCCGCGGGTACGGACTGCCGTCCACCACCTGGCGCAGAAGGGTCAGGTCGTGGAAGGTCGCGTCGCGGCCGCGGACCACGCGGCGGTGCTTCCGCGTGGCGTCGTCGAAAGGGAAGTCCGTCGGATAGGGATGAGTCGAGATGAAGTCCACCGGGAGGCGGTTCTTGTCGCAGAACGCCATAAACTCCTCCACCCATTTGGGCTTGAAGGCACCGTCCGGTCCCGGCACGAAATTCGAGGTGGCCGGCCCACCGACGCGCAGCTCGGCGTCCACTGACTTCACTGCGTCGACACTGCGCCGATAGAGTTCAAAGTATTCCGCCTGGGTGCCTTTCCAGAAGAGGATGTCGGGCTCGTTCCAGGGCTCGAAATGCCATGAGCGCACCTCGTCAACCCCATAGCGCGCGACCAGCGCCTTGACCGTGGTGTTGACCATGCGGTGCCAGTCGTTGAAGTCGTTGGGCGGACACCCGGCGCATTTCACTTGGAAGACGCGGTTGTCGTTGCTGGCCATCCAGGTTGGCAGAAAGCTCAGCTCCACCAGCGGCCGCACGCCGAGCGACAAGTAGTAGTCGTAGTTGGAGAAGAGGTACTGGAAGTTGAACGGCCCCTCCTTTTGGTGCCACACGAACATGTCGTCGTGGAACATCCCGTGCTGGCGCAGATTCTGGAATCCGCACTCGCGCGCCGCCGTGGCCAGACAGGCTCGGTAGTCGGCGCGCAGCGCCAGGCCGGCGCGGTCGCCGCAGACCATTCGCTTCCAGTAGGGCGTCAGCGTTTTGCCGACTTCCGCGCATGGCACAACAACTGAATTCATCGCGCAGGCTCCTTGTTCTGTTTTCCGGGACCGGAGACGATCCACGAAATCTCCTCGCCGGGGGAAAGTTTCAGCGGATGGCTGTGGCCGGCGAGCGGTCCGCCGTCGACGCCTTTCACGGTCGTGTCGACCGCCTTGTCGCCGGGGTTGTGCGCGGCGATGCGCCAGCCACCATCAGGCAGTTGGAAGGCGCGCAGGATGACCGATGGCTCGCCGCAGGCGACGAGGTTGCCGATGAAAAGCGCGCCGGCGTCGGTGGCGGGAGCGAGGCTGGTCCAGGCGTAGCCGTCCGGATCGTTGCCGATCGGGGCGAAGACGCCCGACTTTCCTGTCCAGACGCCGGCGGTCCAGTTGGCGTTCAGCCCCTTGATCCGCAGCGGGATGCGCATCGTGGAGACGGTGGCTTTGAACTGGCCGGTGAAGACGCCGCCATCGGCCTCGAGCGTCGTGACAAAGCCGGGGTCGACGACTGTACCGCGGGCGGCGGCGATGGTGAAGCCCGATCCTGGCGCGGCGATGTTGAGGGCGGCCACCACCTTCGCGTCGAGCCGCTCGGAGAGGGGGACTCCCATCGGCCAGAGCATGATCAGGTACTGGTAGGAGAGCGTGTCGCCCTTCTTGAAGCTCCTGTCACCCAACGCGAGCCCGAAGGAGAGTTGGCCGGCCACCTTGCCCTCGGCGTTGGTCGTCGTCGCAACGGCGAAATTCGCGTCGAGGCTGATCAGCGTGCCGTTGCCGAAGGCGAATCCCCAGGTCAGATGTCCGCCCTTGCCCAGCTTGCCTTCGACTTTGCCGGGGTTCGGCGTGGGGCCGGTGGAGACGGCAAGCTCGCCGCCCGCGCAGCGGTAGACGCGGCCGAGCAGGAGGTTGATCGCCTGCCCGCCCGCCATGGTGACGTCCTTCTTGAAACGGATCTCGCCGCGGCAGAGCTGGAGGGCGGGGGCGCCGGCGTCGCGGTGGAAGTCGATGTCGTCGCAGACCACCTCGACGTCCTCGAGCGGCTCCGGCTTCAGGTAGGGGCCCCAGCCCGAGATGTAGCCTGCACCATATTTGTCGGGGCTGTACTTCTTGGTGTCGGCGGTCAGCGAGACGGCGAGGCGGGTCTGCATGGCGTCGCGGCTGGCGTAGCGGAAGTTGAGGTCGGGGTACAGGATCTTGTCGGCCGCCGGAATCCGTCCGTTCGTCGTGGTCATCTCGAAGACGGACTTGATGTCGAGCGAGGGGGAGGATGTGTCGGTGCCCCACGGGATGTACGCGGCGCCGTCGCTGAAGGAGACGGCCGGGCCGCAGCCCGCGCTGTACATGTCCTTGACGTGCGTGGCGATGCCGATGCCGGAGGGGTTGCCCTTCGGGTCGACGCCTTGCCCGAAGGGGAGGGCGTTGCAGTGGTCGCCGCACCAGACGTAGCAGAGCATCTTGTCGTGGATCATCACGCTGGTCGCCACCGCCTCACGCTGTTTCGCGTCGACGACCTTCAGCCACAGCCCGCTCTCCTGGGAATGCTCCTCGTCGACCGTCAGCAGCGCCGACTCCTTGCCGGGGCGGAAGACGCGCAGCGGGCGATTCCCCGCCCACAGTTCGACGCGCTCGACGGGGACGTCGGAGCGCGCCCTGATGACGAGGCGGTAGCGGTAGCTGCCGGGCACGCCGCGGCCGCCGAGCGTGGTGCGGTACATGTTCATGGGGAGGAAGGCCTCGATGATCGGTCCGTTCGAGGCGAAGGCCGCCATCGAGTTGTGGACGCCCGTGCCCATGGAGGCGCGCGCCCAGCGCGGGTTGGATCGAATGTCGGCGAGACTCGGCGCAAGCAGGACGAGGTTCGTGTCGGCGGCCGTTCCCGCCACTTCCGCGGGGTCCTCGAGGAGGTGCAGGCCGACCGGCGTGGGGTACTCGATGCGCCGCACCAGCTCGGCCCATTCCGTGCGGTTGTCCTCGATTTGTTTGCCACCCTGGTAGACCGCCACCGGGAAGGCGCTGTAGACGCGGTAGTCCCAGAACGGGGCGGTGTTGGACTTCACCGAGATCGGCAGATTGGCCGGCCAGCCGGCGTCGAAGAAGAAATGGAGCTGGTGCTTGACCTTCTTGCCGTTCTCGGTCAGGCGCTCCTCCTTCGGATAGGCGACGCTCTGATTGTAGCGCATGAAGCGGTTGCCCTCCCAGTCCTCAAACTCCTGGCCGGGAAGAGCGGCGAAGGCCTCGTCGCTGGCGGCGGCGCATTCGGCCTCGAAGGCCTTCCATTGCGCCTCGGTCATCTCAAGGATCTTCTCGCGGAAGACAACGCCGTCGAAGCCCGCCTTCTTCGCCGCGGCCTTCCAGTCGGCGACGGTTCCCTTGCCGCCGCTCGCGGCGCTGTGCGCGCCAAGGAGGAACTTGAACGGTTTGTACTGTCCGGCCGCCATGGCGCGCCAGTCGGCCTCCTTCCACATGGAGGAGTGCATGGCGTACAGACGGGTCAGTTCACTGTCGGGCCAGGGGATGTCGGGACGTTCCCAGTCAATTGGCGTCCGGTTGCCGTACTCGGGGTTGATATAGCATTCGGCGCGCTCCTTCGCCCCGCCTGGAAAACCGGCGGCGCGGGCTGGCTCGCTCAGCCAGAAGCAGAGGTTTTTCAACAGCGGGAGCCAGTCGGAGGGATGCTCGCCGTCGCCGCGGACCGACGCGGTCTGCGCGCCGACCGGTTTGCCCAGGTCGAAGTAGAGGGCGCCGGGTTCGGCTCCGAGCACGGCGAGCCGTCCCTTGCCGACCTGCCTGACCGCCAGCAGCGCGGCCGCCTCGTCCTTGCGCTCCTGCCCGGCGATCTTCTGCCCGCAGTCGCCCCCGAGCGGACGGGTGAGGGGGAAGACCGTGGCGGTCTTCTCCGCCTTCACGAGGACCGTCCAGTCCCCGTTGACCTTCAGCGGCCGCAGGAAGGGACTGTAGAACACGTTGTTGGGAAAGTAGAGCCGTTTGACGTCCGTGGTGATCGGCGACGCCGCGATGTTCTCCGTCCAGAGGTAGCAGGGCCTCTGCCATGGCACGTTCGCCGCCTTGGTGAGGGAGTGCGCCTCGTCCTCGACCGTCGCCCACTCGCACTGCGCGCCGTGCCGCGCGAGCCAGCCGTTGAAGGCGTCATGGCTTTTGGTCGTATCCATGGATGCCTGGCCGATGTAGAGGACGCCACCGCCCTCGTTCAGATAGCGGTCGAGCAGCGCGCCCAACGCCTCGGGCTCAATGTTGTCGGCGCCGTGTTTGTTGGGGAAGCCGGTGAGAATCACCATGTTGCACTTTTTGAGTTGTTCCCAATCCAGCGGAACGACCGCCTTCTTGTCCGGGTAGACAATGCGCACGCCCAAACTCTCCATGATGTCCAGATAGGGAGGCGGGCTTTGCGGGCCGATCCGCGGCGCGCCGTCCTGCTCGAGGGCCCAGACCACGGCAGGAGCGTCGGGCGCCGCGGACGACGGCGCCTCCATGGCGAGTAGAATCAGCCCCACTGAAAGACACGACGCGAACCGCGCCGCCCGCATGTGTGCGCCGAACGCTCCACGACCGTTTCCGACCTGTGCCATATTTCTCCTCCTTGTTGTGGATAGCCTATATGATTGAGCCATTACTGTCATACGCTACGTTCAAGGGAATGAGCATTCGCTGTTGTAGCGG
>CAYTFM010000011.1:48365-58931 GCA_964436735.1 uncultured Victivallales bacterium | reverse complement strand
CGTGGTACTGGGGGTCGATCATCGAGACGCGGGCGTCCGTCCAGTCGAGCAGCCTGGTCATGATGTAGACTTCGGCGGCGGCCAGGTTTGGGGCTCTGACCCATGGTTGAATGCAGCCGAGGTTGTAATTGTAGTTCGCTTCAAGATAGTTGGCGGGATCTGGAATCCATCGGGCGGATCCGTCGAAGAAGGCGAAGTTGTAGCCCGGGGCGCCGGCGTTGTGGTTGTGTTTCGAGGCGCCCATGGGATTGTTCGCCGAAGTCCAGTTGGATTTGAAGCAGAAGTCGAAAACGAGCGGCTTGTCGGTCGGACCTCTCCCCAGTTTGTGCCAGCGCTCGAAGGCGAATTCATTGCTGGTCGCCCAGTCCGCGCCGTCGTTGCCCGAGTTGGTTGTCGCGAGAAAGTAGGAGATGCTGAGCCATCCTGACACCGTTGCGTTCTTCCATACCGCCGCCGACCTTTCCGCGCTGAAGTCGTCCTCACCCCGTCCTGGGCAGTAGAAGACGGAGGGGCCCCGCAGATAGTCGAGATTATGGAGTATCCCAGCCCCAACGGGTCCATTGTAGCGGCCGCCCCCTGGCGTCTCATGGGCGCCGCAGCTGTATTCCCTCGGGTATTTCGTCTTGACGCCCGGCACGCATCCATTGAAGTCGTTGGCGTACGTCAGTGCGGCGGTGGCGACCTGCTTGGTGTTGCTCAGGCACGATATCCTCTTGGCGGTCTTCTTCGCGTTGTTGAGCGCCGGCAGCAGCAGCGCCGCCAGAATTGCGATGATGGCGATGACGACCAGTAGTTCGATGAGGGTGAAGGGATGCGGCCGACGCCGTCCGGCTGGATGAGTGAGGTTCATCGCGGTGTCCATGTTGGTGGTGAAGGTGAAAGGGCCCGTCAACCTGTTCCGTCCGTATGATGGCAAATATACGGCACGAGCAAGCACACAACAATACCTTAAAGGTATTTTAATGGTAATTTTGTCCGGCGCGGCTTCCGGGCGCGAGGCGGGCATCCTGAGGGAGCATGAATAAGACTGCGCGAAGGATGGCCGTGGCGGGAGCGGCTCACGTCTAAGAAATAGGCAAGACGGGGTTGACAATATGCGCTCAGTATATTATATTTATTATATAACAAACATTATAAACAATAAATGCTCGACGATGTCACAACGGGAGGGGCGCATGGTGGGTTTTCGCTTGCTTGTCGGCGCATTGGCGTGCGCGGTCGGAACCGCGGTGTGCGCGGGGGGGGACGCTGTGGGCCTCTGGAAAGAGGAGGCGGAAAAGGCGGTCAAGCCGGAGGCATTGAAGAACGGCTGCGCGGCGGTGGACGATCCGGCGGCGTCCGGCGGGAAGGCGCTGCGCATCCCCTATGACAAGGAATGCAAAGACTGGGCCAGCCTGGTCATCAACACCACGCCGTTCGCGGCGAGCGGGAAGACTGTCCTGACTGTCAATGTCAAAGGGGAGAACCTCCTCGACCTGTCCAACGGCCCGAAGTTATTCTTCAACCTTCATCAGAAGAACCCGCAGCGGCGGCTGTCCGACTCGACCATCCTCAACGGCTTCCGCCTGAAGCCCGGGGCTTACACCCCGATCAGTGTCGAGCTTGACGCCGGAGCGACCAGCGCGGAGTCGACCGCCGAGATCATTTTCCGGTGGGAGAAGCCGCCGGAGAAATACGACAAGCCGATGGCGGTGTTGCTGGACAGCCTGGAGGTCTCCACGGAATCGTCCGGCATCCCGCGGGTCGTCTCCGTCCGTCCGGCGAAGCCTCGGTTCACCTTGGACGATGACGCCGCCGCTGAGGTCGCGGTGTCGAATCCCTCCTCGGCTGACTGGACCGGCGAGCTGGTCGGGGTTGACCATTTCGGATTGGCGGACAAGGAGGTGGCTTTATCGAAACAGATCACGCTCAAGGCGGGCGAGACGAGGCGGATTCCCGTGGAATGGGATCATGAGGGACGGTTGTATGGGCACGAGATCCGAGTGGAGCTGCGGAAGGATGGGAAGACGGAAAGTGCGGAATCAGGGCTGTTCACGGTGTTCGACCAGCCGCTTTGGCTTTCCACGGGCGACTCCTACGACTGGGGGAAGGATGTCCGCGACATGCACTCGATCTTCTATGTCGTCCCCGCCACCTTCCAGGAGAGCCAGCGCGCAGTGGATTTTTGGCGTAGGAACAGTCCGGGACTGGAATACTTCGAGTTCTTCTCATGGTCGCCGGGGGATATCTCCGACCTGGCGCCGGCCGAGGAGCTGTTCATCGGCGGCGAGGGACAATGCTGGTACCGCAGCAAAGCGCTGATCAAGGCGCAGGTGGCGATGCTGCGGCAGGCGGGCATGTGGCCGGTCTCCTACGTCAATGGCACCTGTTGGGCCGACTCCGGCTACAAGCTCTTCGCCCGGCATCCGGAGTGGTTCATCTATGACGGCAATGGCGAGGTGGGGCATTACGAGATGGATGTCCGCGAGATGTACCGCCACGTGAACGATCCGTCGTTCGATCCGAAGAAGTATCCCGGCATCTTCTTCCAGGGCTGCCTCAATCACGCGCTGCCGGAAGTACAGGAATACATTGCCGCGCAATACATCAAATGCGGCAAGGAGATGGGGTTCAAGGGAGTCCGCATGGATGTGCGCTATCTGGAGGTGCATCCGGGCGAGCGTGACTTCACCGGCAAGGAGATCGCGCCGACCAGCGCGGAGGCCGACCGGATCAGCGCCGCCGCCGTCAAGCGGGTCAAGGAGCTGGTCCACCGCGAGATCCCGGACTTCACCTTTGGCTACAACTACGCCTCGCCTGAGGAGGTGCAAGACATGCCGCTGACCATGGCCGAGCGCTGCAAAGGCGGCGCCTGGATGCTCGACGAGGTGATCTGCTCCTATCAGGAACCGAACAGCCCGTACCACAAGTGGGACGCCTTCGCGAAGCGCATGGCGTCATGGGGCGACCATGTGTCGAAGCTCGGTGGCGTCTACCAGCCGTTCGACCTGCGCCGCAACGGCGCCAATTTCACGGTCGACCGCCTCTATTCCAGCATCTTCCGCCTGATCGGCGGCGGCCGTCCCAACATGGGCTGGTATCAGAACAGCTCGCTCCCGTTCGGGAGCATGGGGAAGCTGTCGACCCGCCACGCCGAGTTGTTCTTTGGGCTTGATCGCTCCTGGGTCGAGGATCCCACCAAACTGGTCGAGGTGAAATCCCCCGCCCCGGTGATGTGGAAGGACACCGTGTTCGTCAACAAGGCGAAAGAGGGTCCGCGGCTCATTGTCAATCTGGTCAATCCGCCGAAAACCGCCATCGAGGAGAATCCGCTCTCCGAGATGCCCGCGCCGATCTCCGCAGTCGAGGTCTTCGTGAAAGCGATGGACGGCACGTCGCCGAAGGCGGCGTACCTCATCCATGCGGAGGCCCCGGCCCGCGGGCAACCGCCGGCGCTCGTCCATTCTCCGCTCGATCTGAAGATGGACGACAAAGGCGGCGCGGCAGTCACCGTCCCCGAGTTGCTCGCATGGAAAATGGTAGTGGTGCAATACTAAGGAGAATAACGATGAATCTCATACATGTCACGATCATGATGCTTGCGTCGTTATGCTTCTGCGCCGTCGCCCGCGCCGATGTCAAGGTCGCGCAGGCGGACCGCGACGGCGTCGCGGTGGTCACGATGGAGAACGAGCGGATATCGCTAACGATCACGCCGTCCCGCGGGGGCGCGGTGACCGAGTACTCCGACAAGCTCGCACCCGGCAATATCATTCTGCCCAACAAGAACTGGGGGTTGTTCCTGGATCATTTCCAGGAGCAGAACTGGCCGGGCGAATTCCTTGAAAGACCTTACGAGTTCAAAATCGTCTCGCAGACGCCCGAGGAGGCGACGGTGATGGTGTGGACGAGATCCACCGGCTCCGGGCCGCATGAGACGACGGTCAACAAGAAAATCTCCGACATCCTGCTCGAGAAGAGCTACACGCTCCGGGCCGGCTCGCCCGCGCTGGAGGTCGAGGTTAAACTCACCGCGCCGGCCACGGAGTCGAAGACGTGCGCCTACTGGATCCAGCACGTCTGCCGCGCGGGCAAGGAGTTTGACGCGGCCGCCGACCGGACATTCCGCCCCACCGCCCGCGGCGTGCGCTCCAATGCGAAAGAGGGCAACAGCTTTTATGGTACGGAGGACTTCGTGGCGGATCTCACCGCGCCGTGGATCGCCTTGCTCGACACCGTCGAGAAGCGGGGCGTCGTCTCGATCGCCCCCTATGACGACGTCGACCGCCTCTACAGCTGCGGCGGAAACAACACCAGCGAACTGATGTTCAGCACCTGCTACATCCCAAAGGGCGCGTCCAAGACCTATCGCTGCCGTCTGATTCCTCTTGCGGGGTTTGAAAGGCTCGCCCATGCGGACGATAATTTCCTATCGTCCATGAAAATCCGCACCGACAACAAAGGCGGCGGAACCGCGGAGTTCGCGGCGGCCCGGGCCGGGCAGCCGGTCGCGTCGCTGACACTCTCCGTGTCCGCGCTTCCCGCGGGAAAACCCGGCGAGAAGGCTGTCGATTGCGGTTCCGTCACACTCACGGATCTCGGCGACTCACCGAAGAGCGCCACGCTCGAGCTCAAGAATCTTCCCGCCGACCCCGTGGTGCTGCGGGTCGCCGCGGCGGGCAAGACGGCGGACGGCAAGGAGTTTGCCGCCGCCTTCGAGGATTTCCATGCCGGCGCCTACCAATGGGGCGAGAACATCATGACAGACATGCGCACGCCGTTGTACATCGCCTCACGTCCGCCCCAAAAACTCACTCTCGCCAAACCCACGGAGATGAAGCTCGTCCCGCCGCATCTCGGCGGCGGCAAGGCGCTCTTCTTCCAAGGGCTGCTCGACGAGGAGTACAACATGGCGGACGCCATCCACAGCTCCGGCATCAACACCAACGAGAACAAACCGCTGACGACAAGTTATTGCCGGTATGGCGGCACCTTCTTCGGCAGCCTCACCGATTTCCCCTACGACTACGAGGAGTTGCTCAAGCACTCCTGCGTGATCCTGGGCGGCGCCTCGGCCAGCGGCTTCAAGCCGATCGGCGTCGAGATGCTGCACGACTACCTGATGGCGGGCGGCGGCATGATCGTTCTGGGCAGCTACGGCGCCTATGGGCGCTCGCACCTCAAGGGCACCAAGCTGGGCGGAGCCTTCCCCATCGACTTCGAGGGCAATCCGTGCGCCATGAAAGGGCCTGCCGCCAAGAAGGTGGCGTCCGCCGCCGAACTGCCCGCGTTCGCCTCCTCCGCCAAAGCCCTGGCCGGGAACGCCACCTGTTTCTGGACGCATCCGGCGACGCTCAAGGAAGGTGCCAAAGCCGTGCTGCTAGCGGACGGCGCGCCGGTCATGGCCGCCTGGGAGTATGGCCCGAACAAGGCCCGGATCGTCTGCGTCGCCGCCGCCCCGATGGGCGAGCCCGGCAAAAATCAGACGCCATTCTGGAAGGATCCCAACTGGATGCTCCTGCTCCGCGACGCCATCTGGTGGACGCAGAAGCAGGATCGGAGGTTTGAATGAGGGGAAAAGAAGCGACCTGCGCGGGTAAAATCTGGCGTCTTCGCACGACGAGCACCTGGGAGCGCGGGCTTCCAGCCCGCCTCTTTGCCGGGCGAGACGCCCGCGGTCCCAGGAGGGATGCCCCACTGGCGCGCAATGCTCCTGAGATAGATTTTACCCGCACAGGTCGAAAAGAAGGGTTCAGGGGGCGGGGGGCAGGGATCATAGGCGCGCTGCTGTTCGCGCTCGCCGAGCTCGCCGCCGCGGCCGAACCAGTCTTCGGCCCCAACCTGGCGACGAACCCCGACTTCGAGCAGTGGGCTGATGGCAAACCCGTCGACTGGCGGGTGAACGTTAGTCCCGCGGATGCCGTCCGCGTCTCGTCGGACACCCGTTTCCGTGTGAGCGGGGCGTCATCGCTCAAAATCGAGATCCCGGCGCAGGGCCATGCGGACATCTCCTCGAAAGGGATTTTGGTGGAACCAGGCGCGCGGTACTTGTTCTCGCTCGCCTTCCGGTCGGAGGGGTTCGGCGAGAAGGGAAAGTACAGCGGCGTCGACTCATCCGCCCGGATCATCTGGCTTGACGCGTCGGGCAAACAGATTGGCTCCGGCGGCATTCTCGGGCTGCCCTATCATGCGGTCTCCAACTGGGACCTTCGCGACGTCATCGTCACGGCGCCGCCAGTCGCGGCCACCGCGGTCGTCAGCTGCGGCTTCGGCAACAACAGCGGGAAGCAGGCGGGGAAGGGCATCCCCTCGACGCTGTGGCTGGACGCCTTCCGGCTGCTGCGCTACACTCCGCCGCATGAGCCCGAGGAGGCGAAGCGGAAGGTCGAGAAGATCGTCGAGGGCGGCTGGGACAACTCGATCGTCAAATCCTATAATCTCAGCTCGTTGCGCTACGGGAAGTTCAGCGAAGTCGTCCAGGACTCCGCCGCCGCCGATGGTTCATGCCTCAAGGCGCTGACCACCGAGGGGAACGGGTTGATCGCTCATTCGCCCGCCTTCAGCAGTCCGCGTCCCGGACTTTACCGCATCGGGCTTCGGGCGAAGACCGCCTCGAACTCCTCCTCCGAAACGTTGGGCAGGTTCGACATCGCCTCCGAAAACTCGTCGTCCCGGGGCGGCCTGGAGTTGAAAAGCGGCGACTTCGCCGCGGCTGGCGGCTACCAGGACTTCTCCTTCGACTTCATCCTCCGCGCGCCGGGCTGGTGGCATTTCACCGTCGGCACCCAAGGCAAGGCCGAATGGTTCGCCGACACCGTCCGCATCTACCCCCTGAAATATTTCTCCGACCAGGAGCTGATCGAAACGTTTCCGGGCATGGAGGGAGCGGTGCCCGAGACACTGCTTCCCGGGACGTCTGGCACGAACTCCGCGTTGCTGGTCGCCGGCCCGTACTACGACTACTGGGGAATCGCCGACGCCTTGCATCTCGCTCGGTACCCCCTCACGACAGTCTTCGTCCGCGGCGGGCGCAGCCAGACCTTCACAGGATTCTCCGAAACCGCCGAGGCGTTGTTCGCCCACAAGCTGATCGTCCTGTGCGGCGTCGACCTCCAGAGCATGTCGCTCACGCAGAAGAAAATGATCCTCGAATTCACAAAACGTGGAGGTGGCCTGCTGCTGCTCGGCGGCCACAAGGCGTTCGACCGCGGCGGCGTCCAGAACTCGTTGCTGGCGGAGCTGCTGCCGGTCACGTTCGAGACTGAGTCGACGGGGGCGTTGGCTGGCGAAGGGCGTCCCGCCCTTCTTGCGAAAGGACCGTCGCACCCTTTGACGGAGTTTCTTCACATGGTCCCGCCCCCCGTCGCGTACTGGTGGCACCAAAGCAGGACGAAAGAAGGCGCAATGACGATTCTGTCGACGGAGAAGGGGGATCCCGCCGTCGCCGTCGGCGCGTCCGGCAAAGGCAGGGTCGCCTGCGTCCTGGCGACCTGCCACGGCGCGCCCGCTCCGGGACAGGCGCCTTTCTGGGAATGGGAACAGTGGCCCCTTCTCCTGCGCGACCTCTGCCGCTGGACGGCGCACGAGACGGAGTGAGAAGTTCGAGAGGATTTAAGTGGAGGCAAAGGGAGGATCTGGCATGCGCACACCAACACGAAACGACACGAGGTTTACACTTATCGAACTGCTCGTCGTGATCGCCATCATCGCCATCTTGGCCGCGCTGCTGCTGCCGGCGCTCAAAAACGCGAGGGAGACCGCCAAGCAGACGGTCTGCGTCGGCAATCTCCGGCAGATCGGAACGATCGTGCAGAGCTATCTCATGGACTACAATGGATTCTTCCCTCCAGCGGACGCCTCCGCGTTCAGCAATAAATACTTCCCTAACGGGCATCTTGTTTCTGTGAATGCCGGCGGATCCTGGTCTTTCTTTGCCCTCTATAATGATGACCGTGAAACAGAGTGGGGTGGGGGACATTATCTTACCGCCACGTACACCCCAAACAGCATTTGGACGTGTCCCGCTTTCTACGAGGTGGCCTGCCGAGGCACCAGCTACGCAAATCGAAAGTGCTTCGGATCCTACGCGGGTGGGAGAAATCCCTATTGGACGGGCGTGGATACCATTAGACACATCAACAAAATCAAGAACCCCTCCGGCGCCGCCTATTTCATCGAAGGCGGAGAGAACAATGGAGGGGGGGGTGTTCCCAACGGCGGCTATTATTTGATTGACACCAACCCTTGGGTGTGGACGCCCCACCACGCCGCGCAGGACAACTCGCAGAGCCGCGCGGGCGCATGGTTCGTCCACAAGGACCTGCGCTACGCCGTGATGCTCATGATGGACGGGCATGTCGAGCCGATCGAGTATGGCGAGGCGGTCACGACGATCAGTTCCGGGAAGATCGCCGACTACTGGTCCAACAACTGGAAATAGCCGGACGTTGAAACGGTCGGCTTGCGATTATTGAAAAGTCCCCAAATACAGTCAGTATGTGACAAAACAGGTGGAACGGATTAAGATTATGATTAAGATTAAGATTAAGATTAAGAACCATGGGTCGCCACGGAGAATTTTCTCTTCTCTCCAACTCTGAGCTTTTACCACATATGACAAAATCAACGCAACAACCACCAGTCATCCAGCGCGGCGAACCGGTCTACAAGCAGGTGCAGACGCATCTGCGGGAGTTGATCAGCTCCGGACGCTATCCGGCGGGAGCGAAGTTCCCGACCAATATCGAACTGACCGAGTCGCTCAAGGTGCCGGTCTCGACGGTGAACATGGCGATGGGCTCTTTGGTGAAAGAGGGGCTGCTGACGCGGCGGCAGGGAGTGGGGACCTTCGTCTCCGCCCGAAAAGGCGGCCTCCGCAGGATAGGCGTCTACTTCCTCCCCGGCGTGTTCGCCAACACGACGAACATCTTCGCCCACGGCGTGTATCAGCAGCTCGCCGCGCAACTCGCCAAACGCCGCGTCGAACTGCGGACGTTTGTCGATTCCCGGCCGGGCAACAAGCGGAACGAATGCTGGGATGAACTGCGGGAGGAGGCCATCAGCGGCGGGGTTGACGGGATTATCGCCCCCGTGATGGATTACCCTGGATGGGAGTGGTTCGGCAAACTGCCCGTCCCGCTCGCCTGCGTCGGCACGGGGACTATGTCCTGCAAGATCGACTTCGACAACGAATCGCTCGTCGACCTCTGCCTCGCCCCCTTGGCGAAGGCTGGACGCCGCCGCGTCGCGCTGATCTCGCCCCTCAGTCATTACGAGAAGAGCAACCCTGACGGCAGTCGCCATAAACAAGCTTTACTTGCCGACACCTTCCGCTTCAAAGCCCGCGCGTTGGGCATGGAGATCGTGTCCGGTCTCGACGACCCGGGCGTCAAAGACCCGATCACAACGGAAAAGGCGGCGCTTTCCGAGTTCAACCGCATATGGGACGCGGAACAGCGGCCGGACGGCCTTGTCGTCATGCCCGACTCCATCGCCAAGGGGGCCATCGCCGCCAGCCTCGAACGCCGCGTCGACGTGGCGAAGGAATTGACTGTCGTCATCGTCAAGAACGCCGAACTCGAGCTTGTCTGCCCCTTTCCCGCCACCTTCGTCACGATCAGCATGGCGGAGGCTGCCGCCGCCCTGATCAAGATGGTGGAACTCCAGCGCGGCGGCGGCAAGCCGCAGCCTATGCTCATCCCCTATCGATAGTTTTTCAGACGCGTCTGAAAACTGCGGAAGCTTGAAACAAGCTCCAAGACCCGTGCACCACCCCCCCCCGCTTTCTCGCATTCCGATCTTGACAGACGGCGCACTATTGATTATAATGATCATGTTATGATCTTATTAATTTAATCGCTTAGAAGGAAATTGTTGTTTTTGTGACTGGCGTCTGTGGGGTAAGATCCCCACGGCCTTGTGCCGTGGGTGAATGAAATCAGTCGGCTACAGGCGGACACAAAAAAACTCCCCGTCCCCGCGGCGCAAAGCGCCGCGGGGACGGGGAGGGGAAAGGATTTGTGGCTGGCAGGGTAGCTTGTGATCTTGCTCACCCACGCACAAGGCCGTGGGGGGCGACCATCTGAGCTCAAGTCCCGGCGGAGCCGGTTAAATCTTTAGTTGGCGCGGGTAAACCAGAAAGGCGGGGGCGGGCCATGAGCGGCAAGGTGGATATGCAAACGTTCGACGTGGATGGGATGTCGGCCCGGAGGCATGCGTACTTCAGCTTCATGCGCTCGCGCCGGCGGACGTGGTTTTTCGATGACGGGAGCTACCGGCCCGAGATCGAGAAGGATTACCGCATCACCTACTGGAGCTTTCCAGCGATGGTCGGTTCGGATGTTCCCGCGGAGCGGGAGTGGGCGCTGCGCTTCTACGCGGCGGCGCCGTGCTGGGACGAGTGGAACATCTTCACCACCTCCAGCATCGCCGCCAACTTGACGCGGGAACGGGCGCTCCTCTCTCCGGAGCTGGTCGCCCGCTCGGAGGACCATCTGGCGCGCTTCGCCAAGGTGGACGGCGGACGGAAGCCGTGCAGCGGCGCCAACGACTACATGTTCCATGGGGCCAACGACAACATGCCCTCCA
>CAYTFM010000011.1:0-48355 GCA_964436735.1 uncultured Victivallales bacterium | reverse complement strand
ACACGCCGATCACGCTGGTGTCGCTGATGGACATCGCGGAGTGCGCCAAAAACCGGGAGGCCCAGGAGATGGCCGAAGCCTGCGCCAACCGCGTGCTGCTCGACCTGCTGGCGCACTGGCACCAGCGCATAGGCGCGCCGTCGGGCTCCAGTTCCCGCTGCTATCTGCCCGACCACACCCTGACGCTGAGCACCCAGAACGCGCTGATGTGGGACTTGGGCTTTCCGGGCGTCATCAATCCGATCACAGCCCTGTCGGGAGCGTATGACGGGCCGCTGCATCACGGTCCGGACAACGCCTTCATGGCCGCGCAATTCGCCGAGTGCTTCTCACCCGACTTCTCCCATGTCAGGCCGGGAATCGCCGAATTCGCCCGACAGGAACGGATCTACCCCTACGAGTTGCGCGCCACCATGGACTCCCTGCGGACGGCCGCCGTCCAGACCCGCGTCTGGCAGCAGCCGGACTGGTCGCTGGGCACCGCCTCGTGCGAGATGTGGCCGACACAAAGCGGGCAGCACGTGACCCTCCGCGGGACGCTGCTCCGCGGCGAGGACTCCTCCGACTGGCGCAGCCGCGTGGCGCTCTGGCACTATCTGCAGAGCGGCCCACTGGACTGGGGTGATCACGTTCCGGCGTACAACAACATGACCACGCCCACCACGCATGTGGCTGACTACGGCCAGTATCACGTCGTTCAGGACAAGGGCAGCGCCATGGTGCTGGGCAACCTCGGCAGTGCGCTGGTTGGCAAGGAGGTGGACAACCTCAAACTGGTGATCATCGCCAGCGTCTTCGACCATTTGCCGGACGAGATGCTCGTCAACGAGACGCCCTTGGCCGAATGGTCGGGAGAGGCCGTCGCGGCGGACTGGCACTTCCTGCGCGTCGGCACGGTGTTCATCGGCCTGCGCGCGGCGGGGATGTGCGAGGAGCGGGCTTTGCCGGCGCGCCGAGTGGTGAAGGACGGCTACCTGCGGCTGGAGCTGCCCGCCGTCGATGGGACGAAGCGTTTGGTCACCCCCGAGCTGCGCAAGGATCTGGATTACGCCTACGTCATCGAGATGGCTTCGGAGGAGGAGTGCGGCTTCGCCGAGTTTCGCTCGCAGTGCCGGGCGGCGCGCTGGGAATGCTTCAACGCCTTCTACCGCAACAGCCGCTACCAGGGGCGCCACGGCGAGCTGCAGATCGTCGATTCCGTCTACAGCGAGAAGGACCGCTCCGAAGGGCTCCGCTTCATGGCGGTGGATGGCGAGGTCGAACCGGTCACCCGCTTCAGCGCCACCGGCATGGATCCCAAGCTGCTGAACCTATTCCCCGACGGACGGCGGGCGCGCCAGCGGCGCCTGGTCTACGACTACGACTTCGTCGGCTCGCCGTTCTATACAACCCGGCAGCACGTCCTGGCGAGACCGTAACATCTTCACCACCTCCAGCATCTGTGGATGTGTATTATCCAACAGGCAACACTCGACAAGGGGGAGGCGGGTAGGGAATATTCATATAAAAGACATATATTTCGTATTGACAACAAATTCGTCATGCCGTATACTCTTCAAGGGAACCCACGGCGGCCGGGGGGCACAATCTGACCAGAAGACTGCGGCAGTCCTCCAATCATCCTTCGCACGGAGCGGATCACCTTGCATGATGGAGACACGGGGATGAGCGAGACCTCACAACTTGGCTACCGGGCGGAAGCCGTCTATCAGAGGCTCCGCGGCGATCTTGTGCGCGGCGCGTATGCTCCTGACGCGAGGCTGCCGTCCATCGAGCAGTTCGCCCGCAAGTACAAGGTCACCCCGGTGACACTGCGCAAGGCGGCGCTGCGTCTGGCCAGCGAAGGGATGCTGGAGGTCAAGCACGGCTCCGGTATGTATGTCCGCAAGCCCGAAGAGAAATCCCAGATGTCAAAGACCATATCGGTCATGAGCATGTTCGATGGGGAAAGCCTCAACACGATCCAGCGGGAGGTCCTCGCCCGCGGTTTTTTGTTGAATCCGTACTCCCAACTCCACCACACATGGGACGTGAAGGCCGAGCGGATGTTTCTTCGGCGGGTGCTGGACGACAGGCACCAGGGGTTGCTGGCCTTCTGTTCGCCGATCAAGCCCCGTAACGATGATCTCCTGCGCGAGATCGAGTACCGCGGGACCCGCGTGATCCACATCGAGCACTCCCGCGTGGAGCCGCCGGAGCAGGAATACCTCCTGCCGGACTTCCGGCTGGCCGGGCGGATGGCGGTGGACATCCTTCTCGCCGCCGGCTATTCACCGGTCCGAGCCCTCTATCAAAAAGGTAATGTGAGCGCGCCTTTCATTGCGCTGATCCTTGACGGGGTGAGGACGGCCTGCGAGGAGCGTCTTAGCGGATACGATGTGGACGCAGCCCATTTGGAGATGCCGACCCACGAGGATTTCGAGAGGAAGATTGCGAAGCTCGTCGAATCCATCCCCGATGGCGCGGGCATCGTCTCCGGCAGCGGGGCGTATGGCGTCTATCTGATGAGAGAGCTGCGTCGCCAGGGGCGTTCCGTGCCGGACAAGATCGGCGTGATCGTCATCGACGTGATGGGCGATCCGGACCCTGCGATCGATGTCTTGTCGTTCAACCGCGGGAAGATCATGTCTGACGCGATTGCCGCGGTGACTTCTCCCGAATCCCCCAAAGTGAGGGAGTTGGTCACGCCTGCACACGTGACAAACGAAACCGTGAGGTCGAAATGAGAAGAAGCATGATCCGCCACAATAATAGCCGTCAGAGACCGTTCACCCTCATCGAGCTACTGGTCGTGATCGCCATCATCGCCATCCTGGCGGCGTTGCTGCTGCCGGCACTGAAAAACGCCAAGCAGCTTGCCACGCGGCTGAGCTGTCTCAACAACCTCAAGCAGATCAACACGGCGGTCAACAGCAACGGTGGTGACTTCAACGGCTATATCCCGGGAATTTCCAGCATAGACAACATCGACCTGCCGGACTACCTCAACTATGCCTACAACTACAACAACAATTACCCGCAGGGCGTTGGGTTGCTTGTCAGCGAAGGCTATATCAGCAAGGAGGCGGGCGGCTCGACGTTCTACTGCCCCGGACGGCGTCAGGGAGAGCGTCTCACCGCGTCGTTCGCCGGCGGGGGGGCGGGCGCGTGGAGCAAGATCATGACGGGCAACGCATGGATAGAAACCAGCTATTTTTGCGCCGTCTCCGACAGGAACGCTCCCAGTTGCGCCAAGACGTGGAACTTCGGCAAATGGCACAGATATGGAAAAACTTCTCCCGAGAAAGTCCTCGCCGCGGACTACTGCATGCAGACTACCGACCCCGCCACCGGCTATACCACGTGGGCTCCGTGGGGAGCCTCCAAGCACAGCCATGGGCGGGGATACAATTTCTCCTTCTTCGACGGATCGGCGCGGTGGGGTCCCGAGCTTCCCAATTACATGGAAACAAATTTCGCGTCGTCGCCATTCAGGCCATGGTCGTACAACAACTCCCATCTTACCTACTACTGGATGACGCAACTGTTCAACTGGAGCGACGCCCGCTACCGATCGGAATGCCCGCAGATATGGTGAATGATTTTGGTGCGA
The DNA here is from genome assembly GCA_964436735.1 of uncultured Victivallales bacterium. Classification (GTDB taxonomy): domain Bacteria; phylum Verrucomicrobiota; class Lentisphaeria; order Victivallales; family GWF2-38-69; genus CAYTFM01. Next base: position 44,763 of record CAYTFM010000011.1, on the reverse strand, counting down.
AATCGTTTGAGGAAATGTCCAAGGCGGGCACGCCCGCAATCCAGGTGTCAAAGCGTCAAAGTGTCAAAGTTTGACTCCAATCTTTGATGCTTTGACCCAAGCGAAGCGATGACACTTTGACACGTAGTAAACGCTAAATGCATAGCACATAATTAGGAAATAGCATCAAGGAGGTGACGCATGCGTGGAATCGGACGGCTTGTGATGACGGCGGCCCTGTGCGCGTGGGGCGCGTTTGGGGCATGTGGCGCGGACGTTGCCGAGGTCGAGGCGCTGAAAAAGGATCCGCCGCTTGACATCCGGCCGTCGGTCCTTTTCCTGGGGTCGCCCAACAAGTATCCCGAGCCGGAGCTGGTCCGCGGGCTGATGGCCCAGGGGTTCGAGGTGGGCTATTCCTCGTGGAAGGCGGTCGACATCGATCTGCTGCGCCGCTACAACGTGGTGCTGATCCAGAGCCTCGGCGCATGGGAAGACGAGTGGACGCCCGCCAAGGCGGCGGAGCTGGAGGACTACATGCGGCTCGGCGGCGGCGTCATCACCACCGTGGCGAACGGCGAGCGCTTCGCCACCGAGGCTAAGGGCTGGTTCGACAGCTTGGGGCTCAAGCTGGTCCACGCCAGCGTCTTCGACCAGTCCACCTGGAAGAAATCTCTCCGTTCGAAATACACCTATGACGGAAACTTCTCCCTTACGAAAGACGTCAAACCGCATCCCGTCACCGTGGCGGTTCAATCGCTATGGTATCCGCAAAGCGTGGGCGGCTACGGCCTGCCCGCCGCCATGCCGCTGATCGTCGACGCCAACTGGACGGTGCTGGTCGAGAGCGGTCCCGAGGCCGTGGCGAGGCACTGGGAGTCGAAGCTGTGCGATCCGGCCAACAAGATCCCCGAGATCGAAGGCAAGAAGCAGGCGTGGCCGCTGATCGCCGCCCGCCGCGTCGGCAACGGCCGGCTGGTCGTGGTGGGCATCGCTCCGCAATACATCTTCTACGCGCCGCACTTCCCGCTGTTCGACGGCGTCTGCTGGGACAAGGGGACGGACGGCGTCCCGAGCCACTTCGGCATCCTGCTGGTCAACGCCCTGCGCTGGTGCGCCGAGCCGACCTTCGGCAAGGGCAACCTGGGCTGGCTGGCGGGGCTGTTCCCGCCGGTCGAGCAGGGCGATTCGCCGCCCGTCGACTGGAGCGTCAAGAAGTTCAACGCCCCGGGGCCGTGGCTCCGCGGCGTGGCGGGCGTCCGCAGCGCACTCTCCGGAGGCAAAGGCACCGTGGCGGAGTGGGCCGCCGCCGCCGCCGCCGAGGGATTTTCCTTCCTCGTCTTCCTCGACGACATGTCCAAGCTGGACGAGGGCGCGTGGAAGGAGCTGCAGCGGCAGTGCGCCGCCGCCAGCTCCGCCACCTTCCGTTGCTATCCCGGCATGCGCTACCAGATGACGATCCAGACCGGCGGCGTCAACCAGCAGTTCGTCGTCGACGGCGTCCGCACCCGCGGCTTCCCGCCGAAGCGCTTCCTCGACGACGCCAACAACATCGCGATCAAGGAGGGCAGTTCCGAGGCTCCCTACTTCATGGACATACTGCAGGAGAATCCGGGCGGGCAGGGCACCACGGTCGGCTTCATGCGCCACGGATCGAACGCCACGCCGTTCTGGGACTACAAGCTTTACGGCATCTTCTCCTGCCTCACCTGGGAGTCGGGCAAGCTCGTGGACGACTCCTTTGACAAGTTCCTCGAGGCGGTGGCGGTCAACGTGAACCCGACGCCCTACGCGGTTGCGCTGCTCGACGACCCGGCGCAGCTGAAAGGGATGCTCTCCAGCGGCGCCCCGCATCTCGTCGTGAACGGCGCGCCCGATCCGCGGTATCCGTCTCTGGCCGGCGGTCTGCCGCAGGCCGACCTGCACGTCGGCGGCGCGGGCGACCCGCAGAACTTCGGCGCGGGGGCCTACCGCGCATGGTACGGGCCGACCGTGAGCGAGGGGCCGGCGGCCAGCCTGCGCTTCCGCGGCGGCTACGCCTGGAAGCGCGTCGAGTATCCGCGCTACTGGATCGACCGCTACGCCGCCAACGCCAAGGCCGACTGGTTCATGCCCAGCTACTACCGGCTTCCCGTCCGGCTCGACGTCGCCTCGACCGAGCCGCTCGCCGAGATCACGATCCACGACGGCCCCGAGCTGTTCCGCCGCTTCGACCCGAAGGGCGCCAAGGAGTTCTCGGCCGAGTTCTGGATTCCGCAGGACCGGAATCGCCATCTGGTGGCGGTCGTCAAGGACGCCAAAGGACGCCGGGCGATCACGCCCGAGATCTGGACCGAGCAGCAGCAGAGCCTCTACAACTATTGCGGCGACCGCATCAACGCCCCCCTCGGCAGAGGCTCCGAACCCGGCCACGGCAACGCCTGGCAGGAGGGCGTCCTGAAGATGGAGCCGTCCAAGAAGGTGGTCAACCAACTCTATCCGCGGTCGCTGCCCGGCACTGGCTGCGAGTCGCGCCGCATGCAACTCGAAATCGCCGCCCCCGACCTCTTCATCGAGAAGGTCTCAAGCTCCGCCTATTTCAAGAAGCTGCTTCCGTATATGAGCAACCCCTGGCACAACTGGACCGTCCCCACGCCGCGGGGTGATGTCGCCCACGGCTGGTCGCGCTACGAGTGGTACCAGAAACACAACTTCAGCTACGTGCACCACGCCGTCTCGGGCGTGCATTGGGACGGCTATCCCTACGGGCCGACCGGCAAGCCCTCGAACAACGCCTACCACGCCCGGCAGGTCGTCTGGGGCGAGACGAAACGCGAACTGGCGCCGCACAAGGATCTCGGCCTGCTCCCCGGACTTTCCATTCTCGCCTGGGAGGGCGATCTGCCCAAGGAGGGGCTCGCGCTGAGGATCCACCGCTCCGACGGAACAGTCGCCGAGTCGCGCCTTGGCGGCGACCCGAAGAACGTCCGGCAGTCGGGCATGCTGGGCGACGGCGACGCCGTGTCCGTCGGCGACGCCTTCACCCTCAGAGTCCACGGCAAGGAGCTTGGCTTCGCCGCCTTGGCGGAGTTGGGCAAGAACGAGGGACAGCTTCGTCTCGGGCCGGCCTCGGCCACGCCTGTCGCCGCCGGAAAGCGCTACGACTGGTGGTTCGAGCTGGTCAACGACCGCGTGACGAATCCCGTCAAGCCCGACAGTTCGTGGGTCTCCGTCGCCACGGGAACGCTCGCGGACTGCTGGACCGGTCCGACCGTCGCGGCCGCCGACGGCGCCGTGAAGCTGCGGCTGCGGCGCAACCCCTTGAACGTCAACAGCACGCCGATCATCGTCGATGGCGTTGAAAGCGGCTGGACCTGCGTCCTGCTCGAGACCGGAAGCGGCCTCGTCCGCCCCGTCGGCTCGTCCGGCGGCAGAGCCTTCGCCCAGGTCGACGCCCTCGAGGATGGACTCGAGGTCGCCATCGGCAACCTCATCCGCTGCGACAAGCCCGAGCTGTGCGTCTCGGCGAGCCAGAACACGACCCCCGAGGGCAAGGCGGACGGCTCATGGACGATCGACGTCCACAATCCGACGGACGCTCCACTCAAGACGACGCTGCGCGTCGCCGCGCCGTTCCAGGCCATGTTCAAGGAGCGCGAGAAGGCCGTCGAGCTGCCCGCGCGATCCTCCGCGCAACTAATCATGCGTTAATCGTGGAGGATACACATCATGCGCACTCTACCGTTCATCATGACCGGGACGCTCGTTCTGTCCGCAAGCATGTTTTCGCACACGCAGGCGCAGGAGCGGAAAGCTGACGCCGCCGCGCCGACGGCTCCGGCGATAGCGGAAGACGCCGCTACGCCGCGGAAGCCTACAATCGATCCAGCTATGACCAAGCAGATGGAAAAGGATTTCGAACGGGCGTTGCAACTGGAACGGCAGGAGAAGAAGTTGGCGGAAGCCTTGCAGCTCTTGGACAAGTATGACGGAACCGAAGCGGTCTCTGACGATCTGCGGATGAAAATCCTCGATTATCAGGCATGGGGCAATTTAGCCTCGGGCGACTTCGCGAAAGCGCAGAGCGCGCTTTGGATTTGGCGGTGCCCGGCGGGTGGACAAAGGATTTGAATGTCGCCTACGGCCCGGATGAACGGCAGTTGCTGGACGTCTACATGCCCAAAGGAGCGTCGAAACCCTCGCCGACACTGGTCTTGATCCATGGCGGCGGCTGGGGGCACGGCAGCCAGTCACAGTATCCGTGCATGCGGAGGGACATCGTCAGGAGCGTCTTGGCGCATGGCGGAGCGGTCGCCTCGATCACCTACCGCTTCGTCTACAAGGAGCACAAGCTGCCCGCGCCGCTGATCGACTCGGCGCGGGCAGTTCAGTTCCTGCGCGCCAATGCGGGGAAGTACAACATAGACAAGACCCGTTTCGTGGCCATGGGCGACTCCGCAGGCGGCTGCAATGCCCTCTGGCTCGCCACGCATGATGATTTGGCCGATCCCGAATCCGAAGATCCTGTTCTGCGCGAATCCACCCGGCTCCAAGGAGCGATCGGCGACGGCGCCCAGACCACCCTCGACCCGGCGGATTTGAAGAACGGTGACATCCTCGACGCCCTTGGGCACGCAATGTTCTCGAGCGGACTGCGCTATCCGAACGACAAGCTCAAGGCCTGTGACGTCGACGAGGCGACGCAGAAGCTCATCGACTACTGTTCCCCGGTCAAACACCTCAACGCCGGCGACCCGCCCGTCGTCCTGCGATATACAGGACCGATCGGCAAAACCAACGACGCGATCCACCACCCCAAACTGGGGCTGCTGTTCAAGAAGCGCGCTGATGAAGTCGGCGTGCCATGCTCGCTCCACAGCCAGAACTAACCCGATTACCCAGCAGAGGCCAAGGATTTTATCCTGAAGATGCTTCAGCTCCAGCAGGAGGTTGTTAAATGACGGCGAAAAGAATGTTCTGTTGGATGGCCGTTTTTTCCATGATCGCCATTTTGCCAAGCTCAGCGGTTGCCCAGGAGCAAAGCGCCAGACGCCCGTCCATCCTGATTGACAACTGGGGGGGCGAGATGGACATGGCGTACATGAGGCGGCTGCAGGCCGCCGGGTTCGAGGTGGACGCCATCGCGCACGACAAACTGACATGGGAGCGGCTGAAGCAGTACAACGTGCTGGCGCTTGTGGACTTCCCCCAGGATGGCCAGGTGGCCACCAACCCCCATGGCGGGCCTGCTTCGGGGCCGAACCTTGATGAGACTCTCGCGCTGGTGGATCGCTTCCTGGCCGACGGCGGCGGCGTGATGGTCAATCTGCTTCTCCACCATTACGATCCGCGGTTCTACAACGCCGACCAGAAGGCACTGGCGCGCTGGGGGGCGCGGAAGCCGCTCGAGACGGTGGTGATGGCGGAGGACCGTTTCGTCAGCCATCCACGGCTCAGGCAGACCTTCTACTGGACCGACAACGTCACGGCCTCGCCGGTCACGGAGGGCGTGCGCGGCGTCTGGTACCCGGGATACCTCTCACAAAAACAGGGTGGGTGGGACTGGGGCGCGGCCGGGCCGATCGACGTCGACGGCTCGTGGCAGGTGGTTTTGCGCGCCCCGAAAGGCAGTCGGACGGAGCCGGCGCGGATCGAGGAGAGGAAACCCGGCGTGCCGTACTACGACGCGCCGTTTGTCCGCCCTGACGGCGTGACCGAGCCGCCGCTCTTCGCCATCCGAGACCTCGCGCCTGGACGGCTGGCGCTGTTTCACGCGCATCCGTTTTATCATCTCGAGTCCGGCCTCTCATGGGCGCACAATGGCGTGATGCTGGACAAAGGGCTGGACGGCAAACCATCGGACTTCGGGAAGCTGCTGGAGAACACCTTCCGCTGGTTGGCGGCGCCGAGTCTCGCGGGCGGTCAACTGGGTGGCTACAAGGCCGCTCCGGATCGCTGGACGCGTCCTTTGGAGAAGAAGGACGATCCGAACTATAAGCATTATCTTGGCACACAGGCCGCGGCCGATTACAATCCCAACCTTCCGCCGCCCGCCGTGAACCTGCTCAAAGGCATCGTGGGACCGCGCACCGCCTATTCCGGAGGAAAAGGAACAGTTGCCGACTACGCCGCCATGGCGCGCCAGAAAGGGCTTTCATTCATCATCTTCCTGGAGGATATGGCCGAACTGACGCCAGAGAAGCTGAAGCAATTGATCGCCGACTGCAAACAGCACGGCGACAAGGATCTGCTGCTGATCGCCGGATACCGCATCAAGAGCAACCTTGGCAATCAGTTCTTCAACTGCGGCTCGAATCCGCTGTTCATTCACGACAAATACCTCTCGGCGGACAAGAAGACGCTGATGCTTCAGCCACACGACAAGGAGGGCAAGTGGGAGGCGAGCAAATTCATCGATTTCGTCTTTGAGAACAACCCCGAGCAGGGGGCCAACACCCTCGGCTGGTTCGATTTCACCGGCCCTATGAAATCCGGCGGGCTGGCCATCCATGACCTGCGGCTTTTCAGCATGGCCGGCGTGATGTACTACGACCATGGGAAACTCGTCGAGGATGTCACCGACCAGTACCTGCTGACCAACGCCGGCACCATGACCGGCACGCCGGTGGCCATCAATCTGGTGGACTCGCCGGAGGCGATGGCGGCGGCGGTCGACGGGGGACGGGCGCTCACCTACGCGGCCGCCTCGTCCGTGGCCAATCTGTGGCAGGGCGCCCTGCGGTGGAACCACACCTACTTCGCCGCCAACGTCTTTCCCAGCACGGGGCCGATGATCCAATGCTGGCCCCAGGCGATGTATCGCACGGGTTCCTACGCCGGCGAGCCATTCGCCGTCGGCCGCATGCTGGTTACCCCCTTCCTGAAGGTGACCGCGGACGCCGGACTCAAGGAGATCGCGGTCTACGACGGCACGCGTCTTTCCCGACGTTTCCTGCCGAATGGCGCCAAGGAGTTGGCGGCGCGTCTCTTTCTCAGCGGTTCGCTCCAGCGAAACATGAGCGTGGTCGCCACGGACATGAAGGGGGGCAAGGCCGTCTCCTTTCCGCTGCGCGGCTGGAACGACGGTTCGCCGGCCGCGGTCTTCTGCGCGGACCACGTCAACGACGGCACGATGAAGATGTTCCGCGGCCCCGGCTGGTCGCGCTTCACCAACATCCCCCTCGTGCCGGAGGCCGGGAAGATGTGGGACGGCATGGGACAGGTCGCCAAACTGCCGCTCTTCGGCTGGGGAGCGGTCACGCCCGCCTTCCACGGCGATGCTGGCAAACAGACCGAGATCCTCTGCCAGACGCCGGTGATGGAGAGTTGCGACGACCAGGTATGGCGCGGGCGCTCCGTGAGCCGCGGCGTCCTGCCACCCGGATCCCCGCACCGCAATCCCTGGTCGGGGTGGGGACCAATCGAGCCGACGCCACTCGTCGACATGACAGGCATCTACACGGAATGGGCGCAGCGTCAGACAGGCACCGCCACAGGCTGGGGCCCGATGGGGTTGCCTGACGGCCCCGCCGCCTCGCTCTACACCCAGCTTGAAACCTACAAGAAAGACATGACCCTCACCCTGGCCTACCTCGGGCATTGCTGGCGCCAGGAGGTGCCGGTCAACGTGCTGCTGCTGATGGGCGAGGGAGACAAGATTCTCAAAGCGCGTGACATCGCCCCAAAGGGCGGCCGCTCCTCTCCCGGCGCGCTTTCATGGAGCGTCGGCACGGGCGCTTGGATCGCCGCGGTTTCCCCCGGAGATTCCAATGCGATGCTCTTCGTGAACTACGGCGTCCCACTCCGACTGAACGTCTCCGCGGAAAAATCTGAACTGGTCGAGGATCTGCCGCAGGGTGGCTTGCCGGTCAAGGCTGGCGAGACACGGAAGGTCGAATGGTTCACTTGCTGGTGGCCCATGGACAAGCCGATCGCCGGAAGCGACGAGCTGCTGCGCTGGGTCCGCTATCTCCAGTGCCCCGACGGCATGGAGATCCTGCGCGGGAAACGACTTGACACCCCCATCGGCGTCATCGAGCTTGCGGCAGATGCGTACGCCGCCGAAGTCAAAGTACCGCTCCCGGCGGACAAGCTCGACGCCAACCTGCCGTTCCGCGTTTCTGGACTCAATCCCCGCTGGAGCGCGATTTTGTGGCAGAAGGACGGCTATGTCGGCGCCGGCCGCTATGGCAAACCGCAGAACCGCTTCCGCTCCCTGGCGGTGGACTTCGATGGGCGCGTCTACTTCCCGGTCTATTCTGGCCAGGCACCTCTCACGCAAATGGTCGCGGGGCAGCCCGTGGCCGCCGACGCCGCAGGCAAGGAGCTCTTCATCGAGGTCGTCTGCCTGAAGGACGCCGAAGGCCCGAATCCGCCGCTGTGGCACGTCTCGGTCAACAACCCGACCGACCAGCCAGTCACGGCGAAGTTCTCGAAAACCATGGAACTGCCAGGGCTGGACTTCGCCGACAGGGAGCTGACGCTCCAGCCCGGCGAATACCGCATCCTGGCGCATCCGGTCGAGCCAAGCAGCAACCCATGAACATGAAACGAACATGCAAAACATGGGGGAGGAATGGGAACCAGGCGAGACTACGGGGCGGCGATTTTGAGCCCGGCGAAGTAGTCGCGATAGAAGCCCCTGTCGCGCGTTGCCAGCCGATCAGCCTGAAGTGCCGCATGCGCGCCGATCAGAAAGTCGGCCACTACTCGTCGCGGCTGTCCTCCGCGACGGCGATGCTTTCGCCAATGGTGGCCGGCCAGCGTTGCCGCCTCGGCATTCAGTGGAGAGAACTCGGCGCCAAGCGTGCCCAGTGCCTTGCGCATCGCTTCGCCGGGCGGGAAGGCGGCCGCAAGTTCGGCCCAGACGATGTCGCACACGACGAGTTGTCCCTGGGCAATACATTTTCGGAGGAGACTTGCCGAGTCGTCGGCGTGTTCGGGGTCGCTGGTGAACACGTCCAGCAGCACGTTAGTGTCCACGGCGGTAATCATCGGTCACCCCGGATGTCGGCAATCCAGTCGTCGACCGGCTGCTCCAATTTCAGGCAGCCCCGCACTTTGGCAACCGGATCGGTGGGGGGCGCCTTGACCGCGATCAGCCGTCCATTTTCCGTCGTGAAATCCAAAACAGTGCGAGCTCGGATTCCCAGCCGCTGCCGCAGTGCTTTGGGAATGGTCACCTGCCCTCGCTCGGCCACAATCGCATTCATTGAAACAACCTCCGAAGTCTGCAATCCAAGTATGTATTCATGCTTGATGATTCATACTATAGCACTTGTGTCTGACAGTCTCAAACCCGTGGGCAGTGGGGCAGTCCCATGAAAATAATTCGGGGACTGCCCGCAACCAAACAATGCATACTAACCAGACTCGCCTTTCTCCCGAAATCACTCCAGGCGGACCGCCTTGGATATTCATTTCGTGCCTAACACACGGATATGACGCTATTTACAGCATCAATTATTCCACACGATGTAGCGATAGAACACGAGACGGAAATGACTAACTCGAGGAAACACATGAAAGAGAATTCCTGGCTAAAAACAATCGTAGACTCGCTGAAAACAAATGCTCCAAACGCCTATACTCCGGCGCTCCACATTCAGGATGAGGGCGATGCCTGGCGGGTCTTCGACGGCGACCGGCAACTGGCCACGTTCTATCCGCTGTTTCTGGACATCTGGGCTTTCTCGCCCTTTGAACCGGACGAGATCGCCAATCCCGAGCCGCCCGGCAAGGTCGTGGACCTGCACACCGTCCACAACACCTTCCTCAACTTCGGCATGCAGGGCTGGCCAAGGCACTGGAGTCCAGCCGACCTGAGATGGAACTGGGAGAAAGAACACGGCGACGAATTGATCGCCACCATCACGCTGGCCGCCAAAGAGGGGGAGACGGCCCGCTGGCGGTTGACCGTCAGCTACGACCCCGCCTGGGGACGCTACCGCTACCAGGTCGCCATCGACGCGCGGAAAATGGACCCCGACGGGTTTGAAGGCTTCAACCTGATGACCGCCGGGGCGCTCGAAGACCGCCCCGCGAAACGGCGCTGGACCCATAGTGTCTGGGAGAATCCCGACGGCCAATTGAGACGTATTGTCCACTCCAACGCCTTGTTTCAATGCACCGATTTCGGTGGCATGCGCAACGGTGGCGGCCCATGGCGCGGACGGCATCTGCCGTACCCGAAAGCATGGATGGCCTACGCCGCGCATCCGACCTTCAACCCGGCGTTTCTTATCCACCGTACCACCGTCCCTCTGCTGGCGGCGACCTGTTCGCAACTCTTCGACGAGCATATCGTCTGGGCTCAGGCCGGCCAGGACAACCTCGGCGAGGACGGCTATTTCCACTACCATATGGAGCTGGAGTTTGTGAACCTGCCGGCGGTGTTGGCGAAGGAACTACTGGAGCAGGCCGCCGACCCGACGCGTCCGAAGAAATGGTGGAATGAAACCATGGCATTGCCGTTCCGTATGGACATCGAGAACTCCTTCGAGACGGCGGTCGATCCGTGGCTACCGGAGGAGTGCCCGATCCTGGAACTACCGAAGCATCGCGACGGCCCGATCGCCTGGACCGACGAGACCGCCCACAGTGGCGCGCGCTCGATCCGGTTGCGCCAAAAAGAAAAAGGGCGGCTTCAGCTTTTCCCCACCGGCGCGGTCTGCAAGGTGAAACCCAACACCCGCTACCGGCTCAGCGCATGGGTCAAGACGGCGGATGTCGCCGACGCGGCGAGAATCGAACTGGCCGGCTACGCCTACAATTACACCAACATCAGCCATCAGGCCGCCAGCCGCGGACTCCGCGGGAGCAATGAGTGGACGCTACTCGAAGTCGAGTTGGACAGCGGTGACCAAGCCTACCTCATGCCGTATCTCGTGCTTGAGGAAGCCGGCACGGCATGGTTCGACGATGTGTCATTTTTCGAAAATTGATGGTCGTTGAGAAACTTCAAGGAGGAAATGACCGCCCCAAAACATCAAGTTCCCTCTCCAGAAGACGCTGCCGTTTCCCTGCCCGCCTTGGACGCGAGAACGCTTTCGAGCCGGAAGTCGATGCGGACCGGCTCGGGGTTGATTCCTTTGGCCTGCCGTTCGACAAGCTCGACAAGCGCCGTGGCGACCTCGCGCTCGTCGCTGACCACCCAGGAGGCGGCGAATGGGCAGTAGAGCTCCACACCGGCGTTCCTGTGGAAGACGACCCGTAGATCTTTCGGGACATCGATCCGCGACTCCACTATGCCATGGATGACCCCCTGGACCGTTGTGTCAGGATAGACGAACAATCCCTCCGGCCGATCCGCCATACTCCAGAATCGGAGGAACGCCTCGCGGCCGTATGCCATGTGCGTCGTGCCGCGCAGGTGATGCAACTCCGGCGGCGTCACCACCCATTCCGTCCGCGCCTCCATGCCAAGCTCCGCCGCGCGTGACAGGAAATGGTCGATCAGCACGGTGAAGGTGTGTCGTTTCTGGCCGGGATACGGCGGTGTGTTCCGTACGAATGGCAGTATTGCGCCGACGCTGCCGCACCCCTGCCGTCTCAAATCGCCGAGGGCGCTATCCGCCATCCGCGGCAAATTGAAGTACACCCGGGGAGCCATAGCTCCCGCGCTTGAGCACGAAACAGGAACGGGCAGTTTGCCGATCCAGCTCCAACGAGTGGCGTCCACCGAGGGGCAGATCAGAGCGTCGAATTCACGCCGTCCCGCCGCGGCGAGCAGATCTTTCCATGGCTCGCCGCGGTTTTGAATCTCGGCGTCACGCGAGTCTATCCACGTCCGAAACGATATGTCACGGCGGCGCAGCTCATCCTCCACATGACGGTTCACCTCACGCAGGAATTGTCCTTCCCTGATGCCCCAGATGTCGCTCCAGTAATACAGCGCCACCCGGCGGAGCCCTTTCGACTTGCGCCGCTCGGCCACAAAGGTTCCATGCCCATGGCGCCGCTCGATCACTCCCTGCTTGACCAAAGGTTTCAATGCGAGATTGACGGTCGGCGCGGGAACCCCGAGCGTCTGCGCCAGCTCCCGGAACGAGGGCAACCGGTCGCCCGGCTGGAGCTCGCCCGACGCGATGCGCTCCCGCACCAGCTCCCGGATCTGCTCGGTCACCGGCGTCCGCCTCTCGATCTTCACTCCCCATTCCATGGCATCCCTCCTTACGCGTCTCGCCTGCGTTCAAACGACATTCCGCTTGATGTTTATTATATATACAGAATGAAGATAAATCATCTATTTAGGTAATAAAAAGATATAATATTCTTGACATGCGTCGCATTTTATGTTACCATGTAAACAGTAGATACACATCCTTCCTGCGGCTCTCCACCGCGATCAGATGTTGTTCGACGGCATGAACGCACGTGGGCGATCGGGAACGAGAAGGATAAGTTATGTCCCAAAAGTCGGCAACAGACGGAAGGATCTGACGATGAATGTGCCTATCTCATCCACTACGACAGGGCGTCGCGGGGAAAAGTTTCGCTTCACGCTCATTGAGTTGCTGGTGGTCATTGCGATCATCGCCATCCTGGCGTCGATGCTGCTGCCCGCGCTCAAGCAGGCGCGGGGGTTGGCGCGCGACAGTCTCTGCCAAAGCAACCTCAAGCAGCTCGGGACGGCGTCGCAGGGCTACATCGACGACTACGAGAACTGGTGCTACTCCTACTGGAACGGCAAGGCGGCATGGTGCGACTACGCCGTCTATCCCTATCTCAGCAACGGCGGGGTCTTCGCCTGTCCCAGCGAAGTCGAGCATTGGAACTTCACCGGAGCCTCCGGGGCGATCCCCAAGCTGAACTACGGCCCGAATTCGGGGATCTTCGCCGCCGACACCTCCGGAACGCCGGTGACGTACAATCAAAAAACCCGTTTCACGCAGGTGAGGAATCCCCATAAGAAAGTGTTCATCTCGGAGCCGCGGATCGAGATGTCCTGGAATCCCGTGGGCGTCCGCTGCAACTACCACATCCCGGGCTCGCCTACCTACCTTGGCTACTATCACAACGTGAAATGCAATGCCGTCTTCGGCGATCTGCACGTCCAAAAAGCGCTCAATCCCTGGGACGACTCCCAGATGTCATTCCAGATATCGAATTCATACGATTGAATCTATTTGAAACTGGAAACTCGAAACTGGTAGCTGGAAACCACCAGCAGTAAGGGAAGGATATGACAATGAGTGGGGAATGGCGGGGATCCGAGGCTTTGGCGGCGGCGCAGGCGGAGCGGCGGGAGGCGGTCTTCACCTTGGTTCGTGACGCCAGCCGCGCGAACGTGGTGAGCGAGAACGGCAAGACGGTCATCCCATACGTCGAACACCCGGATGACGTCCGGACGCACCTGTGGCTGGCGCGGGCGTTCCTCCATGGCGATGAAGCCGACTGCATACTGGCGAACGAGATGATCGCCTCCGTCGAGTTCGCGCATGCCTGTCATTTCTGCGGAGCGGCGGCGGCGACGCTGCTGCGGGCGGAGAATCCGCTGCTCAAGCCGGCGGCCATACGCCATCTGGAGCGGTTCCTGGCGGCCAACCTCTCCGACTGGATGACCGACGACTTCGGCTTCGTGGGGGCCAACGACAACGCACCGCTGGGCTGCCTGGTGGCGTTGGGCCTCGGCGGCGACCATCTGGAGAATCCGGATCTGGTGGCCTTCGCCCGGAAACGCCTTTCGGAACTGGACCACATCCTCGATCTGCGCGGCTATCTCAACGAATGCAACAGCCCCACCTACTCCGGCATCAGCCTGATGTACGTGGCGGACTTGGCCGAGTTCTCGAGCGACGAGGCGATCCGCCGCATGGCACTGCGCGCCGAGCGGCGCGTCTGGCAGGAGACGCTGCTGCATTTCCATCCCGTCCTGCGGCAGCAGGTCGGCCCGTTCTCCCGCGGCTACGAGGACGACAACGCCAACCAGTGCTCCATCTTCATGATGGCGCTCCATGCCGCCCTCGGCCCCGTCTCGCCCTGCAATCCGCTGAACATGCTCTTCCCCCCGCCGGAGGGGACGTTCGCGCATGGCCCGTGGGATTTCCAGCGGCGCAGCCTCGCCGCGGCCGCCGCGCCGACCTACCATCCGCCGGTGGAGGTGGTCGACGCGTTGCTGAGACGAAAGCTGCCGAGCGACTCACTGGGCAACAACGAATTCATGGGCGGCTGGGAGGTTCCCGGCGGTGAGTCGACCGTCAGCCTTCACCTGGAGGAAAGCTATGGCCTCGGCACGTTCGGCAGCCGCCTGTGGTACGGTCAGACCACGCCGCTGCACGCGCTCTATCAACGGCGAAAGGTGGCCGGCGACGCCCCCATCGCCGAACATCTGGCGTCCCAACGCTCCGTTTTCACGCGGCTGCTGATCTCCGACCGCTTCGACGGCATGGACGACCGCGCCGCCAACATGCGCAAGGACGTCGCCAAGGAGTGCGGCTCGTCGTTCACCGTCCAGCAAGGCGGCGCCGCGCTGCTCGGCTATGTGCCGACGTGGAAGCAGGATGCTATCCGCACGGTGCGGGCGTCACTGGTCCTCCCCCTGCACCACAGCCGTCCGGACGAGGCGCGCTTCGGTGGGCGGAAGATCTGCGGCTTCTCGGCCGCCTTCTCCGGCTTCGACTGGTGCTTCGTGCGCGATGGCGACATTTATATCGGCGTCCACCCCCTGGTCTCGCGGCAACGGAACGCGCTGCTGTGCGGCACCAAGTTCGCCGACGGCGGCGCGTACGGGCTGATCTCGTTCTACAACATGTGCGCCTTCCAGCCCGAACCGCTTAGCCGCGAGGAGCTGCGCTCCCTCGGCAACGGCATGGTGGTGGAGATCGGCGCGGCGGGACAGTGGGGCTCGTTCGAGCGCTTCATCGCCGCGTTGCGCGAGGCGCGGATCACGGACGAGCAGCGCGGCACGGAGCGGCGTCTGACGTACGAGCGCGAAGGGGTGAGCCTCGAGCTGCTGTACGACTTCGCCCAGCTCAACCTGCGCCGCGCCGTCGCCGACGGCAAGCTCGTCAGCGCCGCCGTCAAGCTGGAGACCCAGCCTCCCTTGAAGCTTGAAGATTGAAGATTGAAGATTGAAGATACGGCGGATCGTTCTGCCAGAGGTGACAAACAGGCAAGGCCGAGGCGGTGGTCACGCTCGGAGAGCGGTAGAAGCAAACGGGGCAGACCATGCCGCACTTGGAGTCGCAATAACAATATCTCTATACGCTCGAGTTATTCACCCCGGCGGAACTCCACCTTTTCTCCACCGCCTTGTAGCTGCTGGGGGCAACACCGACGGCCTTCTTGAAGGCCCGGGCGAAATAGTTCTGGTCGGGAAAACCGCAGGAGGCCGCGACGGCCTTGACGTCCGTCCACCCTTCCAAGGAAAGACGACGACGCGCCCAGTCTATCCGAGTTCGCATCAGGTATTGTTTCGGGGAGAAACCGGTCATCTCCCGGACGCGCCGCTCCATTGTCCGCACCGACATGTGGCCGATACGCGCCAGCTCCGCCATGGTGATCGTCGTCATGTAGTGCTCGTCAATATGGCGGATCACGCTTTTCAGGAGGTTTGCGTCCTCCGCCTCCTCTCCATCCGGCGCGTGGGACACCCGCAAAAGCCTGACCAGCAAAACGCCAAGCAGGAACTCGACCGCGAGGTTGCCCCCCGCAGGCTGCTCCACCCACTCGCGCTCCATCTCCTTCACGATCCGCAGCCACTCCTGGAATTCGCCCGGGGACGGCATCGCCAGCTTTCCCTTCTCACGCAGAACGGGGTACCGTCCCTCTAACGCGTCGACGCAAAGCCCGGATTTTCTCAGACTGCCTCTCAGCTCGTTGAAACAACAGGCGCGTATCTGCAGGTTCACGCGGGAGAAGGACGAGGAGTGGGAATATTCGTGCTCCGCGCCAGGCGCGGCGATGACGAACTCCCCTCTTTCAATGGGATGCCGCACGCCATCCATCCAATGAGTGGCCGAGCCAGTGGTCACGAAAATGATCTCCGCGAACTCGTGGTGGTGCCGGTGGAAGTCGCCCGCGGCGCGGTTCACCGCCACATTCGACGTGGTGTTCCTGAAGATCAGAAAATCCGACCACAGCGTGTGCCGCGAGGTCGACGGCTCGGAGATCGAGCTGAGTGGTTTTGCGTGCCGCATAATGGCGTGAATGTGCTACTGATTGGCGGGTTCGTCAAGACACGTATCATGAAATTTATGCTATAATGAATGTATGCTTCATGCCAAATCATGTAACTCCGAACCAAGGAAATGGGCAATGTGGAAGAATGACGCGGAGCTCTTCGAAATGGCAAAACGGGAGCTGTTCACGGCCGTGGTGGGCGACGTAATGTGACACAAGGAGAAGAATCGAATGCTGCAGCGAACCCTGTTCATCAACGAGGACGACTCCCATTTCACCTCCTGCCATCCGCGCGAGGACATGACGCGGGAGGGGATCGAGCGTCTGGCCGACTTCTACTGCCAGGACACCCAGGTCGGCGGCGTCCTGTTTTGCGTCAACTATCAGAAGGCGTTGTACAAAAGCGATGTGTGGGAATATGTCTGCGACGGCTACGATCCCGACGGCCCCGACGATCAACCGTTTTTGAAACTCGTCGACCTCTCAACCGGCGGGCATGGGCGGCACATGTTCGACAACATGCTGGCGCTTGACGCGCGGAAGCTGGATCGGCACCAGATCTGGATCGACCGCTGCCGCCATCACGGCGTCGAGGGGTGGTTGACCCTGCGCATGAACGACTGCCATGGTCTTCAGGAATACCGTCAACGCATGGAGGCAGACTCGGGCGATTACCGTGGCTGGGCGCTGCTGTTCCCCTCCGAACAGTGGAAGAAACATCCCGAATGGCGACGCGCCACGTATCGCGAGGAGCGAAGCCTGGAGGGCGCCTTCGACTATGCGCAGGCCGAAGTGCGAAGGCATCACCTGGCGCTGGTGGCCGAGGTTCTTGAGAAATGGAACATGGACGGGATCGAGCTGGACTGGATGCGCTGGGGGATGAACTTCAAACCCGGCTTCGAGGCCGAAGGGAAAGCCATCCTCACCGGATTCATGACGGAGGTCCGACAGTTGATCGAGAAGGCCGAGAAACGTCTTGGTCACTCAGTCAAAATAGGCGTCCGCATCCCCGCCGAGTTGGATGTGTGCGAGGCACTGGGGTATGATGTGCTCGCATGGAGCGAAAAGAAATTGGTGGACCAGGTCGTGCTTTCCTCTTTTAGCGGCATGTCGTGCTTCTTCCCGCCTGTCGCCCTGTGGCGTCGGTTCCTTGGACCGCATGTGCGCATCCTGTCGCACTGCTGTGGCGTGCTGGCGCCCTACACGTCGCTCGGACTGTCCGGCCTCGTCGGCAACGACGACCTTTCCCGGGGCGAAGCAGCTAGCGCCTTGCGACGAGGGGCCGATGGGCTCTATTTCTTCAACAGCTGCTATGCGGAAAGCTCGCAGCCGGAAGAGTTCAAGCAATTGCTTTGTTTTTTTAGTGATGCGGCGACCACCGAGATCTACACCCGATCGCATGTCCCCGGTCACGGCGGCTGTGCTCCCGGCGTGCCCGCGCGGGAGCAACTTCCCATTCCACTGCGCAACCCCAGCATCGGCTACGACTACAACCGCCTGCAGGAGCCGATCACGCTCCTTCTTGACACGGGATTCAAGCCGGCATCGGCCGATTCCGTCCTGCTGCATCTGGGGTTCTCCGAGAGTTTCGAGATGGATCCGAAGAGCGAAGTCCGCTGCAACGGGCAGATACTACACCGCGTCATGGACGCCTGTGGCTGCGCCCTGTTGAACAACCGGATCGAGCGCTGCGACGCCCATCTCCGAAAAACCATCCCCTTTCTCCTGGCGTGGCGCATACCCGCAGATTGCATGAATGCCGGCGAGAATGTTTTTGAACTCATCTCATTTCCCGAAGTCGGGGAGCTTCGCTGGGCCGAGACGGCAATACTCCCGCATGTTGCAACGTGACAAAGACTTGACGGAAAGTCACGCTGGACGCGACCAGGCCTGCGTGATGCCCTCTATCGTCTTGGAGGGCGTCGGCACGGCCTGGTTCGACGATGCGCGCATGCGCGCCGAGTGAGGCGGGATGTGAGGCGCACCTATCTCTTCCATCCTTGATGTATATAGCATATACATTAATTTTATTCATTCCTTATCATCGATTTATCATAAGCAACACCTATTGACAGCGATGGCAAATTAAGATACTATATAAACACTATACACACCTTCCTCCGGCACCACACGAAGGCGGATGCGCGCACGAGCATCCTTGGGGCCGAGGTAAGGCGTGTTCACCCATCAAGCACACACAGGAGAGACGATGAACGCCATCAACGATCTGATCTGCTATCCGAACCTGCTGCCCTTCGAGACCACGGAAACCAACGTCGACGCCTTCGCGCGCTCGCTGGCGGGAGCCGGTGTCACGCACGCGCAGGTGAACCATCTGCCGGATCTGATGCATCCCGAGCAGATCAGCCAGCCGGACAACGTGTATCTGTGGTTCGCCAACTTCGGGCCGCCGCTGGATCTGTTCTTCAGCAGCGAGCTGAACCGCGGGCTCTATCCCGAGATGTACCTGGAGCGCAACCGCAAGGTGCTGCAACGCTTCGCGGAGGCCGCGCGGCGCCACGGGATCAAGCCGCTGCTTTATCTGTGCGAGCCGCGCTTCGTCCCCGAGCGGTTCTTCCAGCGGCATCCGACGCTCCGCGGGCCCCGCGTGGACAACCCGACCTGCAGCAAGACGCCGCTCTACGCGCTGTGCACCGACCTGCCCGAAGTGCGCCAGCATTACCGCGAGCTGATGGCGCAGGCCATGGAACTGGTGCCTGACCTGTCGTTGGCGACCATCTTCACCAGCGACAGCGGCTCGGGGTTCGACTACAACCCCGACAGCTACGCCGGCCCCAACGGCGCCGGGTTCAACCAGAAGTTCCCGCTCGAGAAGCGCGTCAACCGTTTCCTTTCCCTGCTGCTCGAGGAGGGGCGTAGGAAGAACCCCGAGTTCAACGTCAATCTCACGAGTGGCTTCTCCCCCGAGTGGCGCGAGAAGATCCTCGCTTCCGCCCCGGAAGGCGTCGTCGGCTCGGTGTACGGCCTCTACGACTGGGAGGGGGGACTGGAGGAGCAGTGGGGCTACCATCAGGCGTTGTGGGGAGTCCCGAAGGCCAAGTGGAGCGTCCGCACCCTCGACCGCGCCGAGGCCGCCAAAGACCGCTTCGCCGATATGAAGGAGCGTTTCGAGCTGGCCTCGCGCGGCGGCAAGAATCCGATCGTACACGCCGAGCTGCCGACGACCGACTACCCGCGGCCGGTGCGCTACACGCCGCACCCGTTCGAGACGATCCGCATGATGAAGGATCTCGTGCGTCTCGGAACTAAACGGCTGGCGCTGTGGGGCGTGGTCAATCCGCCGGAGCTGGTGCCGCAGGACGTCAACATGGAGGCCATGAAGGCGGTCAACGCCGACATCGGCGCGGATCCGACGACGGTGGTGACGCGGATCGCCGAAGGCTGGGTTGGGGCGAAGCACGCCCCGGCGCTGGTCGAGGCGTGGCGGCTCTGCGACCAGGCCTGGACGCGGCGACCGTTGTGGACGCACGGCGGCCTGCCCAAGCAGGCGCTGCCCGGACCGCTGGTGCCGGATCTTACGGCCTTGAAACCGGAGGAGACCGCCTACTACCGCACCGTGGCGCTCGACGATCTGGAGAAGATCCAGGGGCTTGGCGCCTTCGTGCGCCACGAGCCTGACGAGCGCAACCGCGACCACGTGATTCAGGAATTGTACGAGAAGCACACCCTGGCCGGCCTCGCCACGGCGGCGGAATTGCTGGAGAAGGAGGCGGAAGGCGCCTCCACCGAGCACGCCGCCATCCTCCTGCGGCAGCGCGACCACATCCGGTTCGGTCTCATGGTCCAGCGCTCACACTACAACTGGTACGAGGCGGGACGTCACATCGTCCCCGGCGCCAAACCCGGCAAGGGGCGGAGCATGCTCCAGATCGTGGACGACGAGCTGGACAACACCCGGGAGATGATCGTCCTGCTGGAGGGACGTCAGAACCAGTTCATCCGCACTATGCACTCCGACGCCATGACCTACGAGTTCGGCCCCGGCTTCACCAATCATCTCAAGATCCGCATTGGCGTCATGGAGAAGCACCGGAACGACCCGCCGCGCGACCTCACCGGCACGCTCGGCAAGTACCATCAGTATCTCAAGGATATGGAAAGCTGAGAAACCATTGACGTCGAACTGTAGGATAGCTGCGGCTCGGACAGGCCTCGCCCCCACAATGCGCATGAAATTCATGCCTGGGGTGGAGGGCGAGGTTTAACCGAGCCGCGGAAATAAGGGCACAAGCCCTTTTCCCATAATATTTGGCATTTGAGCGAGCGGGGCAGAAATTATTCAAGGCGACCGTACGGCCGCGGCTGCAACCACTCGCTCACGCTCGTGGCTCTGTTGGGTCGCCATGAATCGAGCCCCGACAGTAATGGAGCGGGCAACCGCAACGCGGCGCCACATTGAATTTCCTTAACATGAAATTAAGTGTCTTAGTCAAGGAGGAAGCCATGGGAGAAAAAGTGCTTCGGATCTGTCTTGCCGCGACGAGGCTGTTGGCGTTGTCGCTCAGCGTCCTGATTGCCCAGCCGCTTTCCGCGGCGGAACTACTCACCGATCCGGGCTTCGAGGAGGCCAACCCCGACGCGGCGACCTTTGGCTGGCGGCGGCACCACAGCCTCGCCACGTCCGGGGCCGTGATCGTGGCGCGGGATGGCGCGCATGGCGGACAAACGTATCTGCAGCTCCGGATCCCGGAGGGAAAGACCGAGTCCGCCGTCTATCAGCCGCTGCGCCTTCCCGATATCAAAAAGACGTTCGTGCTTTCGGTCTGGGCGCGCGGCACAGGCGAGTTGCTGCTGTACGCCTATCAATCCCGGGTGGAGAACGTCGGCGGCGCCGACGTCGCGACCGACCTGGCCCAGTTCAAGATGGGAGAGCGGAAGACCATCTCGCTGCCCTCGCTTCACAAGAAGGTCAGGATTTCGTCCGAATGGAAACTATACCAGTTCGCCTTCACTCCCGATCCGACGGCCACCTCCATCTCCGCCGCCTTCCATGTATGGGACGGAACCGCCGACATCGACGACGCCTCACTCGTCGTTCAAGGGGAGAATGCCGACGAAGTCGTGGCCCCGCTGCGTTTCACCGAACTCAAAGAATGCGATTTCGTCAACGGCGTCCTGCGTCCCTCCACGCGCTCGGCGCAGCCGCCCGGCGGCAAAGGGCTGGTCATGGAGGCCGAGCATGCCAGAAAACTGATCTTGAGCGAGCGTGGCGGGATCCGTCCGGACGAAAAGGCGTCCTGCGGACTGTTCATCGATTTCGCCAACGGCATCACGTTCGAGTTCGACCTGGCCGCCGCCGGAGAGTATCAGGCGTGGTATCGGGCGAGCATCCCGCTCGTGGCGCATTGGTCGCACGCCGAGGCGATGGACGGCGACCCGCGCCACATCCAGGACGCCACGCCCAACGACGGGTGGAGGGCGGACACGTGGGCGTGGCGGCCCGGGCCGACCTACAAACTCGCGGCCGGCGCGCACAACTGGACGTTCAACAGCTGGCACGGCGGCATCCGTCTCGACCAGACCGCGCTCCTGCCCGTCGGCGAGAAGCCGCCTGACGACGGCGCCGTCTTGACGGCAAGTCCCGTCCAGCTCTCCGGAGCCGTGGAGGCGGTCAGCGTCCCTTTCAAGCCATACGGGCTGAAAGGCTGGCGGCGGGTGGCGTTGTCGCACGCTCCGCCCCAGCCAGCGGTCAAGGCTGAATGGTCGTCGGACGCCGGTGCGGCATGGCACGCTCTTCCCGCCGATCTCGATCTATCCGCGGTCGATGCGGAGAGGAACTCCGAGCTGCGGGTGCGGTTCCACCTGTCCCCGGCAGGTTCGCCAGCGTCCCTGCGCTCGGCGGATCTGCTCTCCATCTTCAATCCCGGTATCGTCTATGCGCCCGGCAACGTCCCGGACTTCACGGTGAACGGCGCGAAAACCTCATTCCAGATCAAGGGACTGGCCGCCCGCCTGTGCAATCTGCGCAACTTGGAGACGGGCGTGGCCTACGACCTGCCCGACAGTCAAGGGCAGCCGCTCTTCATCATCACCGAGCG
The DNA here is from genome assembly GCA_964436735.1 of uncultured Victivallales bacterium. Lineage (GTDB taxonomy): Bacteria > Verrucomicrobiota > Lentisphaeria > Victivallales > GWF2-38-69 > CAYTFM01. Next base: position 22,627 of record CAYTFM010000011.1, on the reverse strand, counting down.
CACTGTGTCGGAGGCGGGACGGTTGGAGACGCTCTCCGCGCTGGACGGCCAGTTGCAGGACGCCCGCGTCGAGAAGCTCCGTCATGGTGGCGAAAAGTTTGTCTTCAGCTATTCGCTCAAGGGCGGTGCGATACTCGTCAAGGGGGAACTTGAGGCGGGCGACACGGAGCTGATCCGGGGCAGACTATCGATCGAGAACAAAGGCGAGAACGAAATCGTGGCCGCGGACTTCCCGCTGCTGGGAAACCTCGCCATCGGCGGCGACGCCGCGGACGACACCCTGATCGTGCCGTTCACGCAAGGCTGGAAGATCAAACACCCGGCGGCGCAGAGCTTCGCCTCGCCGCGCTATTGGACCTGGCCCGGCATGCTCAGTATGTGCTATGTCGACCTGTATGACACGGGCAAAAACGCCGGACTCTATCTTTCCTCCTATGACCACACCTTCTACACCACCGAGCTGCTGCCCAGGGGCTCGGCCGACGGCGCGGTGCTGGGACTCGGATTGCGCAAATGGATTCGAGTGCGCAAGGGGCAGACGCGCGAGCTGCCGGAGGCGGTCATCGGACTGCACCCCGGCGACTGGCACTGGGGCGCCGACCGCTACCGCGAGTGGGGCGGCTCCTGGTTCCAGAAGGGCAACACCCCGCGCTGGTTACGGGAAAGCGACGGCTACGTCACGGGCGGCCCGCTTTGGTACGGCCCCTTCGACCAAAACCTCGCGCGGTCCGCCGAGACGTGCGCCGGCAACGACAGCGGCCTGGTGGCCACCTGGGGCTACATGGCCACCATGAACGGCGCCTGCGGCGTCTATCCGCTTCCTTCCCCCTGGTATGGCGGCATCGACAATTTCCGCTGGACAAACCGTAAAATCCATGAGCTGGGAGCCCACTCGAACTACTACATCCAGGGGCACCTCTTCAACCCCGGCTACAACCGGGCAAACTCCTTCCTCGGCAACCTGCCCCGCTGCTACATCGCGGACAAAGACTGGAGCGAACTGCCCGACAAGGACTTCTTCAAACGCAACCGCGTCATCGGCCCCGACGGGGCGGCGGATCCGCCCCATCAGCATGCGGAGAGGATGTGCGACAGCGCCAAGCGGGAGTTCAACAACTACCTCTCCGACTGGGCGTTGAAGTTCATCGGCGACTATGGCGCGGACGGCATCGATTTCGACGGCTTCGCCATCGGCTCCGCTCTCCCGAGCATCAATTATGACGACGACAGCTCGACGACCGGCGACTGGGGCCGCGGACAACTGCGCATGATCCGCCGCTGCCAGGAGGAGGGGCGCAAGATCAAGCCGGATGTCGTTTCCGGCATGGAGGGCTGCTCCGATGTCTATCAGCAGTTCGGCGACTGGGGGCTGATGGGCAACAACAACGCGCTGGAAATGTTCCGCTACACATTCCCCGACCTGATCGTGGTTGGCGGCTCCGCCAACGGCAAGGCGGAGGTGGCCGTCGAGAACGTCTTCATGAACGCCTACCGCATGAACGAGATGCGGCACGCCGCCGACAAGGACAAGACGCAGGCTGGCGGTCTCGCCGGCAAACACTATGACTTCCTGCGTCCCTGGGCCGGCCGGGCTGCGGCCATCCGGAAGATCATCAACCCCTTCCTGCTGCGCGCCCGCTTTATGGACACGGTCGGCGTCCGCGCCGACGCCGATGTCGACGCCCGCCTGATGCTGCGCGACGATGAGAACAACAAGGGAGCACTCGTCCTTATCCATAATCTCAAAGAGACAGGCGGCAAGAAGGTCGCAGTCACGACCGCCGACTGGGGGCCGGTACGCGCCGCGTGGCTCGTTACCTGGCAGGGCGTCACGCCGCTTGTCGGCAAAGCCAGCGGGGAGAGCTGGGAATTCGAGATTCCCGCCGACCAATACGCCGCCGCCCTCTTGATCAACGAAAGCGAGCCGCTGATCAACAAGCGGCTCCTGCCGCTCGGCCTGCCAGTCGGCATGACCGTGACGGGGGAAGCCTTCGTTCTGAACGTCAATCCCGAGCCGATGGAGTTGACGGCGCGTGTCACCGGGCCGTCCGGATTCGGCGGCGACGCGGTGAGGCTCAAGGCCGAACCTGGAATCCTCACGCCGGTCACGGTCGCGTACGCGGCGGACGGCAACGCCACGGTCGGCGAACGGATCGACCTCCTTCTCAAAGCTTCATGGAGCACGGGTTGGTTCTCCTCGACGAGCACGGACTGGCTGCTCCCGGCGCGGATTGTCGGGCCGTTGGATGCGAAAATGAAGAGAACCGGCGAGCGGGAGATGCTGCTGACGTTGAGAAACCGCGTCAACCGCGAACTGAAGGGACAGTTCGTCATCGCCATGGAGCGCGCGAAGGATGTGTCGTTCGAACCCTCATCCAGTTCGTTCATCGTCCCGCCCCAAGGCGTTTCCGAAATCAAAGTCAATGCCGACCTGAGCAAGCTTGACACGCCTGAAAGCGCGGTCGCCACACTGACCATCGAGGGCGGGGGACAGGAGATGGCCTATGCCTGCGTCGGGCCGTTTCTAATGAACGCCGACTTCGAGCGATCGAACTACGGGCTTTCGCAGCCACTCGCCGATGGCGGCTCGGAATATGACCATCTCTTCACTGAAGAGGGTGGACGCTACGACAAGTTGGACCGCGCCTCCCGCGTCGTCTTCCAAGACGCCTACAAAGGGAAAGGCTGTCTCCTCGTTCCCAAAGGCGGCAAGGCGCACATCACGTGGAACGTCTGGCTGCCGCCTAACAAGAAATACAAGATCAGCGTCGCCATCAAGCGCGCGACGCCGGAGGACGGCGGATTCAGCATGTCGATGGCGTCCGACATCCAAGCCGCCCCGTGGCTGGGCAGCACCAAGACGCCGAAGCTGAACGAATGGGAAGTCTTCGCGGGCGAGTTCACCACCATCAACGCCGCCCCATACTGGCAGGCCGTCTTCCACAGCGGCAAGAACGGCGACGTCTATTACGACGCTCTGAAAATCGAGGAGATCCCATGATGGGAGCAGGCATAATGACATGCGGAGAGTTCACGGGGAAAGGCGGCTTCGGCGGCTGGACGCCGCGGTTCAGCGTCGAGGAGAACGGCGGCATCGTCTGGATCCGCGATGGCGAACGTCGGATCGCCCTGTTGCATAAGGGGTATTGCCAGATCGACCTTTTCGAGTTCTTCCCGGGCGCGCCGCTCAACCACGGCCGCCTCGAGATCCCGAACGTCTACCACGCCCCGACGCTGCTCGGCGTCAAGCTCCAGACCTGCCAGTGGATCAACTGGGCGCAAAGCCGCACATCGGACACCCTGGACATGAGCGTCAAGGCGTTCGTCGATCACGTGGAAATAGTTGTCGACGAGGAGTGGCGCGGGTGGAAGGGACACTCCCGCAAGCTGTTCCGCCTCCGTGTCGATCCCGAGCTGGGCTATGTGCTGGATTTTGAGAATGAGCTGGAGGGGGCGGAACCCGTCAAAGTCGAGTTCGCCAACCTGCTGGCGAAAGGCATGGCCGACCATCGTCCCGGCAAAGTCCGCTTCCCCTATGTCGCCTGGCGGCATCCTTCGAAAGGGGTGCTGAAGTGGACCAGCAACATGCCCGCCATCCGGACGTTCGGTCAGCTTGACACATACGACAGCCGCAAAATAGCGCGCGGCGGCTGGATCGGCTTCCTCGGCGAGGCCGACTGGAATCCCGTGCTCTCCATCGACGAGTCGAGGCAGGACGTCTCCTCGATCACCTGCTGCTGCCTGCTGGACGAGCATGTCCACTTCAAAGGCGAGCCCGCCCGGACGACGTCTGGCGGATATCTGTGGAAGAACAAGGGACGCCTGTTCGCCGTTCCCGGAAAAGAGTCCGAGCGGCTGCTGGCCGCGGCGGCGTTCAACGACTTGGACACGCGGAAGTCCTATCCCGAACGAACCGAAATCAATTGGCGTGCTGAGTATCCGGTCGATCCCGCCGCGCCGCGCAACCCGCGGCTCCACGCCCTGACGCTGGGCGAAAACTGCGACTTCGAGACGCCGGTCGACCTCCACAGATTGTTCCGTGGACAGTTCTTCCCGGCCGACGAGCGGGTCGACAACTGGGCGATGGTCACAGGCGAGCGGCCGCGCTCGGGATCGAAGAGTCTCCGCCTGCGGATCGCTCGGAACGACGGCGTCAAAACGCTGGGAATGTGCGGCGGCTCACTGTGGCTGAACGGCGGACAGCGCTACCGCCTGTCCTTGTGGCTTTCCTACAAAGGCTCCCGTCCGGCTTCGTTCTCTGTGAGAGCCACCCAGATATACTTCAGCATGGCCAATCCGCTCGAAAGTGTCGAGGCGACGCTCCATGCCACCAGTGACGACACACCCTGGCAACCGCTTGAGCTGACGCTGACCGCGAGGCCGGACGACCCTGTGCTGGTGCTGGAGTTCACCGCCGCCGGGGATGGCGCATGGTTTGTCGATGATGTACTTTTTGAAGAAAATCAGAACAATCTGAACGCGCTTTAACGAACAGTTGCACAGGAGAAACCTATGACATCCCGTGAACGCGTCTTGACCGCGCTGAACCACAAGCAGCCCGACCAGGTTCCGGTCGACTTCTCGGGGCACCGCTCGTCGGGGATCGCCGCCATCGCCTACGCCAAGCTGAAAAAAGAGCTGGGCGTCACCACGGGCGGCATCTACGTCTACGACATGCTCCAGCAGCTCGCCATCGTCGAGCCGCCCGTGCTGGACCGTTTCGGCGTCGACACCGTGGAGATGGGGCGTGGTTTCTGTCATGACGCAACGGACTGGAAGGACTGGACGCTGCCCGACGGCACGCCGTGCAAGATTCCGTCCTACATCAACCTCTCCCAGGAAGGCGGCGACTGGTTCATACACGCTCCGGACGGCACATCAATGGCCGTCATGAAGCAGGGCATGCTGTACTTCGAGCAGATTCACTTCCCGCTGATGGAGCGCGGCATCGAGGACGACGATTTCCGTGATCTTCCGCAGATGTGCGCCAAGACCATGTGGGCGGGGGTGCCGCATCCCGGCGCGCATTTTCCCCTCGACGAGGCGGGGCTCGCGAAACTCACGGCAGGCGCCCGGCGGGCCCGCGACGAGTCGAAAGGGCGCGCGGTGCTCGGCCTTTTCGGAGCCAACATGTTCGAGCTGCCGCAATGGCTCTACCGCATGGACAACTATCTGCTGTACATGGCGCTGTATCCGGATGCCATCCACCGGCTTTCCGAGGCGCTCTGCGCCATGTATCTGGCCAATATCGAGAAGTGGCTGCCGGCCGTGGCCCCGCACATCGACGTCATCCTCTTTGGCGACGACCTCGGCGGACAGAACGCCCCGCTGCTCTCTCCCGACATGTACCGGGAGTACTACAAACCCTATCACCGCAAGCTGTGGCGGCGCGCCAAGGAGCTGGCCCCGCATGTCAAAATCCTGCTTCATAGCTGCGGCGCCATCGAGCCGCTGCTCGAGGATCTGATCGACGCCGGCCTCGACGCCGTGAATCCCGTGCAGATCAGCTGCGCCTGCATGGACGCCGCCGCGCTGAAGCGTAAATACGCCGGCCGGCTCACCCTCTGGGGCGGCGGGTGCGACACCCGGGACATCCTGCCCAACGGCGCGCCGGACCAGATCCGCCAGCACGTCCAGGCGCAATGCCGCATCCTGAATCCGGGCGGCGGCTTCGTATTCCAGCAGGTGCACAACATCATGGCCAACGTGTCACCTCGGAACATCGTCGCCATGTTCGAGGCGGCGCGACAACAACAATAGGAGACGCTGCGACTCATGCGGGAATTATTCAGCGGCAGTTCTGTTGGGGCGGCTCCCAGCACCTCCATAGCCATTTCTCGATCAAGACCACCGGTAGAATGAGGAAGCCGACGGCGGCCGCGCCAAGCCAGGCGGCGGCGTCCAACGGCGCGGTGCCGAACAAGGCCCGCAGCGGCGGCAGATAGAGGAAGCATCCTTGCAGCAGGAGCAGCACGGCGATGCCGATGAACACGGCGGGATTCGAGAACACCCCCACGGAGAAGATGGAATTGCGCAGCGAGCGGCAGTTCAGCAGATAGAAGATCTGACAGAAGATGACGGTGGTGACGCAGATCGTCTGCGCCTCCGACAGGGCGAGGGCATGCCGTTCAGGGGTGAGGGGCGCGTAGCCGGCGATGCGGCAGTACTCCCAGTAGAAGATGCCGCAGGCGCAGGCGGACATCACGGCGGCGAAAAGGATGATGCGCAGCAGGATGAAGCGGGAGAACACCGGCGCGTCCGGGTCGCGCGGCGGGCGGCGCATCGCCAGCGGTTCGAGGACTTCGAAGGAGAGCGGCATGGAGAGCGTGACGCTGGCGACGAGGTTGATCCAGAGGATCTGCGTGGGCGACAAGGCGATCAGCAGCTCCACGGCGTCGCCGACGCGGACGGTCGGCAGGAAGAACATGGCGACCGTCAGCACGCAGGCCAGGCCGAGATTGGTCGGCAGGACGAACACGAGCGATTTGATGAGGTTGTCGTAGACGCGGCGCCCCTCCTCGACGGCCGCCGCGATCGAGGCGAAATTGTCGTCGGTGAGGATCAGTTTCGCCGCCTCCTTCGAGGCGGCCGTTCCCGTGATGCCCATGGCGACGCCGATGTCGGCGCGCTTGAGGGCCGGGGCGTCGTTGACGCCGTCGCCGGTCATGGCGACGACTTGCCGCCGGGCCTGCAAGGCCTCGACGATGCGGATTTTATGCTCCGGGGCGACCCGCGCGAAAACGTTGACCCGGGCGGCGGCATCGCGCAGCTGCTCGTCGTCCATTGCGTCGAGCTGTCGGCCTTCGAGAACCTCGCCGTCACCGCGGAGCAGGCCGAGCTGCGCGCCGATGGCCTTCGCCGTGCTGGGATGGTCGCCGGTGATCATCTTCACCGTTATGCCGGCGGCGTGGCAGCGCGCGATGGCCTCGACGGCCTCGCTGCGCGGCGGATCAATCATGCCCATCAGGCCGCTGAAGGTGAAACCCGCCGCCGCGTCCTCCGGCGCGAGGCTGTCGCCCGCCGCCGTCTTGCGGGCGAACGCTATCACGCGCATGCCCTGCCGCGCGTAGGTCTCCAGCGCCTCGTCGATCCGGGTGTGGGCCGCCTCGTCGAGGACGCACCGGCGCAGGACTGTTTCGGGGGCTCCTTTGGGCAGGATCCGCGGGGCGTCGTCGAGCCGGTGGAGGGTGGCCATGAACTTGGTGTCCGACTCGAAGGGGATGACGTCCAGCCGCGGCAGGCGCATGCGCAGCTCATTGGCGTCCATGCCGGCCTTCATACCCGCCACGACGAGGGCCGCCTCGGTTGGATCTCCCGCGATGGTCCAGTCGTCGTCCTGCCGCGACACGGTCGAGTCGTTGCACAGGACCGCGTTCAGCAGCAGCTCGCGCAGCGGCGGCGGGAGCTCCCCGGGCGCCAGCCGCGTGCCGTCGCGCTCGACCTCGCCGCGCGGCTCGTAGCCCACGCCGGAGAAACGGTACTCGTGTCCGTCGACCCAGGCGGCCACCACGGTCATCTCGTTGCGCGTGAGCGTGCCGGTCTTGTCGGAGCAGATCACGGTCGTCGAGCCAAGCGTCTCGACGGAGGGCAGGTAGCGCACGACCGCGCGGCGGTCGGCCATGCGCCTGACGCCGACCGCCAGGGCGATGGTGATGACCGACGGCAACCCCTCGGGGATCGCCGCCACGGCGAGCGTGATGGCGACCAGCAGAGATTCGCTCAGGGAGGCACCTTTGATGAGGACGCCGAAGGCGAAAAGGACGCACGCCATGACAACGACGACCACGGTGATGTACGCGCTGACCTTGGCCAGTTGCCGAGTCAGCGGCGTCTCGACGTTGCCGGTCTTGTTGAGCAGCTCGTTGATGCGCCCCAGCTCGGTGCCGGCGCCGGTCGCCACCACCACGCAGGTGGCGGTGCCCTGCAGTGCCATGGTGCCGCCGTAGACCATGCAGACGCGGTCGCCCAGCGGGGCGTCGGGGGGCGCCGGGTCTGTTCGTTTGCCGACGGGCAGCGACTCGCCGGTGAGCGCGGCCTCCTCCACGAGCAGATTCTTCGCGGCGATGACGCGCATGTCCGCCGGAACCTTGTCGCCGCTTTGCAGGGAGACGATGTCGCCGGGCACCAGCTCCGCGGCGGAAACGGATTTCGCAGCTCCGTCACGGATGACCGAGGCGTTCTCGGGAACCATGGCGGACAGCGCCTCGATGGATTTGCCGGCGCGGTATTCCTGGAGGAAGCCGATGACGGCGTTGATGGCGGCGGCCGCGAGCACCACGGCGGCGTCGGTGTATTTGCCGAGGGCGACGGCGATCGCTCCCGCGCCGATGAGCAGCCAGCCGATTGGGTTGTTGATCTGGCGCCACAGCAGGAGCAGGGGGCCTTCCCGCCGTTCCCGCCGCAGAGTGTTCGGTCCGTGGGCGGCGAGCCGCGCGGCGGCCTCGGCGGAGGTGAGCCCCTCACGCCGCGAGTCCAGGGCCGCGGTCGCCTCTTCGCCGGAGAGCGCATGCCATTTCTTGTCACCGAAAGGGAAGGGGGAGGCGTTCATCGGACCCTCGTGTACTATGGTGGCGTGGTGCGAGTCTCGCAGTTGACGCGCTCTGCGGCGTCATTCCGTCGGGATTCATAAACAATATAGACGCGGAAGACAGGTCGGCAAGCTTCGGCGTTCGGAAGGGAAAGTTTTCGACTGCGCGGGTTCGGTTCAGTCCACCTGCAGTGTCACATGGCCTTTCGGCGCGATGCTGGCCTTGGCCGTTCTGCTCTTGATCAGGCTGAAGGCCGGATCGATGAAAAGCGTGGTTTCGATGGGAGTGGCCGATGGATTGAGCAGCTCCAGTCGCCATGTGCCGGTCGGCTTCCCTTCGGCGTCGGTGTCCCGCGTTGCCAGAATCCGCAGCTCGGGATGGTCGCATGTCACGACGTTGCCCACCACAGCATCGATGTTCTCGCGTGAGGCGTCAACTTGCGCGTACGCCACGCCGTCCGCCGAGCCGATCGTCCGATAGAGTCCGGACATCGGTTCGAAATAGCCGCATGTCCAGTTGGAGTTGATTCTTTTCACGATGAGCGGCACGCTGTTTGTTTTGAAGGGTGTCTTGTTGATCTTCAGGGCGCAGACGCCTCTCTCGGCCTCGATCGTGGCGCCAACGAAGTGTTCCGTCAGTTTTCCTTTCGCCACGTTGATCCACGAGATGTCCGGGGCGAGCGGATTGTCGACGATCTGGGCGACCGTCTCGTAGCGCCAAGCGTACTTCGCACCGGCCTTGACCGCGGGTTCCGCGGTCCGGGGCGCGATCCGCAGCGTCGCCTGCAGGCAGTCCTTTTTGTTTTGATCCTTGGCGACGGCGGCCTGGAAGGCGTAGCCAAGCCCCTGCCCATGGACTCTGACGGTGAAGCCGTCGGCGTCGGCCACGGTGATGGCGGCGCCGTCCGGCAGGTCTCCGACGAGACGCCCGCCCTTTTTCGCGAGCTCCGCGAGATCGCCCTCCTCGACTTCCTCCCCTGGTTTGAACAGCTTGAAGCGCAATGACGTCTCAGGTGGGAACGAGCGCTCCCAGACGACATGGCTGAGGCCGGGGACAAAGCCGAAGTCCTTGACGGGCGTCAGCTCTTTGAGCGTCTCTCCCCAGACATCCTGCATGCCGTAATAGGCGAAAGTCGGCTTCTCGTCGCCGGGGCCGTAGGGATAGCCGTCCCAGTAGACGCCCACCTCGCCGGGATGCAGATAGTTCCGCCCGTGCGACTGATACCACTCGGAGCGCACCCAGCCGTGGCGGACGTCGTCGCGGGGCTCGGGCCGCGTCCAGTTGTGCCAGGGATAGTCCATCCATTTGAGCAGCGTCGGGAAGTAGTGGGCGGAGCTGGCTCTTTCCAGGAACAGGTCGGGAGCGCAGAGATCGAGCTGATACCGGCGGGACTCCTGACCGCTGCCGGCGATGTTTCGGGGATAGGCACCGTATACGGAGAGCGCGGGCTTCATCTTCAGGCATCCCTCGGTCCAGGCGTTGCCGTGGCCGGGTTCGGAACCGCGGCCAAGTGGGGCGTTGATGCGGTCGGCGCAGTAGTCGTAGAGGTTCTGCTGCTGCTCAGTCCACACTTCCATCGTGACGGCGCGGCGTCCCTTGGCGTCCGTGGCGGCGAGAACAAGATGGCGGTTTTTGTCTTGCGGGACAACGAGTTCCGTCGAGAATTCCTTTTTTCCTTTGACGTCGAACGAGGCGAGCACGGCGGGGCCGTCATGGAGGACAAGCTCCGCGAGCGGCTCGTCGCTGGCTGCGTCGATCCTGAGCGGCAGCCGCGCGTAGCTGTCCATGAACCAGTCCTTGTGCTCGACGGAGGCGTGGCGCTCGATCCAGTAGCGCGGGTACTCGACGCCCTTCCACTGGTAGCCGCCGCGGAAGCGCAGGCTGAGCATCGGCCCCTCGGTGGCGCAGGGGCCCCACCAGCCGCGGTAGCCGCCGAACCCCTTGTTCCACTCGTCGCCCTGGCTGCCGACATGGACGTCGACCTGGGGCAGTCCGGCGGGCAGATGCGGGTAGCGGGCGTCGCGCGCGGCGTTGACGACCGCATGCGGCCGTCCCTGCGCGAGGACGCCCGCGAGCTGAGCCGGATCGTCCAGCAACTCGACCGCCAGCGGGGCGGCGCTGACGTTCGCCGGCATCTGTTCAAGGTACATCCCGATGGCGTCGTCGAGGACGGCGCCCGTGGCGTCCTTGGTGATCACCGCCAGCGCGCCGTGCAGCTTGTAGTCCCAGTAGGGGGTGGCGTTGTCCTTGTGGCGCATGAATCCGACGGAGGTGTTGGTGTTGAAGTCGAGGTGGTAGGGACCTTCGCTCATGCCCTCCTTGATGACGATCTCGTTACGCTCGTTCATGTGCCGCGGCAGCGGGAACGGCATCTTGCCCTGGCCGTCGACGACGAAGCAGAAGTTCTCGCCGCCGGTGGCGATCGTCATCTTGTAGCGCATGCCGGGATAGGCGCGGAAGTCGCCGGCGCTGGCGGTCTTGCAGTCCTTCTGCAGCGCGGCCCACGTCTCGGGCGTCATCGCCGACATGTCGTCAAGAAAAACGAGGAAGGAGAGCCCTTCGGCCTTGGCGGCGGCGACCCAGTCGGCGACGGCGCCCTTGCCTCCGGAGTAGGCGGTGCGCGCGCCGATGTGCCCCTTGAGCCACGGTCCCGGCCGCTCGAATGTCTTGGTCGTCCAGTTGACGGGGGAGGTGTCGCCCTGCGAAGTCGGGGGGTACAGTCCGGCCCACCAGCCGAGGGTGCCGCCGCGCAGTGACGGCTCGGCGGTCCAGCGTAGGCTGTTCTCCAGCAGCGTGGCGAAGTCGCTGGGAGTGTCGCCTATTCCCGCGCGGTGGCAGACTTGGTCGAACTTGTCGAACAGCGGCGCCCAGGCGTAGTACATTGGCCTGAGGCCAAGTGCGACCATGCGGCCGGGGCCGACGCTCCGGACGGCCACCAGCGGCCACTCGCCCTTCCTGCCGTTGAGCTCCATGCGGACATTCTCGGGAAGCACCTCGAAGCCGCTGTAGGCGTTGATGAAGGCGGTCGGCCGCGTCAGCACGACCGGCGTCCAGTTGGCGTCGACCAGCAGCGGATGGGCGTACGGCATCATGTAGCCGCCGTTGCCCTGGCCGTAGAGGAGCCCGCGGACGCCCGCGCTGATGGGAGACGGTTTGACCGTGTCGGCGGGGGAGAACCTCTCGCCGTACACATATCGTGGACGAGGCGGATCCTTCTGGTTGTCGGGATCGAGCACGCTCATGTGGAGCAGCTCAAGACCGAGCTTGGCGAAGTAGCGCTTCGCCTCGGGGCAGAACGCCTCACCCCGGTTGAAGAAGGTGATGACCCCGCCACCCCAGCGCAGGTACTCGTCGAGGTAGTCCTCGAACTTCCAGCCCCACGGAACGCGCGAGTCGCCCAGCGACAGCAGGACGACGGCGTTGAAGCGGCGCAGCCGCTCGGCGTTCAGGTTTTCCCAGGAGGTGTGATCGATGATGAAGCCTTTGTCGGTCAGCTCCTTGGCCAGCCCCGGCTCGACATAGCCAAGCGGATGGCCGATGAACAGCACCGCGGGCTTGTCGTCCTTTGGCCGCTCGACGCGCCATGACTCGCCATTTCCAGCCTCGAGCGCCGCCGCGGCCATCACCACGAACAGGGCCGCCGCCATCTTCATTTTCCTTGTGATGCCCATGGACACCTCCTCCCACCAACGCCCAATGACAGATAGTCAAACACAAATGAGTTCGCCCCGCATATCAATCGTCGCTCCGCGACGTGGATTTTGTGGAATCTTTTACCGTGGGTTGAAACCCACGGCTACCACCACCCAGCCGCTCCGCGGCGGAAAGGCGGCCAATCTTGCCACGGAGTGGCAGGCGATGGTAGCCGGGCGTTTCAACGCCCGGAACAGACGAGACAATGATCCCCGCCACGGAGTGGCGGTTGAAAGAGCGGGAGGCATTCATAAGAGCATTCGTAATTTGTGTATGACTAATCACCAATGACCACTGACTCTCCCTCACCCTCACTCCGTGGGATTATAGTCGGGCATGGGCCGCGTCATTTGCGTTTCAAGCCAGTCCCAGTCCTCGAAGCCGACGGCCGGTTTCGCGTCGAGGAACGGCAGTCCCTTGTGCGAGTCGTCGCTGTACTGGAACTGGGGGATCTCGTGGTTCAGTCCGTTGACCGCGTCGTACATGGTGGTCCTCGTGTAGGGGCAGTAGTGCGTCGAGAGCCTCAGTCCCTTGCGGGCGTAGTGGACGCGGCGGCGTCCGCCGTAGAGCTGGTCGAGGACTTTCGCCGAGGCCATCTCCCGCTGGAAATCGTCGAAGGAGGCGCGGCGTTCGGCGTCGCGGACCTCGAGGATGAAGCCGTTGCCCAGCTTGGCGATCTCATGCTGCGTGAAGCTCCGCGACGGCCCCTCGTAGTTGTAGAGGCTGATCAGCAGGAACTCGTTGACCTCGTGGATTTTGACGGCGCATTTCCTTTCGAGGCTCCGGCCGATCAGGGGGCGGATGGCGAGCCGCGTCGGGCCCTCGTCGATCGTGATCAACCCGGGCTCGGCCGCCTCGAAAGGCAGGCGCGGCACCGGTTTTCCGTCGAAGCGGATGCCGCCGACTTTGCCATGCTGCTGGAAGAACAGCAGGTCGAGTCGCAGCGAGCGGACGTCCCAGCACTCGAGGTAGCTGGGCGCGCTCACGAGCATGACGCTGTTCTTGTGCTGCAGGCAGTGGTGCGCGCCCATGTCTTGATAGAGCAGGCAGTAGTTCTCCTTCTGCTCGGAGGGATAGTCGGGGCTTTTCCAGTAGGTGTTTTTCAACCGTCCGCCGGGGGTCTTGTCGTTGATGTTGTAGCGCAGGAGGATGTCGCAGAAGCCGGCCGCCGACTTCGCCGCGGCCGCGCGGCGGTAGGTGCAGCGGAAGGCGTGCGAGGTGCGGAACATGCGGGTGGTGGAGGTGCCGACCGCGTAGTTCGCGCCGTGGTGCGTGACGAGTCCATGCGGCTGCGCGCCGTGCTCGGGGAAGTCCTTAAGGACGACCATCTCGTTGGTCGGTTTGGTGGTGATGAGCACCCCGCCGGTGCCGTACACCGGGATCTGCTTGCAGAAGATCCCCTCGTTGAAGTAGCCGTTCTCGGCAGTGCAGGCGAAGGTGAATCCTTTCGGTTTCTTGTGGAAGAGCTCCGCCGCCCTCTCTGGCACGTGGTAGGTGGCGGAGGCGAATTCGGCGGAATAGCCGAACATGTACGCCATGAGGAACTTTTCGGGATCAAGCCCCAGCTCCTTGGCGGTTTCGGCGGGACTACGCTCGTAGAGTTCGTCGCGGGGGAGGGCAGGGGTGAGGACACCGTCGCCGAAGACCTGCCACATGAGCGAGGCGCTTTCGGGGTTGCGGATGTGTCCGCCGCGCATGGAGGCGCCGCAGAACTGCGCCGTCATCGGGCTCCAGTGGCCGGCGAGCTCCGCCCAGATCCGCGCCTCAACCTCCTTCGCCAGCGTCCGCATCTTCTTGTCCGCCACGTGCTCGACGATGTGCGCGAAGCCGGTGATCCGGTGGGTCGAATAGCCTTGGCCATATTCCGAGACCGCACCGCGGCGGCGCAGCATGTCCTTGACCTGATGGAGGTTGGCCCAGGCGATCTTCGTGAACTTCGGCTCCTTCAGAAACTCGCCGCCGAACGCCAGCGCCCACGTCCACATCACCGGCATGTTGTCGTTGTAGCCGTGGAACTGGAAGTCCGCCGCGCAGCCATACGGCAGAAACGCCGCCAGCGACTCCGTGGCGTAGGACTTCACGTCCGGTTCCATTTTGTCGCCGTGGAGGGCGAGCGCCGTCGCGAGGGCGGAGGCCTCGAACACGTTCGGCCCCGGCTGCGGCTTCAGGACGTCCCGGACGTAGCGCATGATGGTGTTGGCGAAGGCGATGTCCTCCGCGCCGCCGATGAAGAAGGCGTTGGTCGACCAGATTGCCACCCGCGGCTGATCCCACCAGACCAGATGCTCCGAACGGGCGTCATCGCCCAATAGCGGACGGAATTTGCGCCGGATCATGCCGCCCAGCCACTCGCGCCGCTTTGATTGTTCCCTCTCGCTCCACTGACACATCGTCCCGGATTTCATTGCATTGTCCTTTTGTTGGTTCATATCCGATCCGGAAATTCAATCGCCACCGGGAGGTGGCTCCCACATTGGAACTGCAGGTGTTCCATGCGCCGCTGTAATGTGGGAGCCAGCTCCCGCTGGCGATCATCACGTTGTAACGTCGAACCACAAACAGCTTAGAGCGCCGTCCTCGCCGACGAGCGCGGCGGGACTTTCACGTGGACGCTCCGCGCCTTGGCGAGGAAGCTGTCGATGGTGACGCTCACATCGGTCTCGATCTCGGCGTCGGTCGGGTTGTGGGCCTCAAGTTCGGCGGCACCGTCTTTCCCGCCGGGAAGAAGGGTGAGCAGAAGGTCGGGGTTGGGGCAGGAGACGAGGTTGCCGATGGCGAGGCGGCGCGGCCCGGCGGCGGTGTCGATCACGAGCGGCGTCTCCCCGTTCCACGGTTTGACGGGAGTCCACTCCCCGCGGTCGAGGTCGACGACGGCGGCGGTCCATTTCGGATTCACGCCGGCGACTCTCGCGGGCAGGCGCCGCGGCGCGCCTGTGGAGGCGATCGTCCCTATGAAGAGACCGTTGGCCGCCTCGAGTTTGAGCTCGAAGCCGTCCGCCGCGACCTTGCCGCGCGTGGCTTTGACGTCATGCACAGGACCGTTGCCGACGGACAGCCCGGAGGCGCGGCCGTAGATCTTCCACAGATCAAGCGCCGTGGTGGGGGAGCAGGCGATTTTGGAGACGGCGAGCCGCCACGTGAAGCCGCCGCCCTTCGGCAGTTCCTTGGCGTCGAAGGAGCCGGTGTAGAGCCGGAACCATTTCTTGCTCGGCATGCACTCCACCACGATGTCGAGCGGATCGCTTCCGGGCAGGACGTGGAATCCCTCGCCCTGGTCCGGCAGGAAGAAGGAGTCGCCGGGCATGAGGCGTCCGCGCCAGTTGGTCGCCGCTTTCTCGTCGGAGCTCGGCCCCAGGAATACCCAGCCGTCCGCACGGACGATGGTGTAGCGCGGGAACGACCCCCAGGCGTTCGCCGCCTGGATGGAGAAGCCGTTCCAGCCCGCCTTGAGTTTCACGCCCTCAGCGGTGGGGAATGAGATGGTCATCTCCGCCACCATCGTCGATGGCACGCCGGGGTTTCTATAATAATGGTATTGGACGAGGCGGCAGTCGGACTTCGTCGGAATCAGGTCGACATATGGGTTGTGCCCGAAGACCAGATGCGCCGGCGCGGTCGACCGGCGCTCGATCGGCGTGTCGAAGATCAGGAGGCCGGCGTTCTCCAACGGCCGCTTGATGTGGTGGAGGATCGCCTCGGGTTCGTTCGCCGCGCCTTCGGCGTTGATGCTGAACACGGGGGAGAGGCTGAACTCGGTGCCGGCGCCGGAGCCGTCGACGCCCGGCAACTCGGCGGCGGGGATGGCCGTGCCGAAATACAACCGACCCGCCTTGTACAGCATGGACGAGACGTGCGAGGTCGTCTCGGCGCCCTTGTCGTCGCGCATCGTCATCCAGCCGCCCATGATGTTGCAGCGGTCGGAGCAGAAGCATTGTCCGAGCATGCGGTCCCCGGTCTCGCCGCCGACGGCGACGGCGGTCCGCCCCGCCGTGTCCTCGAGGAGCAGCGTGAGGCTGTGGCGGGTGTCGTGCAGGCAGTCGACGTCCAGTTGCGCTTCCATGACGCCGCCGAGGTCGATCCGCCGGAACAGCTCGGCACCGTCGTGGATCGTCAGCGTCTTGAGCGGACTGTCCGAAGCCAGCTTGTAAATGAGCCGGGCCCGCTCGGTTCCCGGTACGTAGTCGACGCCGAAGCTGTTCCGCGAGCTGTTGACGCCAGTGTGCCCCGTGATCAGCGGACCGTTGGAGACGAAGCCGGCCATGCCGCCGAATTGGTGGGCGATGAGATAGTCCTTCACGGCCGCCGGAGTCGGTGCCAGCACGTGCGTGAAGTGGCCGGAGGCGCCGAGCTTGTCGGGCGATGTGACGAGGTCGACGCAGACCACGCGGGGGCGGTCGCCCTGTTGGCAGTTGTCGCGCAGCGTGTCGGTGGCGTCCTCGACGAGGACGCCGTTCTCGAAGGTTTTGACGGCGATGGCGTCGTAGCCGCTGTGCAGCCAGCCGGGATAGCCGCCCTTGCCGAGGTTGAAGATCACGCGGGCGGGGAAGTTGCATTGCACCATCCAGTAGCCGAGATGGTCGGCGACGCGTTTTGGGTTTTTCTTGGAAAGGTACTTGTCGTCGGACCACGACTTCGGGCCGCATTGCAGGAAACTGTTGTTCTGGTCGTCGAGCGTGATCAGGGCGGGGATGGCGGCAAACTCGGCGGAGCTGGCGGCCGCGCAGTCGGCGGCGAGCCGCTCGTAATCCTTCCTCTCCATCTTCTCGAACAGACCGGCGACGACGAGGTACCCCATGCCGAGTTTCTTCGCCGCGGCCGCGTACTCCGCGACCTCGCCGGAGCCGCCGCCGATTGCGGGAATGGCGCCGAACGAGCCTTTGACCGACGGCGTCTTTCCGATCGGACCTTGCGGTTTCCAGGTGATTGGCGCGGGTTCGTTCGCCTTCTTCGGCGGCGCGGGGCGCTGGACGTAGCCACCGAATGCGCCGCTCGCGGCGCTCGGCTCGGCCAACCAGGCGAGCGCGTTCTCAAAAAGACGCAGGCCATCGGATTTGACGCCCTCCAGCCCGCGCTCCATGCGGACGCGCCCCCACTGTTGGTCGGCGTATTCGGAGAAGCCGTAGCCGAAGAACGACGCGGTGGATTCGCCGCCGTCGAGAACGATCCTGCCCTCGCCGAACTGGCGGACGGCGAAAACCGCGGCGCGGGGGGTGCTGACCGCCGACGGTTTGCCTGTCTCGGCGTCCCCCTCTGGGCGGCATGGAGCGGCGGTGAAGTCCTTCGAGGTCTCGACCAGTGTCGTCCACTCTTTGCCGAGTTGGAGCGGCCGCAGCCACGGCCCGTAGGCGAAGCGGCCTACGGGAAGCCAGAGGTTTTTCACGCCGTCGGTGACGCGGTGGGATGCGATAAGGTCAGCAAGGGTGTAGGTGAGTTCCCTGCCGCCGTTTTGCCGCTTCTCCCGTCCTGGGTCATGAAGCTCCTCGAACAGCACCTTCGCGTCGAGTTTGCGTAGCAGCTTGTCGTTCAAAGTGCTGGTCGAGAGGACGTCTCCCATGTGGGTGAAGGCGCAGCCGTAGATGTACAACCCGCCGCCTTTTCTGACGAAGTCGAGCAGCGTGTCGGCGATCTTGTCGAGGGAGGCCGACGGCGCCTCGCAGTGGTTGACGCTCTTGGCGTCGTCGTTGACGCGGGAGAATTCGAAGAGGACCACGACATTATAGAGCTTGAGCGTCGCCGGATCGGCGAGGGCGGCGAACGATGCGGCTCCCAACTCGGCGCCGACATCCGCCTTGAGCCGCTGGGAAGGGTACAGTTCCTCAAGCTTCCAAGGGAAGTCCCACGCGCAGAGGACGGAGAACTTCCCTCCTGGCGCGGTGGTTGAAGAGTCGACTCCAGCAAGCGCGCCCCCCGCAAGCAGGGTGGCCAGGCAAAAGACGGCAGGGAAAAGAAGGGGCTTTGCGGAGCTGGACGAAGCGCGGGATTGCATAACCATACCTCCTGTTGTTGACATAGTATACGGCACGGCGTTGAACATGGCAATACCAAAGAGGTATTAAAATGGAATTTTCGTGCCGAAGACGAAAGCCGTGCGGCCCGGAAGCGCGTATGGCTTCACTCCGCAGCTATGACGAGTCAGCCAGATGCGTTAGTTGAAAGAGCAGCCCAAACTGCACCTCAGCCTGATGCGGCGAAAAATGTTTTTCAAACTTTTTTTAGGAAGAGCCGCGTAAAAAAAACGGATGTTCCGTATGGTAAAGAAAACCCTTGTTCGGTGGATATCCCACATCACCCCAATTGTCACGCATAGGAGGCCTTCGTATGTGGAGAGGTAGTCAGTTGGCATGCTGGGCGGCGGTCATGAGTCTGACGTTCACTGTCGCCGCGGAGACCACCGTGAAGGGGAGCATTACGGCGGATACGGTCTGGGGGGTTGCCGGCAGTCCTTATCTGGTGAGCGAGCAGGTGACGGTTGAAACTGGCGCTGTTCTGACGATCGAACCCGGCGTGACGGTGCGGCTCCAGGCATGGAAACGCATAGTCGTCCGCGGGGCCATCTCCGCCAAAGGCACAGCCAGCGCGCATATCGTGTTCACCAAGGCGGAAGGAGCGGATAACTGGCTGTCGTTGACAGTGGATGACGGGGCCTCCGGCGCGTTTGACTATTGCGACTTCTCGTTTGGTGGCGTCCTCGATGCGGCAGTGTGGAAGCTCGGAGCGGGGACGCTCTCGGCGACCAACTGCGCCTTCGCCAACTGCAAGACGACAGGGCTTCGGATAGGATCGGACAAGGCGTCCGTCATGTTGTCCGGAAACCATTTCACCTCGTGCGGGACTGGCGCGCTTGTGGATTCAAACTGCTCTTTCGACGATACCGCGTCGGTTTTCTCCGGCAACACGGTTGATGTCGACCTGGGGGCAGTTACGGCAACCTCAGCCGTCGTGTGGGGGATTGGGCCGACGGGAACCGGTGTGGCATATGGTGTGATGATCAAAGCGGGTGGAGGGTTGACGATTCGTCCCGGAACTACTGTCGCCTTCAAAAATGGCGGCGGACTGTCTGTCACAGGCACCCTCACCATCAACGGGGAGGCGGGCGCGAAAGTCACCCTGCGCGGCGTCGAGAACACCACCGGCTATTGGTTCGGCATATCCGTGACCGAAGCCGGAACGGCCACCCTGACCTCCTGCACCATCGTGAACGCCGGCCAGGCGTCAGGATGGCAGGGGGCCATCACCAAGCGTGGTACGGGGACATTGTCGATCGCCGGATCGTCGCTCAGTGGTTCGCTGTGCGCCGGAATCTCATTCTATGACGACCACGGCGTCTGCTCAGTCACGGGAACGACGATCTCGGGAAACGATCAAGGCATCGCCATTGCGGACATGTCGACCACGGATCTGACGATCCGCAACTGCTCGATCATGGGCAACGCCAAGGGGGGGGTGCTGGCCTACAACCCCAAAAAGCATTTCGACGCCCGTCTTGTCTGGTGGGGTGACGCCTCGGGCCCCTTCAGCGCCTCAGAGAACCCTGGCGGGAAGGGCGACTCGGCCGGAAAAGGTGTGCAATGCGCGCCGTGGAAGCTTTCCGACTCGCCGACCGCCTCCGTGACCTTCGACGCCCTCCCCGTCGGGGAGGGGATCGTCACCCCGTCTGGCGCCATGAGCGTCACCATCGGGGAGCCGCTCGCAGTTGCGGCGACGCCAGCCGAGGGGCATGTGTTCGCGCGATGGAAGTCCTCCGGCATCGCCTTATTCGATTCCAGCACTGACGCCAAGACAACCGTGATGGTCGGAGGCGACACCACGATCACCGCGGAATTCGCCTCGGCGCTGACGCTCACCATGGCGCCGGCGGCGCCGGCGGGAAGCGGAACGACCTCGCCTGAGCAGGGAACGCACGTGGCGGGGCTGAACGCCTCAAAGGCGATACTCGCCACGCCGTCCAGCGAGTATGTCTTCAGCAACTGGTCGGTCTCCGCGGGGGGCGTTGTCGCCGCCCCCAACGAGGCGAGCACCACGGTGACACTCTCCGGGGACGCCACCGTCACCGCCAACTTCACGAAATCGGCGTATTATCTGACCATGAAAGCCTCGCCCGAATCCATGGGAAGCACCACGCCCGCAATGAACCTGGCCCACAAGATGGCGGCCAATCTGCCCAAGCTTGTGACCGCCACTCCTACATTAGGCTTTTCCTTCCTCAGATGGGAGGTCAGCGGCTCTGCCTCGGTCGACGACGTCTGGGAGGCGGAGACGACCGTAACTCTGACTGGAAACGCCACACTGACGGCCATCTTCTCATCTCCCGCCACCCTCGCGATCAGCGTCTTTCCGGAGAACGGCGGTACGACGACCCCCTCCTCCCCCGGGGAGTATGAGGTTGACCGGGGGCGTCATATCGCCATCACGGCGACTCCATACCCTGGCTTCGCGTTCGGCCAATGGACCACCACCTCAGACCAGGTCGAGTTTGGCGACTCCCTGTCGGCCTCGACCACCTTTCGCATCAACGGAGCGGCCACGAAGGTCGAACTGACCGCCAACTTCACCGCCGCGGTCAAGCTTAGCGTGGTGGCCACACCCGAGGAGGCCGGGACGACAACACCAGCGGTGGGAATCCATGACGCACCCTACGGAGTTCCCATAGCCGTTGTCGCCACGGCGAACGCGGGCTACCTTTTCTCCAGTTGGTCAGCCGATCAGGCAAGCGCGGTCTTCGAAAGATCAAACTACTATTCCACCTATGTGACCATTCAAAGCGATACCACCGTGACCGCGCGCTTCGTCCCCATCCTGAAGATTCCACTCCAGATCACATTTTCGGCCAAGCATGACGAGGCACTTAAAACGGTCACCTCTCCTGGCGAGCCTGTCGAATACGAGCAGGCCGCCAAGGACAGCTACCTGATGACCCTGAAATTCGACATCTCCGGCGCGGGGTTCATACCGCCTGATCCGGCGCATGGGGGAGGAAGCGCCACCGTTCAGCTTACGTTTGGCGAGCAATACGAGTTCTGTCAGCAGCTTGTCGACTTCCAAAAGGGGCCCGAGGAGTCCAAGTTCAACAGCCTGAAATACGACGCCCAGAAAGGCAAGGCGGTTTTCGTGCTTGCCGACTACGACCCCAGTTCGAATAGCGAGAATCCACCTTTGCGGAAGATTGAGTCATTCAGCCTGGCGTGGGACGCCAAAGCCATCACCGTTGTTGTCAAGGGAACGCCACACATAGGCGACGAATTCAACATCTTTGATTTCTCAGGAGCCGAGGATGGCATTCTCGCCGGCGAGACGGATCTTTGCCAGTTCATGTTCGGCGATCTGGCCTGTGAGCTGTCCCCGTCAGTCGTCACTTACACGGGATCGAAAACAATGAAGACTGTGGTGAAAGGGAAAAAAGACAAGCAGCAGGAATACGAACTGAGCTCATGGAGTGTAAAGGGCGGGACCCCGTAGCGCGGCCGGGTGTGACAACGAGAGAAAAGTGAGCCTGGCTTTTAGAGTGGACTCTTTAATGCATATAGTTTTTCCGGCTTGGAATTTCACGGTCACCGCGTTGGGAAATTATATGCCTGAAAACCTATAAGTTGTAAACAATACCATATTGGTCTAAATGTGGAGTTGTCTTTGTTGACATTCTCGCCGCCGAGCTATAGCATATATACATGTTAGAAAGGCGGGGTGGGAATATGGCGAAAAAAGGAGTTGTCGACGGAGGCGCGGGCGGTTCAGCGGAGATCGTATTGCTGGGGCGCGCGGCGGAGCGCGCGTACGAGACGCTGCGAGGTCAGATCGAAAGCGGGATCCATCAGTCGGGGCAACGGCTGCCGCCCGAGCGCGAGCTGTGCCAGAAACTCGATGTCAGCCGCGTGACGCTGCGGCAGGCGTTCGTGCGCCTCGAGCAGGAGGAGCTGATCCGCTCGGTGCAGGGCTCGGGGACGTTCGTCAACAAGCCGCCGCGGGTGGAGAGTCGGCTCGACATCATCTCCCTGATGAGCATCTTCTCGGACGCCACGTTCACGGAGATCCAGGACTATGTGCTTGCGAAGGGCTTCCTCCTCTCCGTGTTCTCCCAGGGGCGCAGCCAATGGGATGTCGCCGCCGAGCGGCAGTTCCTGCGGCAGGTGAAGGAGCAGCGGCACAAGGGGCTGCTGGCGTTCTGCTCGCCCTGCGAGCCCAACAACGACGACATGCTGCGGACGCTTGATCGGTCGGGGGCGCGCGTCCTGCATATCGAGCACTACCGTTTCGATCCGCCGGAGCAAAGCTATCTGCTGCCGGACTTCAGGCGGGCGGCGCACATGGCGGCTGTGCGGTTGATGATGGCTGGCTATCGGGAGCTGTTCCTGCTTGGCCGCCATGAGTTGGGGGCTCCCTTCCAGCGTCTGCAGCTCAAGGGGTTCACC
>CAYTFM010000010.1:43901-66360 GCA_964436735.1 uncultured Victivallales bacterium | reverse complement strand
CGCCGCACCATTCGACGAGGTTGCCGCGCACCACCGCGTCGCTGGTGTTCTTCATACCGATGCCATAATGTGAGGCCCACACGACGTGGTTGTCCTCCACCAGCCAGCGCCGCCCCCACAGCCGCACCGAGGACTTCCCGCGGAACCAGTCGGCGTTGTGGCGTAGCGTGAAACCGACGATGTGGATGTCGTCCAATTCGCGCTCGGGCCAGAACAGCCCCTCGCGGTGCGCGTACTCCACGGTCAGGGTGTTGATGTCCAGCCCCTCCTCCGGGGCGACATGGAGGCGGCACGCCTCGGCATCGATGTGGAAGGTGCCGGGACGGAGCTGGGCGCGGCTCTCGGCGTATTGCAGCGGAGCCCTGTTGACGTACACCCACTGCCCGCCTCTCTCCTTGTGGGGCGTCGCCCACTTGTTGACCACGGGCTTAGCAATGTCGACGACCCAGACGCCAGGGCCGTCGGGGCGCCATCCGGCGACGACGTCCGAGCCGCACAGGACGGCCTGGCGCGGCTCCTCGCTCCGGAAGACGATCGGGGCGTCCTTCCTGCCGCTGACGGCGAGCTTCACGCTCTCGCGGTATGTCCCGGGGCGGACGAGCACCGTGTCCCCCGGCTTGACCTTCAGGGCGGCGGCCGAGATCGTCCGCAGAGGCGACTCGCGGCTTCCCGAGTTCTGGTCGGATGCCTGCGGATTGGCGTTGTCGACAACGTAGACCGCGGGAGCCGCGGCGGCCTCCGCCGCCACGCCGTCCGCCATCGCCACCCACATGAACACCACCCCCGTGGCGGCCCCTGCCACCACCACCGAAACGCTCCGCGGAACCATTCTCCACCTGCACATGGCGCTTGTCCTCCTAAGTTATCTCATTGACGCGAAAACATTCCACTTCGGGGGTCAGTAGGCGCAGCTTATTGGCGTGGAGGAGACCGTCCCCGCGCTGGGCTGCTTCATGTCCTTCACCTGCGAGAAGACCGCGCCGGCGACATGGTTGTCGGCGAACCACAAGTTCGCCTGATTGACATGCCGCAGGTGCAGGATTCGATTGGGGGGGGTCTCCGCCTCTCCCAGACGCCACTCGGTGCACTGCCCCTTGCCCCCGCTGTACTGTTTGACGCTGTCGACCATGTAGGGTACCTGCAGGTAGATGCTGTCCAGCCTTACGAGATACTTCTCGTTGGGGTAGTGCGTGCCGCCGCCTAATATCTCCCCCGGATAGAAGCCGCCCACCCACACCACGCGCAGCCCATAGGAGAGCATCGTCGAGTTTGTGTAGGTGTAGCCGCCGACCGTACAGGGAAACTCCTGGCCGCCGAAAAGAGCCTTCCACGTGGGAGGCGGCGCGAGGCTGGGGCACTGGAAGATGTAGTCGCTCCTCGCGGGAAGCAACGACTGCCAGGGGGGAGTGGAGGTGTCACTGCGCGCCCCCGTCACCTTGTTCAAGTAGCCATTGCTCATCAGGACGTCAGTCCACAGCCACTCATAGACGAGATGCTCGCTCCCGCCATTCGTGGCGCCTGACAGCGTCCAGGAATTGTGGTCGTAGGCGTAGTTGATGAGAGCGAGTCCGCACTGTTTCAAGTTGGACGCGCACAAGACCTGCTTGCCTTTCTCCTTGACCTGCTTCAAAGCCGGCAGCAGCAGCGCCGCCAGAATGGCGATGATCGCGATCACGACCAACAACTCGATAAGCGTGAACGCCACACCCACGCTTCGCCGTTCAATGGCATGAGTCTTCATATCACCACCCTTTCCTGTTAACACCAAATCCTAAGCAAATTGACGCTATTGCCGCAAAAGAACGCAAAGAGCACAAAAGATGTAAATGCCCTGTTTGCATATACTAATGTTTATCTTTGCGTTTCTTTGTGTTCTTTTGTGGCCATCAGTTTGAATTTTAAATGGAATAATAACCGTCAGCTTACTCCGCAAGCGTCACCGTCCGCCACCCGGACGTGTCCTTGTAATTCTCCCCTCCCGGACTGTAATGCCACCCGGCGGCGAAGTCCCGCCCGACTTTCGCAGGGGCGTCCTTGTCGTTCACCAGGATGGACAGCTTCACCGTCCTCCCCGAAGCCCAGCCCATCGCCGGGAAGTTCGCGGCCGTCAGAGGGATCCGCATGGCGATGGCATACCCGGCCGCCGTCTTCGCCGACCACGTTTCCAGGCCGTTGAGGCGTGTTTTCGCAAGGATCTTCACCGTGTCGGCGGCACCGTCGCGCGAGGGACTGACCCCTATCTGGTAGACGCCTTCGGTGTGGTCGGTCTGCCATTGCATCTCGGGACTGCGGCCGTCAATGAAGAACTCAATGGAATCAAAGTCGAAAGGGAGGCTCGCGCCTGAGGGGATAAGGGAATCGTCGACGACATCGAAGGCCACACACAGGGCGTCTTTCGCCCATGCCGCATACATGACGGCGCTCAAGTCGGCAGGGCCTTCCCAGGCTTCGGGATCGCCATTCGCCACCTGCTCCTTGCCAGAGATCGCGCCGAGAACCGCCGCCTCGCCCGCGCGCTTCAACGTCTCGAACGTCTGCTCGACCGCGGGCGCATCTCCGAGATGAAGGATGTTCCCTCCACCCTCTCCGACCGTGAACGAGGCCACCCAGAAGAACCGCCTGTCTCCGACCACGGACTCCATCCTGAGAATGGAGCGTCCTGCCGCGGAGGAGTCGACGCCGCGGAGTTCCGCCTTCACCTCGACCACGCGTCCCGCCTCGACCACGCCCTGATAGCCGCGCGGCTCGCAGCGGTAGCCCGCCCCCGGGAGGAACGTGACAGTGGACGGAGCCGGGACGGTTCCGTCGTTGACCAGGGTGACGACCACCGGGATGGCGCGCCCGGGAAGGTTGAAACCCTTGACGGCCAGAGTCGTGACGGGAAGGAAGGCGACGCCCCCCTTGACACCATGCAGATACGTCGGCGCGAAGTTGGCGGCGATCTCGATCGTTCCACCAGTGAGCTTCCTCCGCGAGGAGAAGCCGTAGCCATCCTCGACCTCGACGTCTTCCACGTCAATGCGCAGCAGCACGGGACGACGATCCTCGACGCTTGTCGTCCACACCGCCACGCTGCTGATGCCGTCATGCTCATAGCGTAGCGCCTTCACCATCGAGTCGAGGGGACGCAGCGCGGCGACCGACGAGGCCCGCAGCACCCTTCCCACGGCCGCCGCCGCCATGGGGCTTGGCACCAATCCGAGATTCATGTCGGCGATCTCAGAGAACGGCCGCATCTTCAGATCCCATAACGCCCGCTTCTCCGCCGCCCATCCGGGCAGCTTGGCTCCGGCGGCGCGTGGATCCATGAAAAGGGAATGGGCATCCCTTCCGGAGACCTTCCGCCATCCCTCGAACCCCGCGTAGGCGCCCGAGTTGTGCGTGAAGGACTCCCGCTCGTTTCCGGAATAGAAGATGTTGCAGTCGGAGTAGTTGCCGCTGAAAGGATCCGTCGCCGCCGCCCGCGAATAGTCCCTGTGCTCGTAGTAGGTGACGCCATTGTCGAACACGATGTTCTCCCACAGGACGTTGTTGCTTTCCAAGGCGGCTCCGGAAGCCGTCCAGTAGATGAGGGCCTGATCAACGATCTGCCGCGCCCGCACGTCTGACAACCCCGGCACCTTCATGCACTCATCCATCATGGCGCGGGCGTCACCACCCTGGGGCTTGCGCCGATGATCTCCCCGCATGCGAACGCCCACCTCGTTGTTGAACACGATGTTGCGGCGCACGCTGCATGCCGAGCTTTCCGCCACCACCAGCCCCTGCCCGTTGTTGTAGCAGATGTTGCCGATGATGCCTTCGCCCCAGCTGATCTCCGTGAAGAGCCCCCACACGGTGTTGTCGTGGCAGATGTTGTCCTCGTAGAAGTTGCCAGTGTTCATGCTGTCGAACCAGAGTCCCGAGCCGTGGTTGTGGGCGAACTCGTTGCCGCGCACGATCGAGTCCGAGCAGAACAGCCATTTGGAGCCGCCGCCCGCCCACGAAGGGTCGATCATCCGCCAGTTCGAAGTTAGGAATCGATTGCCCTCCACGCGCAGCCTGGTGCACAGCAATCCTCCCACCGCCTTGTTTCCCGCCCATTCCACGATGTTGTTCCGCAGCACGCTGTCCCCGCAGGCGACCGTCATAAGCGACTTGAACGAGGACCATAGGATATGGTTGTCCTCGATGAGCCATCTCGACCCTTTGGCGCTCAACGCCGCGGGGCCGTCCCTGCCTCCGGCATTGTGGACGAAAGTGAAGCCTACCACCTGTATGTCGTTCAGCGGTTTGTCCGGCGCGACAAGCCCGGCGCGGCAGGCGTACTCCACCCTGTGACACGGTATGTCCCGCCCCTCCGGCGCGGCGACATAGATCTTCCCCGCCGCTTTGTCGATGTGGAACGCGTTGGGCGGCAAAAGGTGCTTAGCGTCACCCCACCGCATCGGGGCGCCGTCGAGGTACACCCACTCTCCTCCGTGCTCGACATAGGGGGTGGGCGTTTTCGCCTGCGGCGTGGGCGTGACGTCGGCCTCCCACACCCCCGGCTCCGTCTCCCGCCACGTGTCGATGACGTCCGAACCGCAGAGCACCGCCTTGCGCGGCTGTTCGCTTTTGAAGACAATGGGCTTGCCAGGCTCGCCGCTCTTCCGCAACACAACGCATTCCCGGTAGATTCCGGGACGGACAAGAACCGTGTCCCCGGCGACAGCCTTGTCCGCCGCGGCGGACACGGTCTTCAAGGGTCTTTCCCTGCTGCCCGGATTGACATCGCTGGCGGCGGGATTCATACCGTCCACGACATACGTCTCTCCCGCCGCCGTCCAGGGAAGCAGAAGCGCAAGCGCGAACGCGCGGGATCGTGTGAGACCAGCCGCGCGCTCGTGCGCCCGAGTCGTCTTTGGACTTCCTGAGTTCATAGTTTCCGCCGTATGAGGTAGTGATGCGGCCGCGGCGCGGCGGCCTGCCACATGGCGTCGACGGCCTGCCGGATTTCTTGCGCTATCTCCGCCTGCCGCGGCCTGGTTTTCAGGAACGTCTCGAGCATCCACTGTCCATGGACGCTCTTGGCGGCTTTGGCCTTCTCAAGATTCTCCCGTATGATCCGCTCCGCCCCCGCCTCGTCGCCCGGCCGCAGGTCAGGATGCTCAAGGAGGGTGAAATGCCACACGGAAGCCGCCGTGCGCAACTGTCTCGTGAGCGCCTGCTGCTTGTCCAGAAACGCCTTGACCTCCCGCGCCTGCTGATGCTGCGGCGTCCGCGGGTTCAACGCCAGATTGACACCGCCCTTCAACTCCTCCGCCGCCCACTCCCCCACCAGCGCGCCATCGATGACGACGTCATACCGCCCGGCGTCCAGTCCGTCGACCGCGAGCGTCTCGCGGTCGAGCTCCTCCACGAATGGTACCAGCTCGAGGGCCTTCCGCGCCGCCTCCTGTACCGGGAAGGGCAGCGAGCGAGCGTGACAGTCGAAGCCCACACCGCCCTCCTCGCTCCTCACGCTCGTGATGGCGCAGCGCTCCGACTTCACCACGGCGAATTTCCGCGCGTCGACCCCCATGGAGGCCACGCATGCCGAAAGGTTTTGCGCTTTCAAAAAGAGATAGGCCATCACCATATGCCCGACCTCCCCCGGGTGGACGCGGTCCGGCCCGACCAGCGTGAAGTCCGGATCCTTCGCCTGCCACTCCGCGTTCAGCCGGGTCATCGTGCCGTTGAAGTCCACGACCGCGGCGTGGTATCTTCCGGCAAGCCCTCGCTCAATCTCCCCGCATTCCGCCAAGGCGTCGTTCACGCCGACCAGGCTTTTGACTTTCTGCGAACCGGTCTGATCGTACATCGAGGGGGTGATGAAAATGACCCGGCTTCCCGCCTCCGTAAGCCTCCGCGCCAGCACATCCATGTTCGACGCGTAGTCGTCAAGCGACTTCCGCCGCCTCGCCTGAAACTCCTCGCCGCCCTTGTCCTCGCCATAGTCCTTGTGGTGCGTGTCGTTCATGCCGAACATGATGGTTGACACCGTCGGCTTGTGGACCGCGATGTCCCAGTCGAAGCGCCTCAGCGCCCCGCCCGACTCGTCACCCGACAACCCGCAGTTGGCGAACTCGACCCGCGCGTCCGGAAACCGCAAGACATAGAAGAGGATGATGGTGCCGCAATACGCGCCGCCCGTGATGCTGTCGCCGATGAGACAGACCCTGTCCCCTTTCTTGAACGCGGGAACGGGAGAGTCACCGCCGCATGCGGCCGCATGCGCCACGCACGCCGCGCAAAGGAACGCCGCGCATTTTGTCAGCCGCGTGATCATGCCTCGCACTCCTTCCCCGTCTCAACATGATCAAGCAGCTGCCGCCACGGCGCATATCTCGCAGTCAGAATCTCCTCGTGGTGGCCGGGACGGAACATCACGGCAAGAAACGAGCGGCAGCGCCTCTCGAGATCGGGCAACCGCCCGCGGAGCGTCCGCGCCGCCGCGGCGTCCTTGGAGTGCCAGGCGATCTGCAGCTCGGCGCGCCAGCGCATGTCCTCAAGGACGAACCGCTCATAGACGTCGGCCGGGATGGCCTTCCAGGCGCCACCGAGCAGGGCCTCGATCCTGCGCAGCGAGCCACGGCACATGGCCATGTCGTTCTCCAACTCGCCCGCCTTGTCGAGCCAGTCGAAGCGCTGGAGCAGGCTCGGCTTGTCACTCCAGGACGGCGAGATCAGATCCGCCGCCTCGAAGTCGCTCCCCGCCGATAAATACCCCTGCACCGCCTCCACCGTCCAACGTCCGCCAAGATGATCCGCCACCACGGCGCACGTGTCGGCGTCGCTCCGCTCTGGATGCTCCATGAGCGCGGTCGCCGCCACCCAACTGGGGACGCACGTCTCGGGTAGCGGGAAGAATTTGGCCCACAGGCAGGCCAGGAACCCCATGCCACCCGACTCGCGCAGCCTCGTGGCGAAGCCGCGGACATGCTCGAACTTGGACAGGAAGTCGGGCAGGAAGGAACTTTTCTCCGGATAGGTGGTGAGCGCACCCACCACGTCCAGCCCATTGTCCCGGAACCAGGCCAGATACGGAAAGCTGCGGATCGTGCCCGACGCGGCGTCCATCCGCCAGTAGTCGCCGAAGCGCCGGACATGCTCCCAGGGCAGATCCGCAGCGGGATGCACCCAGGGGGCGATGAACAGCTTGCGAAGATCGCCCGTGAGCTGGTTGAAGTCCAGCATGAACATGTCCGGCAAACCGCCGCCGATGGAGACGAACGGCGTCCGCTCTCCATAACTCCAATAATCCCAATAGAAGATGACCGTCGACTTGTCGAGCTCGGGCAGCGCCTGGGGATAGCGGATCAGCATGTCCGACCAGACGCAGGCGCGCACGCCGCGGGCGGCCATCCGGGCGGCGATTCGGTTGACGAACTGCACATAGTACGCCGACGCCCCGCGCTCGCGGATGTAGCGGTTGGTGGACGGATTCTCGCCGAGGCCGCACATCTCGTCGCCCCCGAAATGCGCCAGCCGCGCCCCCGGATGAGCCCGCAGGATGTCCTCGGCGCACGCCACGACGACCTCCACGCTCTCGTCGCGCAACAGGTCGAGTCCGCCGCCGCCTTGCAAGTGCGCGTAGCGCGGCTGCTTGTAGATCGCCGCCGAATGGGAGAACTGCATGCCCAGGGGAATGATCTCCACGCCGTGCCGCCGCGCCATGTCGTCGATGCGCCCCACCTCCTCCAACGTGTACGCCTCGGGCGCCGCCAGATCGGGATGGGACGTGTAGGGGAACTTGTCGCGGTAGCATAGCAGGATGGCATTGTAGCCGCAGGCGCCCAGCCGCGTGAAAAGTCCCTCCAGGTAGTCCAACTGCGGGACATGGGCGTACAGATCAACCTGCGCCATCCGCAGGAACGTTTTCTCAGTCGGCGCGGTCATTTCCTCCTCCTTGCTTTCGAATTCTCCCCCGGCACCGGCGGCGGTGCGCAGCTCTCTCCTCTGATCTCGGTGAACGGGACAACCCGCGTCTTCAGATGCCGCCCCGCCCCGCCCATCCTGTCGGTGAGCAGCTCGGCGGCGGCGATCCCCATCGCCCGCGAGGGATGCATGATCGTCGACAAGGCGATGGAAAGGGAGGTGTCGACACTGCCGTCGAACGTGATCAGGGAGAGGTCGCGCGGCACTTCGAGACCGCAACGACTCACCGCGCCGTACGCAAGCGACACCGCGCTCAACGCCGAATAGGTGCAAATGGCGGTGGGGCGCTCCGGGCCCGAAAGGATGGCCGCCGCGCGGTCCACCCGCCGCCTGAACTCGACATTCTCCTGAACGACCAGCGGCGACACACCCGCGCGGGCGGCGGCGTCGAGAAACCCCGCGCGCCGCTCGACGCCGCTGAAGTGCCACGCCTCGCCCCTCCAGTTGAACTGCACATACCCCAACCGCCTATGTCCGAGACGCAGAAGATGCTCTGCCGCCATGCGCCCGGCCCCATAGTCGTCCGGACGGACGGCGTCGGTGGACAAGTCCGCGTTGATCCACGCCGCGGGCAGCGACAAGGCGTTGGCCCTCTCCCGCAGAATGTCCGGGGTGCCGCCCCAGCAGCTTATCAGCAACCCGTCCACGCTGTGCTCCCCGAATAGCTGCGTCAACGCCCCATCGGGAGAAAGCTTGTCGTCCGGCATCCACATGAGTATCAGCCGCAGCCCCTGGGCGGAGAGCGTTTCACCGATCCCGGTGATAAGAGGCGACGGCAGATCAACCCAATACTCGCCATGCCGGAACAGCAGCCCGATCGTGTTGAACCTTCCCTGGCGGATCGCCCGCGCCCCCGAGTGGGGCCGGTATCCCAGCCGCGCCGCCGCCGCGAGCACCACCTCCCGCGTCTTCTCGCTGTGCTTGTAGGGACCACGCCCGTTGAGGACATGGCTGATCGTCTCCTTCGACAACCCGGTCTCCCGCGCCATTTCCGCCAGCGTGACGCCACCCTTCCGCACCACTGGAACAGTCGCCTTGTCGCTCATGACCCTCTCCCCCCAGATAAAACACTCCCTATCGCTTATTGTAATACCAACGTTGGTATTGCGCAACCCCCGCGCCGCTTTTTCCGCGCTATATTTCTCCCGCCGTTGGATCCGTCGACCGCCATGCTACCTTTAGCGTCACACGCGAAGCCCACGCAACGAGAACGCACACAAGGAGATGAGGACATGAGCGCCGCCAGCCATCACGCCGACATCGGGGACATCGTCAGGACGCACTGGCCCATCGAGCTGGACAAGTCTGTCAACCTGTACCTTGGCAACGGCCGCTGCGGCGGCTGCTTCGACGCATGGGGGCTGCAGCATCAGCCGTCGGACGGCGTGGCCAAGCGGGTGTCCAACACGTGGCTGGCGCACGCCGAGGTCTTCCACCACGGCCGCTACGGCATCGACGTGCAAACGCCGCTGGGGCGGCTGGCGTGGAGCGTCCCGCCCGCCACTCCCACGAGCTACCGCCAGCAGCTCCGTCTGGCCGACGGTTCGCTGACGACCGACTTCCAGAACGACGCAATCGCCTACCATATCAGGACATGGACCGATCCCTATCAGCGGGACGCGCTCTTCATCGAACTGCGCTGGCGGACGCATGACGTCTCGGCTATGCCCGTCCTGACGCTCCGCCCCGTCCCCGAGTTCACGGCGGGATATGTCGCGGCGCTCACCGCATGCGCCGAACGCGTCGACGTGACGGGCGGCGCGGGACTGCGCGTTCGGATGGGCACAGCCGAGGGCGTGGTTCTGGCCCGCGCGGCTGGCGACGCCGCATGGGTGGCGGACATCGACGGACTCGCGCTGCGTCCGTCCACGCCGGTGGGCTGCGTCCGTCTGACACTCGTCCTCGGGCCGGCCTCCCGCCTCGACGCCTTGACAGCCGCGCTGGCGCTTGAGGGGGATCGCGCGGCGGAGTCATGGCTGCGGCGCTGGGGCGCGGCGGCTCCGCGGATCGCCGACGCGGACATGGCGAAACTGTGGTGGCGCAGCGTGTACCATCTCCTCGCCACCTACGGTCCCGATGTCCGCTGCCCCGCTCCCCCCATGGGCTACACCGGCAACGCCTGGGGCTTCCACTTCCCGCAGGATCTCTCCTACATCCACCCCGTGTTCCTGCGGCTCGGCCACCTGGACATCGCGCGCGCCATCGTCGAGTTCTACCATTCCCGCATCCCCCAGCAGACCCGCATGACCCGCCGCCTCTACGACAAGCCCGGCGTCCTGTGGGCATGGGAGTTTCCCATCGGCGAGTCCGACGACATGCTGGCCGAGGGATCACCCAACCACTTTCAGTTCGAGACGCACAACGCCGCCTACCCCGCCCGCATGGCCTACGAGACGGCCATGGCCATGAACGATCCCGAATGGTCGAAGACCGTCGCCTGGCCCGTCGTCCGCGAGTCGGCGCGCTTCCTCGGCGCCTGCCTGGCGAAGGGGGACGACGGACTCTGGGGCATCCATGTCATACCCTCCATGGGGCAGGACGAGTATGGCGGCGAGGACGCTCCCGACTACCTCTGCGCCCTCTTCGCCGCCGACTACACGCTGAAAGCCGCCCTCGACCTGGCCCGCCGCGTCGGTGAGAATACGCCCGAGGCCGACGGGTGGCGCCGTGTCCTCGCCGACGGCCTCGCCTACCCGCGGCTGCTTCTCCCCGAGGGATTCTACCGGACGAACGCGGCGGCTTCCTTCGTCCCTCACCGACAGAAGCATCCCGTGCAGCTCAACCCGCTGACTTTCCTGCCGCTCGGCCGGATCGACGAGCCGACACGCCGGGCGTGGCGCATGCGGCACCGCATCTGCTCGATCCAGCGGGAAGGCATGCATCATCCGGGCGTCCCCGGCTGCTTCTATGACGGCTGGACGCTGTTCGCGTTCATCCTGGCCGCCGCCCGCATAGGCGACACCGACGGCTTGGCGCACGAGTGGCGGCAGGCCATCCCGAGCCAGCACGTGGATCCCGACCTCATCACCATCTACGAGTCGTCCGGCTATTGGTCCGCCTACTACACCACCAGCATGGGACTCTTCGTCCAAGCCGTCCTCGCCGCCGCGGACGAGTCCCCCGCCGGTGAATATTCACTGAACCACGTCTTATAGTGGGGCGCGGCTCCTTCCGCGCCAATTCCCGTCGTTGCGCAAAAGGAGGTGCGCCCGACTTTTCGCGCATGCGTAGACGGCAAGAGACGTGGCTCTGTGAATGTTTACCCCCGCCGCATGGCGGGACGCCGCCCCGGGAAGCGCCACTGGCGCGTGAACGCACCCCGGCCTCCACCGGCGCTCGCACAACCGCCTCTTGACAAACCATCGGCGGCGCGCTATAATCTGGATCGTTCCAGTAGTGCGTCCGCAGAGCCAGCCGCGCCGTCGGCAAGAGGAGGGGGCAATGAGCAGAACGACGATATTCAGTGTCGCGGCGGAAGCCGGGGTGTCGAAGTCGACCGTCTCGGCGGTGATTTCCGGCAGCGCCGACGCCCTTGGCATCTGCGTGGCGACCCGCGAGAAAGTCCAGCGCGCGATCAGCAGTCTGGGCTACCGACCCGACGCCTCGGCCCGCGCCATGAGGATGAAGAGGCACAATGCGATCGGGCTCATTCTCTCATCCCGTCCAGGCGAAAGTCTGTTCACCGAGCCGTGCCATCTTGGCATACAGGAGCGACTTGCCGCGGAGAACATGCATCTGGTCGTCGGGATTCTTCCCGACACCAAACTCACGTCCGAGGACTGCTTCCCAAAGATCGTGAGGGAGTGGTGCACGGACGGCCTGCTGCTCGACTACATCTCACATCCGCCCGAGGAGATGTTGCACCTCATAGAGAAACACCGCATCCCGTGCGTGTGGATGAACAGGAAAAGCGCGTATGACTGCGTGTATCCGAATGATTTCGAGGGGGGCTTCGAAGCCGTCCGGCATCTACAGGGGCTCGGGCATCGGAAGATCGCCTATATGAGCTACAGCAGAAGCTACCACTACAGCTACGAGGACCGGCTGCAAGGCTACCGGGCCGCCATGGCCCACTTCCACCTGGCTCCCGACCTCGTCTTCCGCGAGATCACCCCCGAGGACTTCCTGCGCGCCTCGGTCGAGGTGCTGCAGGCGCCATCCCGCCCGAGCGCCATCATCACCTATGGCTGGGAATGCGAGGCGGTGATTCTGGCGGCAATGAAGCTGGGGATCGAGATTCCGACCCAGCTCTCGGTCGTCTCGTTTGAGGTGCTACACAAAACCGTAGGGGGGATAGAGGTCTCCGCGATGAGGATACCCCTCAGACAAGTTGGAGAGGAATCAACGAGGATGCTTATGGCGAAATTACACGGCGCCCGTCAGAAGCAACGTTCAATTGCGATCCCGTACGCCTGCCCCGACGGCAGGACGTGCGCCGCAGTCCGGTCGACGGCGGCCGGATCAACGACGGCCCGATCCCACAGGAGGGGCTTATGAGCACGACGCCACAACCGCGGTTCCCCGCGTTCACCCTGATCGAACTGCTGGTGGTGATCGCCATCATCGCCATCCTGGCGTCATTGCTATTCCCGGCTTTGAAGAACGCCAAGGAATGCGCCAAGTCTATCGTTTGCCTCGGCAACCTCAGACAGTGCGGGACGGGGGCGATCAGTTACGCGTCGGACTTCAACGACCGCTTTATAATGCCTTATGCGAAGGACGTGGCCATGCAGGACTTCTGGGCCGATGTTCTCATGTGGAACGGCTACCTGTCGGACGCCACCACCATGAAACATTGGATGACCCCCACACGCGGCCTCGTGTCGCAATTGTCCGCCAACGCATGTGTGACCTGTCCTTCCACCCCACCGCCCGCAAAAAGCCACAAGTCGCAGGGTACGGTCTTCGCCAAGGGGGTTATATCAAGCGATCTGACCTATGGAATCAGGGAGATATTTTTCGGGAGGAGATACCCCGGAGAAAGGCTGTCTTCCGACCAGCAGTGGACGATGGCCAACTATGTCCCGTTATACTCTTCCCTGAAAATGGACGCCCCCTTCATGGGCGACAGCGTGCAACTTAACAAGTGCGCCGACGACGGCACATGGACCTCGTTCAATCCCGCACAGGCGAGATTCCTTTACAATGACTTGGTGGAATGGCACAAGAACGACGCCGGGCACCTGTTCATCGCCCATAGGACCACAGCCAACGTCTGGATGCCCGATGGCAGCGCGCGCGGTTGCACCCGGAATGAGCTCCGTGACATGAAACGATGCAACGGAGATGGCCAGAACCCGGTCGACCCCATCGAGGCGATTCCTTACATGACTTGGTGAATCCATAAATTTAGAAATAATCTTAGGGGGAGGTAATATGTCAACTGTCAAAACCGCCGCTTTTGCGGCCGTCATGCTCGTGATTTGCGGGATGCCCAACTCTTCCTCTCAGGACAAGCCGGCCGCCCTGCCGTTCGATTCGGCCATCAACGAGTTTCTTAATAAGGACAAGGAGCAGTTCCCGCCGGCTGGCGCCAATTTATTCGTGGGCAGCTCGTCCATCGTCAGATGGCCCCACCTCGCGGCGAGCTTCGCTCCGGCCCCCGTGATCCAAAGGGGGTTCGGCGGCTCGACCAGCAACCAGGCGACCCATTACGCCGACAAGATCGTGATCCCCTACAAGCCGAAGCGGATATTCTTCTACTCCGGCGAGAACGACCTCTTCCACGGATCCACACCAGAGATGGTAGCCGACAGGTTCAAGGAGTTTGTCGACAAAGTGTCGGCCGCGCTGCCGGACGTGACCATCTATTTCATCTCGATCAAACCGTCGCTGGCGCGGGAAAACCTCATGCCGGCGATGGAGAAAACCAACCGTTTGGTGAAGGCCTTCGCCGAGGAGCGCAAGCAGGTGGGGTTTGTCGACATCTACAAACTGATGCTGGCCAGCGACGGCAAGCCCAACCCCGACCTCCTGGTCGATGACAAGCTGCATATGAACGAGAAGGGCTATGAGATCTGGAGCAACAAGATCAGGCCGCTGATGGCGGACGACGTGGTCACCGCCAAAGCGCCCACCGCGCGGAAGACCTATGTCGTCGACGCGGGAGACGCCAAGGCCTCGGACAACAATCCAGGAACAGCCGAGGCCCCGCTGAAGACGATCTCGGCGGCCGCCCTGAAAGTCCAACCAGGCGACACCGTGCTTGTCAGGCCCGGCGTCTATAGGGAGTCGGTCAACCTGAGCGTCTCCGGCAAAGAGGGCGCCCCCATCGTCTTCAAAAGCGAGACGCCGCACGCCGCAGTCATCGACGGAGCCGACGTGGTCACCGACGTGAAGCACGAGGGCGGGGGGCTCTGGTCCTTCAACGACCCGGGACTCAAGAAGCACAACGCCGGCTGGGCGCCATATGGCAACGGCGAATGGGTGCATATGAACGGCTCACCGCTGGAGAGAGCTGGCTCGCGCGACTCGATAATACCTGGATCCTTCTGGCTTGATCTGGACGCCAAGGTCGTCTACGTGATGCCCGCCGAGAGCGACGACATGGCGAACTCCACCCTGGAGTACGCGCGGCGGGAAGGCCTCATCTGCCCTCAAAAGCCGCTTGACGACATCCATGTGACCGGGTTCACCCTCACCCACTGCGCCGACATCTTCCGCAGCCGCGCCGCCCTGCAAATCACCGGCAACCGCTGGTGCGTCGAGGACAACCACATCCGCTGGGCTTCTTTCCTGGGGATATGCATGAAATACAGCAACAACGCCGTGGTCGCGGGCAATCTCCTCGAGTGGAACGGCTGCCTCGGGACACTTGGCCACATGAACGCCAACATGATTTTCGAGAACAACGTCATGCGCGGCAACAACTGGCGCAGGATCGATCCAGGCATGGAGGGCGGCGGCGCCAAATTCTGCGTCGGCATCGACTCCGTGATGAGGGGCAACCACGGCTACTGCAACTGGGGTGCGGGGCTGTGGTTGGACGGCGCGGCGCCCGACGCGTTGTTCGAGGACAATCTCATGCACTCGAACCTGTGGGGGGTGTTCTCGGAGATCAACTGGGACCAGACCATGCGCGGGAATGTCTGCTACAACAACGTCTACGGCATAACCGTCGGCGAGAACTGCGCGGCGCTGATTCACCACAACATCTGCTTCAACAACGAGATCGGCATCTACCTTAGGTGGTTCGAACGCACGGGCGAGAACAAGGGTAAGAAAGTCTGGTATGACAGCAGCCTGGAACAATGGAAGATAGTTAACGGGCTGTCCCCCTTCACCGTCGAGCGCTGGAAGGCCGGCTTCATGAAATACGTCATCACCCGCGACATGTGGATGGCCAACAACACGGTGATCTGGGAGAACCTCGTCTTCGACAACAAATACCTCTACGCCGAGCACCGGGACTACAGAAAGCAGACGCCCTTCGACGCCGTCGTCAACAACTTCTCCGACTACAACATCTGGTATCAGACACACGGCAAGCCGCGCTTCAACAGCCCGATGGACGGCGATTACCCCGACGGATTGGCGGGATGGCGGAAAGCGTCCGGACGGGACGCCAACTCGGTGGAGATGGATCCCAGGAACCCCAGTTCCACGCTCCCCGGATGGGCGGCGGCAAAGCGCGCCCTGTGGGACATCCCCCTGAGGCCCTACGAGGAAATACAGGCGATGCAACTGGGGCTTGTCGACAGTCCCTGCGCCTTGGAGGTCAAGGAGCGCCTCGCCCGTTCAAGCTATGCGAAACCCTTGCCACTGAAAGACGCCTCGGTCAAGGCGTTCGTCCTCGAGGTCGAGGGGATGCGCGCCTTGGCGCTATGGACGACCCAGAGCAAGGAACGCCGCTATCTGAGCCTGAATGTGGGCGTTGACGCCGTCTCCGTCGAGAACGGCTACCATGTCCGCAACGCGCGGAAGCTGAACGCTCAGACCGTCGACCTTGCCGTCGGGTTTCTGCCGGTGTACCTCCTGGGCGTTGGCGAGCAGATCAGCGAGACGCCGGGCTCCTCGCTGGAGGTCCAGGTTTTCAACGCCCCGGGAAAGCCCGTTCCGGGAAAAGCCGTCCTGGTCAACAGGGGCAAGTCGCCCGCTGATCTTGCCGCCCGCCTCATCGTGAGCCGCGGCTTCACCGTGGAGCCCGCCACCATCACCCGTCGACTGGAGCCGGGGGCGAGCTGCGAGGTTCCTTTCACTCTGACGCCGGAGGCCACGTTGCTAAAGGGGAACGCCCAGGTGCGGATTGAGGCGACGATGGGTGACGAGCATTTCGCCCAAATAGCGGCTTTCGGCGTGGGGGAAAGCTCCGGCGCCATCGCCTTCGCGGAAGGCACGATCAAGGCGGACGGGAAACTGGACGACTGGGGTGCGATCGTGTCACAGGGGGCGCCGGCCGGAGTGATCGCGCAAACGGCGCAGATCGCCAATGGCGACGCCACGACCTGGAGCGGTCCGGACGACCTCAGCGCCAAGGTGTACGCCGCCTGGACGGCGGACGCACTTTGCGTTGCAGTGGTCGTCAAGGACGATACGCTTCTTGTCGCAAGTCCCGGAGCAGATCCGTGGAACTTCGATTGCGTGGAGCTCTTCGTCGACGGGCGCAGCTTCGAAATGCAGTGGCAGGTCGAACCGACGGAAGGCTGCTACCAGATCGCGGTCAGCCCCGCCAAGGACAAAACGCCGTCCACCTCCCAGGTGTTCCGCAAGACGATGCCGGGGCTGCAAACCGGCACCTCCCTGACAGAAAACGGCTACGTCATTGAATATGTCCTGCCGCTGTCGCGCGAGAACTTCCCGGCTGGCAAATGGGAGAAGGGCCGGCCGATCAAAATGTCGGTGCTGGTGAACGACAAGGACAACCCCGACACCAATGGACGCGACACCACGCTCGGGTGGGCTTTCAGCAAGGGGGGGACCAACCACGGCGACACCTCCGGGTGGCAAACGCTTGTCCTCGAAAACAACATGCACAAGTAACTATCCAAG
Organism: uncultured Victivallales bacterium; assembly: GCA_964436735.1. Lineage (GTDB taxonomy): Bacteria > Verrucomicrobiota > Lentisphaeria > Victivallales > GWF2-38-69 > CAYTFM01. The sequence goes on along the minus strand of CAYTFM010000010.1, from coordinate 49,434 downwards.
GCGGCGCACGACCGCAACCCAATCATGCATAATACCCATATACACTTTTCTCCCGCAATCAAGCCGCACGGACCGACTTGGATATTCATTCCCGGGCCTAACCTACGGCTATAACGTTGCTTGCGACATGAAATCTCCAAACGATATAACGATAGAACACGAGACGGAAATGAATACAAAAAGGGTGTGGTCATGACTCTTCGAAGAACGCTTGTCGCCGTAATGGTGGGACTGATCGCCGCGACATCCACCGTGTCCTCGTTCGCATGGGGTCTCCGCAAAGCCGAGATCAAGGACCCCGCCCTGCCGCGGGTGCTGCTGATCGGCGACTCGATCCTGGGCGGCTACGGCCCCACAGTGGCGAAACTGCTGGAGGGGAAGGGCAACGTGGACATCTATGGCCATCCCTACACCCAGGCCAACAACGAGTTGCGAAGCGAGCTCAAGGAGATCCTCGCCCAGAACGAATATGCCGTCATCCACTTCAACATGGGACTGCACAGCTTCCATGAAGGCAAAGCGCGCATCGCCGACGACGCCTTCGAGCCCCTGATGCGCCAGTTCGTGGAATTCCTCCGGCAGCACGCGCCAAAGGCAAAGCTGCTGTGGGCGAGCACCACTCCCGTGACGATCAAGGACAAAGTCGACACCCTCGACCCCGAAAGCAATGCGATCGTGGTGAGGCATAACGCAATGGCCGCCAAGGTCATGAACGACGCCAAAATCCCGATCGACGACCTCAATCAACTCATGATCCCAAAGCTATCTCTCATGTGCGGCGATACCCTCCATTGGAAGGCCACCGGATCATGGGAGAGGCGGTCGCCAAAGCCGTCAGGGAGCAGTTGAAATGAGGCACAACGGCGCAGGAACGGGCAAGAAAAACGGCGGGAGGCAAGCCACTGCCGCGGGGGGCGCGGAGATTGTCCTGCGGAACGAATGCGTGGCGGTGTGGCTAGATCGGCGCTTCCCCCGCGCGATCTGCTATGACGACGCCATAAGCGGGACGCGCGTCTTGGGGCAGGTGGAAGCCGCACTGCCGCGCGTCTGCGTCTACAACCGGGCGGAGCGCCGGGAGCTCACCAGCGACGACCTCGGCGTCGAGACCGCATATCGCTGCCAAACGAGTCCCACGGAGGCCCGCTATGCTGGCGACGTCAGCGTCCACGGCGTGAAAGCGGCGGATTTCGAACTCCTCTTCACGCTTGAAGGACGCGACTTGGTGGTGCGGCTCGGGAACGTCCGCGAACACGCCGGTTTCTTTTTCCTGACGGCGCGCCTGGAGCGCCTGGCCAGCGCCGTGAGCGACGACGGTGACAGCCGCGTCGTCACCGGCGTTTTCCAGGGACGCGTGCTGGATCCCGCGAAGTGCAAACCACACCTCCTGGACTTCAGCTGGTGCTACTTCACGGCGCGGCCGTGCGGGGCGGCGTATCGGCCGTCCTTCATGGTCACGGTGGACACCAACATCAATGGCTACGAGGATCTGCTGGTCAACGACGTCAACGAATACTCGCGGGCGAGCACCGGCAGAACCATCGCCAGCCTCGGCGTGGAGATGATGCACCGCCAGCGCAACATCAACGGCACACCGGCCGATCTGAAAATCCAGCCACCAGAGGCGAAGGCGGCCAAGGTCATCCCCGGCGTCGACCCCTTCCTGTGCGCCGCCGCTAAAGAGACCCGCCTGCACTTCATCTCCGCCTCCAAATGCCGCGCCCTCGACTGGACGGACGCCGCCACTTATTTCCAATCGCTGCTGCCGGCGGGGACGCATTGCCACCCGCTCTACGACGGCGCGCTGGTCTACAAGATCAACATGTCGCACCGGGAGAAGCCGTATCTGACCTTCGAGGAAGCCCTCGACATCATCCGGCAGGTGCACCATGCGACCGGCGGCATGCGGCAGGTGTGCTACCTGACCTACTTCCAGTCCAGAGGCGGCGAGACGGATTATCCGGAAGTGTGGAAGATCTTCCCCCCACTCGGCGACAAGAACATGCTACGGCGGGTGATGAAGGAGGCGGCGCAGTACAACGCGATCGTGAGCTTCCACCAAAACCTCGACGTCTTCGACGCCGAGGCCGACTGCGTGGACGGCAACTACATCGCCCGCGACTGCAACGGCCGCCTGTACGACGGCGGCTATTGGCACCCCAACCAACTGCTGCGGATCTCCCTGCCGAACTATCGCCGACAAGCCCGGAAACACATCGACCGGCTGGTGCGGGAATATGGCATCAGCCAGACATACCACCTCGACCAATACAACGGCGAGCCCTACTCCTTCGACGCCAACCCCACGCGGCCGTGGCCCTCCAAGGAATTCGTCCAAGGCAAACTGGAGCTCCTCGATGACTTCAAGGCCCGTGGGATCGACGTGACCAGCGAAAGCCTCACCCATCCCTACGTCGGACACATCGGCCACTGCTGGTCGCTCTTCAACTCGGACGCGTACTGGGAGGGCGAGCAGACCGTGCCGTTCACCCAGTTCATCTACCATCACGCCACCAGCTGGAACTCATCCAAAGCGGACACGGTGGAATCCATGCTCGACAGCCTCATTCAGGGCGGAGGTTGCGGACTGGCCTGGCCCATGGGCAACTTCATCGTAGCCGAGGGACGCATTGACATCATTCCCACGCCCTGGGACCAGGTGCTTGACGCCCTGTACCTCCTACAGCAGCCTTATCTCATGCTCCGGGGAAGGAAATGGACGGGCATGACCACCACGGGCACGACGCGGCGCGTCGAGTATGGGCCGCTCAGCCACATCGAGGTGGACGACGCCTCGAAGACCTATCAAGTGATGGTCGACGGAAGAATCGTTGCGAAGGATTTCGTCACGGTCGTTCCAGCCCCGGACGGACAAGGGGTGATCGCCTACGCACGGTATGACACCGAACTCGACTGGCCCACGCCGAAAGGCTGGAGGGACGGCACGTACGAGGCCGTGGCGCTTGCCTTGTCGGGCAAAGGCATACGATCAAACGCGGTTGTCGCCGACGGCAGGTTGCGGCTCAAGCTCAAATCCCACCAGCCCCTGCGGTGCTCGGGACTAAAGCGTCGCGCCATCTGACACGACAAACGCCTCCACCCGCAAAAAAGGCTTGCCCACTTCGCTATTTCCCCTCGGCAGTCGGATAGCTGGTGCCGAGGATGGCCGGACCGGGCGGACAGTCGACGCGCCACGGATCGTAGGTGCGGCTGCCGAGGAGGTGGCGGACCGCCTCGACCGTTCGCTCGTCGTCGACAGGCAGCAGCAGGACGGCCGCCACGCACACGTCCGCCCGCCTGAGCCGGATGGCGATCTGCTCGCCGCCGGGCAGATCCAGCGGTTTCAGATAAAGGCATGGATAGTTTCCTTGAATCGGATGATCCCATTTCCACCGCGACTGCAGATGGTCCTCCACCCAATATTCGTACATGAGGCTGGACGTGTCGGTGAGCTTGACGGGACCGGATGGCAGGACAAGCTCGAGCGCGCCACGGCGGGGCTTGGCGCCGCGCTTGGCGAGGACCGCCACCAGGTAGCGTCCCACCGGGTATGGTTTCGTTTTGAAGACGGCCTCGTCGCCAGCCTCCGTCATCGCCACCACCTTCCGCGCGATCTTCTCCGGATCGTCGACCAGCGAGGCTTTGCCGGAAAGCGCGGCGTCCGCGGGCATCGCCAGAACGGCGTTCTTCGCCACGAGCAGCACGATCTCGGCCTCGCGCCCGCCACTGGTGGCCGTCAGTTTGCGCAGACCTTCCGCGGCGTCGGCGGGGATATCGACCTTCGCCCGCCACTCGCCTTGTTTTCCGGCGACCGCAACGGGAAGAGCTGGCGAAACCGTGAGCTTGGGCGCCTCATCGCATCCCACAAGCGGTATCAGGGTTGACTCGCCAGGACGACACAGGAGCAGGCGGCGCTCCGAACCGGCGAGCAGTCCGTACTCCACGCCCGCATTGAAATACAACGACTTCGCCTCCTCGCGGTAGCGCACGGTGACATCCGCCGCTCCGCCGCCTTCACTCGTGAACACAAGCTGATTGGCGCCTTTTTTGAGAACGGGAGCGAGCAGGCGCGGATTCATCTGGACGACCGCCTGGTGGAAGATTTTCTCGACGGTGGCTCCACCGTTAGTTTTGAATTTCAGCCAGTAGCCGAAGCGGGCGACTGCGTTCCAGTTGAGGTCCAACAGCTTCCCGTTCTCCGATGAGGTCACCGTGGTGAACAGCTTCCATGTCTTGCCGCAGTCGTGTGATATCTCGACGCCGACCGAGGCGGTGGCACCAGAGAGCTTCGCCTCGACCTGGAGCCAGGCCTCCGCCAGCACATAGGGACTAAAAAACTCGTAGGTGAAACCGCTGTCGCCCCAATCGCGGAAAGCGGGATTCTCCTTCCGCGGCACCCCCCGGAAGCTGAAGACGCCATTCGCCACGTGCGGCGGAAAACGATCGGTCTTGCACAAGGATCTGCCCTCACATTTCGGACCATCCTTCCATTCGAGCTTCCTTTCTGGGGTCGCATGGACAACGCTGTTGAACCACCCCGCGGTGTGCCAGTAATACCGGAACGACTCGCCCGGGTTGAGGCGGTATTCGATGCGGGGTGAATGCGGGCGACGGCCGCTGAACGTATACCCGCGCCGCGCCGACGGAAGAAAATAGAACAATCCGGAGGAGCGGCCGTCGCGGGTGATGATGAAGGGATCCTCTTCGATCTCCGCCAGCGAGGCGGCGCGGAGATTGTCGCGGGCGGGGAAGAACACCCTCGATGAAAGGTCGTACACGTGCCAGCCGTTCTCGTAGAATACCTGTTCGAACAAGTGCCCACTCCCATGCGCCATGCATGCGGACAATCCAAGAGAGCTGAATAAGTTGCAGGTGGCGGTGTTGAGTTGACCGCATTCGAACTGCAGGTACGAGTTGAGTGCAGGGATGGTCGTGCCACCGGCGTCGCGCGGCGCGGCCCCGGGCGTGATTTCGGCGTTGTGGCTCATGAAATAATCCGTGCTGGAGACGAGGAAGTTGTAGAGCGCGTCGGCCTTCGCCCGCTCGGAGCCGAGCTCCCGCAAACGGAGGCTTCGCGCGATGTCCGCAATATAACGCGGATCCGGCGAGCCGGGCAGCGCCAGCCACGGCGCGTCGACCGGCGCGCCATCCTCGGGACAGGCGATCTCGACCGAGTCCATGAACGGCCGCGCGGCGCACTCGACGGTTTTTGTCTCACCATTCTTGACTCGGAACTTCAGTTCTTTGACCACATGTCCGGCGGCGAAGCGCTCCGGGCCGAGAACCTCGGCGTAGGTGTCGAGGTTCGTAAACACTTTCTGTGGATCATTTTGTGGCTCCAGTTTTGCCGGAAACCATTCGAGCGTTTGACGCGTGCCGTCCTTCCGTTCCACCTCCACGACATTCCGCCGGGGCGCCACGTTAGACCGTAGGCTCGCCATGACAATCCCGTCATCGCCGGCGTGCGCGCCCTTCGGATCGCCGTCGAAGTGGAACAACGCGCGCGTGGCGGCGTCACGCTCGAGCCGCTTCCGCT
>CAYTFM010000010.1:42811-43891 GCA_964436735.1 uncultured Victivallales bacterium | reverse complement strand
GAATGGCGCGGCACGGCGGACCACGTCCGAGACGCGCAGTTCGTCGACCCGCCCACAAAGCGGCTGCCCTCTGTCGCCCGCATAGATGGTGCTGGAGGCGCCGATCATGACACACGTCGGCATCTGCTCGTCCGGCTTCTCGGCCTTCACCAGATCCAATCTGGTGAACGGCGGGGCGTCAATACGCAGTACGGATTTGCCGTCGACAAACAGCTCGCGGACCCCAGTGTCCGCATTCCAGCAGACGGCGACGTGATGCCACTGCCCCGGTGCGAGCTCCGCGGGGCACTCGCCCTTGAATTTCTTTTCGGCGGCGTCCTGACCATCAAGTCCGATGACCTTCTTGTCCGTCAGATAATATAAATTCAGCGCAAGGCTTTTCGGACGTGGCGTGTCGTATCGGTAGCCGGCCTGGATGAGGCAACGCCGCGCGCCAAGCTCCTTCGGCAGAGAATCCCACTCCGGATAGAGCCAGAACTCAACCGTGCCGGAGGCGGCCGGCCAGTGGTAGGCGGCCTGCTCTTTCGCCAGAACGTTCTCCGACCACGTGGCGGTGGGATTCGCATCGAAGCTGAGGGCGGTCTCGGAGTCGAGGCGCAGCGAGCGGTCAAGCGGATCTCCGCTCACGCCATCGGCGTACCGCGACCACTCCCTGCCCGGGAAAGGGATGCGCACGCCGCGACGCAGCTCGGCGCGGACGACGCGCAGGGTCACGGCGTCATCCTTGTCGTCATAGCTCCGCCACCCTCGGATGGGATTGTAGGCGGCGTCGCGTGACAGCTTGGTACGAAACGTGATCGTCAGGCGAAGCGTCTTGGCGTCAGGATGGAAGCGGCCCGGTTCCCGTACATTGACCTCCTGTCCCATCGCGAGCGTGAAGGTCAGCCAGCGCTGGTCGACCACGGAACCGGTCAGTTCCTTTCCGCTTGCGTCAAGCTGCGCGAGGCGGATCATGAGGGGCATCGGCACGGCGCACCCGGTGAACGAAAGGTCGAACGAGGCGAAGGCGGACTCGCCGCCGCATCCGTCGGGCAACGCGAAGTCCCGGCTCAGCGTCACGCCGCCGCTCCATGCGTTGGG
>CAYTFM010000010.1:29954-42801 GCA_964436735.1 uncultured Victivallales bacterium | reverse complement strand
GGGCACTTGCGTGGCGGCCTCCGCGGAAACCGCGACTTCGAGGCCGCCTGGCTCGTCTTTGATCGGAGCCACGACGACGCCATCGGGCGATTTCTTCCACTCGCCGACGCTCTCCGCGGCTAAGGCCTTTCCAATGAGGTTCCACTCGCCGTCGATTGTTTCCGTCTTCGCGCCGACACCAGCCGCGTCGAAGTACAGCCACAGTGACTGGCATGACGCCGGCGGAATGAAGCGGAGCACGTCCGCCGTCTGATTGAAGCGATCCAACTGCCTCCTCGCTGAGAAGTAAACTCTCTCGGAGCCGCCGGACTTCTCCGACACCAAGATCACGGACTTCCCGTCAACCGCGCCCGCCGCGCCGCTTTTCTTTGCGAGAGCCGCAAGGTCGACCGCCACCTCGCACCATGCCCCCGCCTTCGGCATGTCGGCGGGCGACCAGTCGAGGCACAGGCGCTGTGCGCAACCCTTTTCGCGCCATGGCGTATCGGCCGCCCGCGTTTCAAGACAAACAAAAATGGAAACAAGAATGGACGCAACGAACCACAATCGCACGCAGCTTCTCATCATCTTTTAGCGCTCCTGTAAGTTACACAGCGTCAATTTTGAACAGAATATCGCCCGCCGCGGCGGGCTCCCACATTAAAGTAGCCATGAAATTCATGCAGTTACAACGTGGGAGCCACCTCCCGGTGGCGATTGAATTTCTTGAGCCTTTCCACTCCCCTTCACCGCTCCGGGGGAACCGGGTCGACGGTGACGACAAAACCGTCGACGAGAAGCGACTCGCGCGGGGCGAGGCGGAAGGTGTGCGTGCCCTTCGTGAGGTTGAACGCGAATTTCGGTCGGCCTGGAACACCTCCGCCATTTGGCGCGAGGGGAGCCCAATGCCATGCGGGGCTTCCCAGCAGGTCGTTCTTGTCATAGCCGCCATTGTCCAAGGAGAGGAAGAGCGAGTCGTGGCTGCCGACGGGCGTGGGGCACTTGATCCTGACGAACAGGAAGTAGGCCCCATCTGCAGGGATCTCGATCTCGGCCGTCAGACATTTCCTGTCGGGCGCGTCGCTCTGTCCGTCAAGCGCGACGCTTTTCCCTCCAACAGCCTCCGGATCGGTCTCGAGCTTGAAGGCGGACGCTCCGGGCAACTCGGCGGCGGCAAACCGTTTTTCAAAACCGCCTCCGTGAACCACGGCGCGGCAGGTGACCGGCACGGAGAAGCCATCATCGAGCCGCACGAGGAACACACCGCGCTTCACGCCGGGCGTCGCTTTCGCCTTGTCGATCCCCACGGTGAACACCACCGACTCGCCCTCCTTGAACTCGCCGGCGGGGGGCTCAACGGCCAGCCAGTCGAAGGCGTCGTTTTTCATGACGCGGAATTTCCTCGTCCATGGCGCGCCGGCCTTCACGGAGATGGTGACCTTCTCCGTCGCCAGTGAACCGCTTCTCAGGTCGGCCGCCAATTCGACGCGGGTTTTGTCAGGGACGAGCGGGATCGGCCGGAACGGGAGAAAGCCGACATTACCGCCATAGGCGCCCATACTCACCTTCCCGTCGCTGTCGGGAGTCGAGAAGTTCTCGACCATGATCCCCTCCCCCCGCCCCCGCGAGGCGTCGGCGAGACGGTAGTCGCCGGCGGCGGCGTTTCTGAAGACGGGCGGGGCCTTGATGCCGTGCGCCTCCTGCCCTTCGGCGACGACAAAGAGATTTGCCGGATCGGCGCTGTTCGAAACCATATCGTAGTCGAAATCATTCTCCGCAAATTTCTCCTTGTCGTAGACGGACGACGGGCCGTTCGTCCTCACGATATTGTTCCTGCTGTAGCATTTGAACATCGCGCGGTTCTTGTCGGTGCCATACCCGGCGCCGCCCAGTCCGCCGCCGCCGGTGTCGAAGGTGTTGTTCAGCACATGCGTCCTGCCGTGCGAGTAGGTGTCGCCGCCGCCGCTCTTGATGGCGACGCCGATGGTGCCCTCCTCGTCGCCGAGCTCCGCCGCGAGATTGTTGAAGACGTAGGAGGGACCGAGCATGCAGGGGGCGACACTTACGGCGCACAGCGTCCATGCGATCCGGTTGTGGTGGAAACGGATGTTCATCTGCCCGCCGTCCATCTCAATGCCGTCGTCGTTGGCGAGGCAGAGCATGTTGCCGTAGATGTCGGCGTCCCTGCGGAATCCACCAGCAACAGAGCCGTTGTCGTACCCTTCGATCACATCGTTCCAGCGATGCAGGTCGCTGCCGATGAAGTCGTTGTAGCGGACGACCGCGCCACCGAGCGAGCGGATGAGCATCGCCTCGGGCCCCGCGGGATGCGAGTAGCGCCAGGAGTTCGCCGTGCTGCGTGGATCGTGGATATAGCAGCGCTCCACGACCACATTGGCGCTCAGGTTGATGAACACGCCGGGGTCGTAATTGATGTCCTTGCCATGTTCGTCGAAGAATTTCCCGTCTTTGGTGAAGTCCTGCTTACCGACACGTCCGAAGCCGGCGATGTCGCAGTTGACGATCCGGATGTCGTTCGAGCCAGCCACATCGAACCCGTACCGCTTGCCGCCCCTGACCGTGATCCCCTCGAAAATAATGAACGAGCTTTTCGAGACAAGAACAGCCGCGTCCCCGCTCTCGCCGCCGTCGATGACCGTCTCGCCGTCACCCACGTACTTGATCCACCCCTCGGCGGTTCCCTTCACCTCCGCGACGCGCAACGGCCCCTTGGGCACGTCCCTCACCTGAATGGTCTTCGCGACGGGCACGAGGGAACTCCATGTTTTGAACGACTGCGCCGCGGAACCGCACACCGTCTCTTTATCGTCACGAAGAGTCACCCGCACCTCATAGTCCTTGTTCTCGGCAAGATAGACAATGCTCCCCTTGAAGAGCTTCTCCTTCGCGGCGTGCACAAGTGGAAAGGCCGCATGCCATGACGACTCACCCTTGGAGCGGAACTCGGTGACGCATTTCGCCGGCGACGCCGCGCCATCGTATTTCGCATAGATACCGCAGGCGTCAAACGAGGGGACCGTCGAGAGCGTGACGGTGAGCGGAAGCGTGGCAGGCTCGGTTTTGACGGCGCGCTCCGTCTGTGGTGCCGCGTTTTGGGTCTCATCCTTCTTCTTCACGGACGCTTGCGCGGTGTCGGTGGAGAGTTGCTGATTGCATGAACTGATGAGGGCGGCGGCGACAACGACATTCAAGGCAAGGAGTTTTCGCATGACGCAACCTTTCGTGTTAGGCTGATTCTCACATTTTTCAAAGGTTGAGGATGGAGGTTGCAGGTGGAGGGCTGGCTTCTGGATTCCTTCCACCATCCACCCTCAACCTTCCACCTGTATTCTTAAGATCAACCAGCGGCGGCATAACACCCTTCAGCTTCTTCCGATGAGCCGCAGGAAATTACCCGCGAAGAGCGCATCGAACTCCTCTTCCGCGAGAGGCTCGAAGAGCGCGCCATGCACGTAGACGGCGGGATTGTTGACAGGATAGTCGGTCCCAAAAAGCAATTTCTCTTTCCCTATCGTGTCAATCGCTTTGCGCAGAATTCCGTAGCGGTCAATGCCGGAACCGGAAATGTCGAGATGGAGATTGGGATAGGCGGCGACCTCGGGATGGCAATGACAGTCGATTATCCTTCTTCCCGCAGGCGTCATTGCGACAGCTTCCACAATGAGTTTTGATTGTAAACCTCAGGCATCTTTTTCGGCTCGGCGTGGCCGTCGCAGAAGGAGATGTTGGCGTTGCCGCGGTGGCGGTAGCCGATGCCCTGTCCTGTGCCAGGGGCCATGGAGGTGTCGTCGGAACCTGCCACCGTCCATGAGCCGCACAACCAGTTGGTGCTGTCGATGATCATGCACTTGGCGCTGGGATTCGCCACCTCGGTCCGCTTGTACCCCCACAGAGTCAAGGAGCCCGTGGTCTTATCCGCATCAGTGTAGTTGAATCCCCAGCTCAGATAGATGGTAACCCACCCCTTGTTCTCAGTCGCCATGCTCCGCGCCGCCTTCTTGCACGCCATGTTCATCGGCCACGTGTAGTCGTAGCCGCCGCTGGGATCGGCCGACGGAATGCCGAGGAGTTCCCGGTAGGCGACGTTGTTTCGCCACTCGCTGTTCCGTGGTGTTATCCCGGGCATCGGTATCGGCATCTGGCAAATCGGCACGAACCACTCGTTCCATTCGTTGGCGTACATGTGGTTCGCCGTCCCCATCTGCTTGAGCAAATTAAGGCAGTCGATCTGCACGGCGGTGTCGCGCGCCGACTTCAGAGCCGGCAGCAGCAGCGAGGCGAGAATGGCGATGATGGCGATGACGACTAATAATTCTATGAGCGTGAAAGTCTTCACGCTCAAAGAATTATTAATTGTCCGGCCCTGCCGTCCATGAGAATTATTGATGCGCATGTGACCACACCTCCTGTAAAATATAAACAATCCGTCCTGTGCGTATTGTTGTCTGCCGGTCATCCCTGGCAATCACGTCGACGCTCTCACCACGCCCTCGGAGTGTTTTCCCAGATTTTTAATGGTCTTGAAAGATCATCCACTATATAAACAATCTGTCCGACGCGTTGACATGCCTGTCGCCCCATTCTGGCACACACCCCGCCACGCATCACCACGCCCTCGGAGTGTTTTTTAATTGTAATCTGTTCATGTCAGTTTTTCAAGCCCTGCTCGTCATAAAATCACCGATTTCACCCAAAAACCTTTACACGCAAAAAATGAGTCAGAAAAAAGGAGCGCAACAAGACGCCTTTCGACAGAAATCCCGATACGGTCAAAGTAATATTTTGCAGCCGCCCCATTGATCATGTCAGTTTTCCATGCTATACTTAATTCCATATGAAGCAAGTCACCACAGCCCCCGAGCGTGAAAAAGCGTCACACATCCGCCGGCACGTGCTCGACCGGATCGAGTCCGGCGCACTCAGGCCGGGACAGAAGTGGCCTGGGGCGCGCAAACTCGCGGAGGAGACCGGCGTCTCGTTTCAGAGCGTCCAGAACGCCATCTCCTCCCTGCGCCAGGACGGCGTGATCGTCACCTCCCCGCGCTCGGGCACGTATGTGGCGAAAGATGTCAGCGGGATCGTGCTCAACTATTCGCTCCGCAGCGGCCACAGCCACTATCCCCTGTTCGAGGAACTACGCTCGACGCTCGAGCGGCGCGTGCCGTGGCTGCGCGTCTTCGGGCACTCCTTCCGCTGCCTCTTCGAGCTCAGGATCACCATCGACGCCCAGCGCGCCCAGAACGAATACCTGGATCTGTCGGACGTCTTCGCGGAGGCCTTCCCCGACGCCTCGGTCTTCTTCGACTGGCCCTTCAACGCATTCAGAAATGGCGACCGTCTTTTCGCCGTCCCCTACATCTTCTCGCCCCGCGCCATCTTCTACAACCCCACGGTGCTCAAAGCGGCGGGTTGCCCCGCGCCGATGCCAGGTTGGACGATCGACGACTTCCTCAAGCTGGTGGCGCGGCTGAGGAAGTCTCTGCCATCCGAACGCGTGATCAACTTCGAACCCGGCACGAACATGTGGATGAACTTCGTCTTCAGAGCCGGCGGACGTCTGATCTCCAAAGATGCTGACAATCCCGTCTGGATCGACCATCCCACCACACGGCGAGGCCTTGCGATCTTCGCCGCGATCAAAAAGGCGCTCAAGGATCCCCCCCTGCACACGAACTATCTGGAGCATCTCGACACCTTCGCCTCCGGCGACATGGCGCTGCTCCTTGGACAACGACAGGCGACCACCCGTTTCCGCCAGAAGGCGTTCGACGACTGGGAGACCGTCACCCTCCCCGTTATCGAGGGCGGCGTCGACGTCTCAGCCCAGACCACGGAGGCCGTCTGCGTCAGGAAGTCCTGCCCCGACCCCGCGCTGGCGGTCGAGATCCTCCGCGCCATGTTGTCCGAAGAGGTCCAGAACATCTTTGGGACGAGCGGCTACGGCATCCCCATCCTGAAGCGGGCGGCGATCACGAATATCGACCTCGCGTCGCCCCGCGACGCCCTCTTCCTGTCGGAGGCGGGCAAAGTGACCGCCGAATACAACCTCGACTCGCCCGAACTGGAGGAACTGGTGCGCCTCGGCATCAGTCAGATATGGGAGGACGATTTGGACATCGACGCGACCACCGCCGAGCTCGCCTCTGCCGTGCGCACCTTCCTGAAAATCAAAAGAAGAAAGAAGTCGAACGGCAATTGAAAATCACACGTTGCGCAATGTAAATTCAGCGTTCATGATGGGAGACGCGTGTAGAGAAACCGCGGCTCGGACAAGCCTCGCCCTCCAGGCTGCGCAGGTGATGCCAAGGATGGGTTTGGAGGGCGAACCCTGTGTGAGCCGTACAAGGCGGACTATCCGCTTTTCCAGCAATCATCACATTCAGCAAGACGAAGGAAGCTTACTCCATGAAAGAACGACCCGCCGGGACCAACGCAGAGGAGCATGTGGACTATCTGGTGTCGAGCGTGCGGCTCATGCTGTGGTTCGCGCGGAAATGGGCGCTCGAGCACCCTGACGAGGATATCACCGAGACGCTGCAGAAACGCGTCGACATCTACCGCCGCACCGGTTTCAACGCCGACTTCCTCGACGGCCAACAGGAGGGGACCGCCGGCTATCAGGAGTGGATCAAGACCATCGGGACCTTCAAGGAATTCCATGAGCGGACCAAGGCCGACGCCACGTCGGAGCGGTTCGAGCGGTTGTGCGTCGAGCAGCTTGAGGCGGGCATACGTTCGCGTGTCGGCCGCGACCTCGAGGACATCGCCAGCTATCGTGATTTGGCGAAGTACCAGTGCGGCAGCCTGCGCTTCAACCTCGCGGTGAACGCCGACAACCCCCAGCGCATCGGCTTCCACATCGCCAACGCCTGCTACCCCTGCTCCATCTTCGACGACCCGCTCTACATGCCCGGCTGCCTGCTCTCACTGATGGGACAGTGCGAGGCGCGATTCGGCGTCACCGAAGTCGGCACCGGCACATGGCTGAACTCCCATCCGAAGTGGCTTGAACTGTTTCCGCCGGTCTGGACCGAGCGACTCTCGCCCCCCCCAGAGGACATCCGGGGACACTACGGATTCTGGGGACAATTCATCACGGCTCGCAAGACCTTCAACCACAAACTGGCGAAGAAATTCCGCGAGACCGGCACGCTTCCCTATGGCAACCGTTCCTCCTGGTGCGCCATCAGCGAACTCCGCGCGCATCTGCTGAAGAAGATCGCGCGTAACACGTGAAACGAAAAACGTAAACGGGATATGCGGACAGGCTCTCCCTCCTGGGACCGCGGGCGTCTCGCCCGGCATGGTCTGCAGAAGCGTCAGGATGGAGTCTTCCGCGTTTTCCTCCACCCTCCACCCTGAACCCTTCTTCCCCCCTCCTTTACCGCTTGACCTCGATCTCGTAGGCCATGCAGCTTCCATCGGGGCGGTGGGTGGCGAGCGGGAGCGTCCATGCGTCACCGACGCGCGTCACCGGCGCCTCGGCGATCCGCTTGCCGGCCATATCGACCGCCCATGCGGACGGCGTGCCGTCGCCGAGCCCTTTCAGGCTGAGCGTGGCGGTCCCTTTGCGGACGAGATGCGGCAGCACGCCGTAAGCGAGAAGAGTTTTCATATCCTTGTCGGCGAACTTCGACTTCGTGTCCTGGACGTCGGTGAGATGGAGGGCGAGCAGCCTGCCGCTTCCCGCGATCGGCTTGCCATCGAGCGAGGTCACCGCGACGACCGCGGGGCCGTCGTCGTTGGCCACCGCCGTGACCGTCCCCTCGCAGTTTCCCTTGCCGAGCATGACGAACACCTCACTGGCCGGGGTGACGACTTTGAACCCCTTCGTCTTGTCGCACTCGATCTGCCCCGTGGAGCTTTTGGCGTAGCCGTCGGCAACCCGCAGCTCGCCGCCGCCCAGACCGCCAGCCTCCTTGAGTTTCGCCACGGTGTCCTCGGCAATGGTTCCTTTCCTGTCGCTCTTCGAGACGTCGACACGCGGGACAGCGCATTTGCCATCGGCACCGCATGCCATACCGACGCAGAGCGCCGCCGCGGTGTCCTTGGGGGTCTCACACGCGCCGTCGGCAACGACCACCGTGCCGGTCTTTCCGACAAGCGAGAGCAGGCGGCACACCGCCGGATAGTTGTCGGTGGCGGTCTCGGATTCCAGGTACTTCTCGGGCAGGACGAACGGGAAGGAAACCTTGGAGGGGGCGACATCGCCGCGCAGGAACAGCATCACGCCGATTTTGTCGGAAAGCGTGTTGATGGGGTCGGCCGCGTTGTCGAAATACTCGCAGCGCGTGTCGGCGGCGAGGTTCTCGAGTCGGTGCGAGAAGGCAAAACGGTAGAGCGCGTCCCAGCCCAGGAGCGCGCCGACAGCGGCGGACAGCACGCCGCGCTCCCCGCGGAACTAGTAGGGATACGGGTAGTTGAACTCGGTGATCATCATCGGCTTGCCGAAGAGGCGCGACGGCGCGGTCGAACAGGGGTCGATGGCCATCTGGGCGGTGGCGCTGCCCTGCGCGATGGCCGACGGCAGGCTCCAGGGCTTGACCGTGAAGTGCGGATGCTCGAAGTAGTAATGGTTGTCCACGTAGTCGTAGTGGCGGCGCATCAGCGCCATCGGAACCGTGCTGAACATGTTCTGGTCGGACAGCAGCACCTTGGCGCCAAGCGAGCGCACGAAGGCGCTCATGCGGGCGTAGGCCTTGTTGTAGGTGTCGACGAGGAATTGCTTGAAGAGCCGCTCGCGGACCGGTCCCGTCGCCGGTGCCTCGCCTCCCTTCGCCTTGAGCCATTCGGCAAAGAGCGCCTCGTAGGTGGCGGTCAGCTCGGGCGTGGCGTTCCAGGCGGCGAAGATGGTGTCCTCGTTGACGAGACTGATCGATATCAGAGCGGGATCGTCCTTCCAGGCGATTCCCGTGTGCGGATTCACATGCTCCAACAGGTTTTTGGAGAAGAGCTCCCAGTTCTTCATGGCGGACTCGTAGACCGGCACCATGCCCTTGAAGCCGTCCCTGCCCGACTGCGGTGCCTCGGTGATCTCCCCCTTCTCGAGCGCGCGGGAGATGTAGAGGTCGATCGTGATGTAGATGCCCTTCGCCTTCAGGCGGCTGAAGAGGTATTCGAACTTGTCGAGGTTCGCCGGATCGAGCGCGGTCGTGCGGCCGTCTTTGCGGGCGGCGAGCTGGTTGTCGAAGTGGTGGAAGCGGATCGTGTTGTAGCCGTTGCGGGCGAGGCGGTCGGCGAGCTTGTCGGCCAACTCCTTGTCGGGGAAGTTCGACGTGAAGCAGAGGTTTCCCCCGTAGAGGCGGACCGCCTTCGATTTGTCGGACTCGAATGCGAGATGGCCATCGTCGTTGGCGATCATCCTGCCGTGCTTGCCGGCGGGACCGTCGAGCAGGAACGAGAGATCAAGGACCGAGCCGGGCTCGACGTCGCGGGGGAACTCGATCGGCTTCCACTCGTCGCTCTTCACCACATAGAACGGCGCGGTCTTGCGCAGCGGGATGTCATCCTTCGAACTGGTGACGCCAACGATCATCCACACACTGTTCTGCGTGCTTTCAAGACGGATCGAGGCGACGGGCTTTGGCTCGACGGGATACTTCGCGAGATACAGTCCGACGTAGGAGCTGGCGTTCTCGCCGGTCCACGCCACCGAGGCGTTGGCGATCGAGCCTGCCTGCCACCAGTTGGCCACGCTGTCGCCAGCGATCACATCGACGGACGAGGATGAGCCGTCGGCGTAGCCGATCACGATTTTCCCCGCCTTGGGTTTGTCGCCCGACGGCGGCCACGCCAGGGCGTGCAGCAGGTACACGTTTTTCATCGAGGCGCCGTTCACCGGAATGTCTACGGCGACGGGGAACTGGGGACGCTTCGTCCCGGCAAGCACGACACACGATTTGCCGCCATTCCGCGCCGGATCCAGAATCTCGACGGGAATGCCTTCGACCATCAGGCGCCCGGGCTTGATCATCCGCAGGTCGTTCTCCGGCCCCTGATCGGTCCAGCCGCCCTTGCCGTCGTCGCCCACCTCGTCGGCGAACCCCATGTTCACCTGCTTGGATATGTCGACGGGGGACGCGTCGAAGCCTTCCAGCGCCATCGATATGGAGAGCGAGGATTCCGTCAACGAATCTCCTTCGACGGGAAATTTGATACGGAGCCCGTAGTCGCTTCCTGAGAATTTGCGGTTGTCCTGCAGAAGGGCGCTGAAGTCACCGCTCAAGACAAGCTTGCCCGTCATCGTCTGGATGACGATCCGCTTGATGCCATTCTTGCTGAACAGCTGCCAGTCCTTCTCAGAGTATTCGGGCGGCAGGGCCACCGCCTTGTCGTCGAACAGCACGCTCTTGCCGCAGAAGCCGTCGATGGGCAATGCCATGGAGAGGGACAGTTCCTTCGTCGGCAGCGGCGCGGCGCACGCGGCCTTGTACGAGCAGTCGACCACGCCGTTTTTGCCGAGCGACAGCGTCTCGTCGAGTTTGATGGTTCCGCCGTTGACGGAGAAGTCGAGTCCGGCGCGCCAGAGCTCAGCCCCGCTTGGCGCCGCGCCGTCGCGGACGCGGACCGCACCGGGACTTTGAGAATGGCTGCCCCAGCTGCCATCGTAGTGGGTGACGCCCATCCGCACGCCGGCGGCGTTCATCGCCCCCGAGGCGTCAACCTTCAGCCACTCGGGCATACCTCCCGCCAACATGGCCACACATCCGGCGAACGTCAACCCCGCGACCAGCCCGATCACCCTCGCCCGTGGAACGCGATCCATACTCCCCTCCTTCATATATTTTCTAAACATGTTCTATAGCTGATTTGTATGGTTAAATTATGTCTCAAGTTTCACGACGAAAATATATTAGAAGAAAACTTCGACACCAAAACTTTCTTTAGGATTCTCAACTCCTTGGCGGCACCGCCACATAGCGAAGCGCCCCCTCGGCGGGATGCAACCTGACGAAGATGGGGAACGCGCCCCACGCCGCCCGATTGTCTTTGATCCACAGCATCAGTATCACGCGGTTGCTCCCTTTGACCGCGCCGTCGACAACCTTCCCTAGCGGCATGGCGTGTCCATTCAGCAGAACCGCAATAGGCTTGGCCTCAGTGAACAGGTCCAACCTCGTGTTCTCCGTCAGGGTGAAATCGGCCGCCACCAGGTAGCACTGCGGCTTGTAGTCAAACTTCCCGGCGGCCGTCTTCCACTCCTTGTCGTTTCGATACACCGTCACGCGGTCGGGACTGTAGCGCGTCCGCTCGTCGGCTTTACTGACGAACCACTGCCTATCAGGCGTCGCGTCCAAATTCTCAAGCTTGGCTCCGGGGACAGAAGCATTGAGCAAAGAGTCAGGAGCGATATCAGTCTCATCAAAAGGCCCCAACATCCATGCGGCGTCGCGCAGGCACGCAGTCTGCCGCGCGACGGCGGGCAGGCGGGTGGTGGCGAAGACGCGGCAGGATTCCTCGGCGCGGCGGAAGTCGAACTCGGCCACCATGTACGCCCGGCCTTCGCCAAAGACGCTCTCATTTCGTGTGGCGCCAAGGAGAAGTTTGATGACGCGCTTTTCTCCCGGCTCGATCGTAGGAACGAGAACATGCTGTATGCCTTCGACGTAGAGCGGGGGAAGACGGAAGGTGGCGCAGGCGTTGTTTAATGGAACCTTGCCGTTGTTTCCCACCGTCAGCAGAAGTTCTTTACCTTCCGCATCGCAGAACAGCCAGGCTTTCAGATCCGGGAAGTCGGCGAGCGACTGCTTCTCGCCCGGCCCGGGTGAATTGGAAAAGTTGTCGATGACATCAATCTTGGTGGGACTCGCCCTGTCGGGATTGTGCTTCAGATTCAGCAACACGCGATCGGCCTCGACCACCTGCTGGCATTCGAAACCATCGGCCTTGACCGATGTGACCGCGACGCCGCACAGCTCGAGGGTCAGCGGCACGTCGTCGCCCAGTTCGGCGGGGACCGGACGGGTGACGCGGTAGCGACGCGTGGCATCGCTGCTGGAGATCACCTCGATCCGGCTGTTGCGGTATTGGCGGTCATAAGCGGCGTACTGCGTCATGCCGCAGTACCACCAATCGCTTTTGCCGGCATACTTTTTGAACACCGTCTCCACGTCGTCCCACACCTTGCCTGTCTGCCGCGCGTGAACCCCCATGTTGATCAGATAGGTGTCCTTGACGCGGGTCTCGCGGGCGCCCAGGATCCCCTGCATCTGCTTGTCGAACGCAGCGGCGTCGACCTGGTTGTCGCCGGGAGTCACCTGATGCCCCGTGGAGACCTCGAAGGGGAGCAACTCGGCGTTGCGGCGGGCAAACCCCAGATAAGGCGTGTTGTGGAAACCGGAGCGGATGACAGCCGCGGTGACCGCCTTGAGGACTGAGGGATCGGATGGAGTCTCATAGAGTCCGCAGGGAAACGCCAGAGAGTTTATTGGGTGGTCGGCCTGCGCCTCGCGCTCGACGCGGTTGGCCAGAAGCTCGTAGAACATCTCGTTGGCGGAGAGGGCCGTCAACGCGGGATGGGTTTGCGTGTGCCCGCCGATGCCGCACCCCTCCTGGCACAGCTTGCGGGCATATGCCGCGCCAAATTCGCTGTTCGACTGGTTGAGGTAGAACGTCCCCCCCAATCCATATTTGCTCATCATCTCCCGCATCGGAATATTGTTGGGATGATTGTCGTCCCAGCGGGCGGAGAAGGCCCAACTTTTGCCGCCGTACACCGGCATGGGGCATATCCGCGCGGCAACCGCGGCGGCCTCGGACGCATACAGGATCTCGAACTCCTGGGAATACAGGCGCAACCCCAGCGGATTGCCGGGATCGGCGGCCGCCGCATCCTTCCCCGCCGCGG
>CAYTFM010000010.1:0-29944 GCA_964436735.1 uncultured Victivallales bacterium | reverse complement strand
GGATTCTCCCCGCCGACCAGTGCCAGATTCATTGCGAAAAGCCCCGTGATCATGGCGACACATGTCCGCATAGCGCGCCTCATATCGATTGGATTTCCCCTTCCCTAAGATAATACCAATTAAAATACCTTTACAGTGCGTCGTGTATATTTTTCGAATTAAAATCGACACCAGCTTTGTAGCGCAACTATCACGACACAGCCATATTGATGGCACCATGAAGTAAACGATAGGCGATCACGGAGGCGTTTCATGAGAGAGGTGCGCGTTCTTGGGCAAAAGGCATCGGAACTGCTCGCCGAGCACGAGCGCGTCAAACCGTCACAGCGGCTCGCCACCTACGCCGACGCCGAGCGCGTCTGGGCCGACGTCGTGATGCCGAAGTTGAAGTCGTTCGAGACCATGCAGGATCTTTGGGGCGAGCAACAGCCGCCCCCCGAGGATTCCGTGTGGCGCGCCAACTGGAAGGTCCCCGAACGCTACAGTTGAAAGGACGCGCGCCGCGGCGGCGGCGCCATCACTCGACTTTGATTGCGCTGATCAGTTTTTTGCTACGTGTTTACTCGACCTTTGACGGCGTCTGCAGCACCGCGCCTTTCAACATACGGCAGAAATCCTTCTTGGTGGCCCGGTGGCGCTCACCCTCCTTGGTCGACAGATCTTTCATTCCCTTGTACTCCACGCTCATCCGCTCCAATTCGACGATGCGGATATAGTAGTCGCCCTTCTTCCATATCTGGTTTTGCTGTAATTTCATGTGTGGCACGCACACTCCATGTTTAAGGTTCCGAGACGCTTGCTCCCAAGGCGGCACGAGGCCGCAATCAAACTATGCATATAAACCAGACTCACCTTTCTCCCGATGTCACCCCCGACGGACCGCCTTGGATCTTCGCTGCTTTCTGGCGGAATCCAGAGGTTGCCCACCTCACTCCGCCAGCAGCGTCTCCGCGGAGTCGACAGGAAATTTGGCATGGTTCAAAGTTCACGGTTCAAAGGTTCAACGGTTAGAGCTTCGCACACTCATAATCCGCCAACCGTTGAACCGCTAACCGTTGAATCGTTGAACCAAGCCGGAAATTGCGTTCCCCCGCATATGAGGTAAGGTAGAGGAAAGGCGGTGGGAGTCAAGGCAAGAAGCAGGAACTCATTCGGGAAACCTCCTCCGAGAGGAGGCCGCTGGCGGGAGCCTGCGGGAAGTGCGTCGCCAATCGCATGTCCTTCTGGCTTTTAACGACTCACAGTTCCACACCCGCTATGAAAAATAAGAAATAAACCACACTATTACAAGGCGGGCCGCCCGCCTGGCAATCGTGCGACTGAGCTTACTGGCACGCCTTTAAATTTGGGTTGCGGGGAAGCTCCGCATTGTAAGTTGAGGAGAAAGTCGATGATTTACGAGAACGTCCAGCTTCACAATGTCGAGGAGGTCAAACCCGACTCGGCTATAGGGGGCGTCCTTTGCCAGCGGGTTCCAGAGGCGATCCGCCTGCAATTGGAGAACGCCCAAGGCGCGATGCTCATGCCCGCCGGAGTCGAAATACGCCTCGTCAGCAAGGGGCCCAAGGTCACGGTCACACTCTCGGCGGCCAAACTGCCCTTCGGCGGGGGCGAGTCGATGCCGTTGACGATCTTCCATGGGGACTACCAGCATCCCAAGCTTCTGATGGTCGGGCTGGAGCCGGAGCCACTGGAAATCACGTTCCCATTCTCAGATATAAGTCTACAAGAAATGGAGCGGCGTCCATGGGCGTTCTCCCCACGAGTGCTGAGGATCTGTCCCCAAGGCCAAGGAATTCCAGGTCAGCTCCGTTTTCATTCCGTCGAAGGCGACGGAATGCGTCCGCCAGACGCGGCGGAGCTGCCCAGGCGCCGTGGGCTGGTCTACGGCAGTTCTCTGTCGCATGGGTTTTCATGCACCGCCGCACACCTGACCTATGTCGCACAGATGGCTCGCCGGCTGGGCGTCGACGTGTGCAACCTTGGGGTGGGAGCCTCCTGCTTCTGCGAACCGGCAATGGCCGACTATATCGCAGGGCGGAAGGACTGGGACTTCGCCGTCCTGGAGTTCTCGAACATGGTCACGTTCGGAGCATCTGAATTCACGCGCCGCGTCGAGTATCTGACGAAGACCATGAAGGCGACACAACGCCCGACGTTCTACGTCTCACTCGGCTTCGATCCCGCATGGGAAGCCTCCTACAACGGGCCGGCCCCGATCAAGGAGCTTCGGGAAATATTAAGCCGTGTGGTTGTCGCTGAAGGCGGCACATGCGCCCATCTCGTCGAATGGTCGGAGATCTTCGACCTCTCAGGCATGACGCCGGACTTGCTGCACCCGGCGGACAACGGCATGATCCTCGCCGGCGAACGCCTGGCCACCATCATCAAGCCGTTTCTCCACTGAAGCTACAATGAATTAAAAAGCTTTGACGCCTGTCACCAGTACCATGCTTTTGCGTGGGGCGCCGGGAGATATATGCTGACATCAATTCTTTGCGAACCGTGCGGGGAAAATTCTCCCCACGTCTCGTCCGCCACGGACGAGACCTTCGGAGTGCGGCGGCTCGACGCCGCCTTCGGACGGGCGGCTTGACGCCCGCCCTCATGACCGGTCGCGCCGTGGGTGAAGAAGCTCACGCTTTCTCGCCTCCGCACGAACGCAGAAGATGTTCGCAGTTCAGCACTTTTTCCGCAAGATCGTTGAGCGTGTAGAGGTAATGGTTGGTCGCCTCGAAGCCAATGCGCGAGTCGTTTTTGGCGATGGCGTACAAACGGGCGGCAAGCTCCTTCTCCTCGCCGAGAATCGCCCTCATCTCCTTGAGTTCGGCATCGTTCGGTGCAGCATTCCTCAGCCTTATGAATCTGGCCTGCAGGTGCGCGCTTTTGAAATGGCACCACGTCGCCGTGGCGATGTTGACAAGCTCCCTGTAGGAGGCGGCGTTTTCCGGAGAGACTTTTCCCGATATCGAGGAAAGGATCGAAAGCCCCTCGGACCACTTTTCGGAAAGCAGCCGGAATTGCTCCTCGAACACGTCCGCCGGATAGATCGCCCGCCAGCCGTCAAGGTCGTCATACGGGTATCCCACCATGCTGGCCTGATAGCCCGTGGCGGCGGCGAATAGCAGATTTGCCGGTCCGGGGTTGTGCTGGCCATTGTACAGGACGGAGACGTGGAACGGGAACTCGCGGAAGGCCTCGCCGAACCGCCGCCACGCCTCGCAGACCTTCGCCGCGACGGCAGAACCGAATTTCTCCTCCGCAAGCTCCTCGGGCGTCCGGGAGAGCAGTTCGAAGTTGCCGCCGGGATAGCCGCCGAGCGTCCAACTCATCATCAACCCGCCGACTCCCGCTTTGACGAGATTGTCCAAATGCTCTTTCACCAGATAGGGCACCGGCAGGTATGGCAGCACCGAGCACTCCCATGAGTTGTTGAGCTGGACTTTCGCCACAGTCTTCATCCCACGGGCGTGGGCTCTGCGCCAACACTCGCTGCTCGCCTCGCTTGGCCCCGGCTGCGATATCGAGTAGTCGACAACCGAACCCTTGATCCCCCCCACGGTGGTCGGCAGCCCCCATTCGCTCACGCACATGAGCTGGATGCTCTTCGGCAGCAGGTCGATGGCCTTGTGCTTCCACTCGTCCGCCCACGCCCACATCGAGGCGAGGACGTTCGCCGACGGCGCCGCCCGGTGGACGCCCCGCTCGATGGCGGCGTTCGCCTCCGCGATGATCTCCTCAGGCGGCCGCTTCCCGCACCGTGGACACCCGTTCCCGTACCCTCGGGAGTGGCAATTCGTCAGATTCTCCGACATGGTGATCGTGAAGACCCCCGCAAGCCCGGGGGTTTTATGGAACACGTGGTAGCACGCCTCCTCCAGATAGTCGCGCACGCCTTTGGCCGAAGTGCACATCGCGGAGAACTGCTCCTCGCCGGCGACGATGCTGCGGACGCCCTGCCATTCGGGATACCGCGTGAAAAACGAGTCCGGCATCCGCCGCGGCTCGTTGAGGTAGAGGTAGACGCCGATCCCATACCGCGCCGCCTTCTTGACTAAGGCGTTCAAATTCGCCAACCGTACCTCATATCCTGCAGAGAATTCGGGGGCTTTCTCGAACGGATGCAGCGTGTAGAGGATCGCCTGAAGCCAAATGCCGTTGATCCCGTATTTCGCATACTCCCGCAACAGGCTCTCGGGATAGGGGTCGACCGTCTCCCCTCCCAGCGCGTCCCCGTATCCCGCGGAATATGAGTAGAGGAATTTGAGATCAAAGGGATCTCGTCTCGGGGTAACCGACGGCTTCTCCTCGGAATCACGGGCATCGCCATTCCAGTCGTCGATGAAACCAAACGGCTTGAAGCCCGAAAGATCTTTCTGGATGTCGGGGAAACAATCCTGGACGGTCTTCTTGATCCTTTCCGTCTCGGCCTTCTGCCCAGAAGTCAATTCGGCAAACGACACGGCGTCGCAGTCGGGCTTCAAATCGCCAAGCTTGTGCCACAGGAAGTCCTCCTCGAGCAGCACGAAATCGAGCCGCTCGGCTGTCCATCCGAGGAGCGACAGCAACTGCTGATAGGGAAGAAGGTGCCAATTATTTCTGATGATGGTGACGTAGCTTCTGTCGAGCCATCTACCGCTGACTTCGAGGGAAGGCGGCAACCCCATCTCCTCCGCGCGGCGAAGCACGTCGGCCTCGGAGGCGCCGAGCACCTGTGCGAGGCGCGCCGCCGGCACAAGTCCCCAATTACGCCAGATGACCGCCTGGTGCGGCGTCGGGAAATGATTGAATTTCAGGGCTTTGGGGTGTGGTCCGACCGGCAGTTCGTCACACGTCATTGCCATCTCCAGTAATATTGGGGTTGTTACATTAGGCGGGCTTCGCCCGCGACTTGGTTTCAGTGTTCAGGTTTCAGGTATTTTTCTTTGCCTCTCCTGACACCTGAAACCTGGCAACATTGAATTTCCTAAACGTTCACAATAGACGGGCTTCGCCCGCAGCTTGTCACACGTGATCACGCTCACCGTCATGCGCCTTTGCCACAGTCGCGGATCGGAACGCGACAAAGACGAGGAGCGCGGCCAGAAACGCCGGCAGCGACAGGACAGTGAAGACCAGCTTCAGCGGCACAATGGCCATGAGGGCGTTCACCAGCGGTGGAGCCGCCACGCAACCCAACGATCCGACGGCGACGGTCAACCCCACGACGGAGGCGCTGTGCGCGCCGCTCTTCGACGAGGCCAAACCGACGATCAATGGCCAGGCCCCCGCGGACGCCAATCCTGTCAACGCGAAAACAGCCATGCTCGCCTCCCAGCTTCCGACGACTCCTTGCAGAGCCAGGGTGACACCGAAAAGCGTCAACAGCAGCGCGATTGTCTTCTCGTAGGAGTGATGCTCGGGCAGCATGGCGCAGCCCACCCTTCCTATCATCATGGCGAACCAGAACAGAGAGATGCTATAGATCGCCCAGTTCTCGGGAGCCGCATGCGCCTCGCGCAAATAGAGATTCGCATAGACGACGACCGACGACTCCAGCGTGACATAGATGAAGATCGCCACGCAGGGGACGGCGAAGGACCATGAGCGGATGACGGGCCAAAGACGGTTGAGCGCCGGCCGCTCATGTGGCTCGGGAGGAGGAAGGTGACACAACAGATACAGCACCAGCAGCAGCGCGCTCAAGGCGCCGACGCCGACAAACAGCACGCGCCAGTCCACCCCGGCGGGCAGCAGCATTCCCGCCAGCCACGGACCGCCAACGGCGCCGATCGTGTAGACGACTTGGGATATGTTCATGAACAGTTTCCGGCGATGGGGAAACAGGTCGCACAGTAAGGCGGAACTCATCCCCTCGAGGATCCCCCCGGCCGCTCCCCAGAGCGCCGCGGCGGCGCACGCCTGGGAGAAATGGCGGGCGGTACCCCACACAAACGCCCCGACCAGCAGCAACACGCAGGCGCATACGAACACACCCTTTTTACCCGCCCGGTCCGCGACGATCCCGGCGGTGGCGGCGGTCAGAAAGAAGGCGATGAATTGAACGGAGTAGACAACCGCGAGAGACCGCGCCGCGACCTCCATGTCCGCGGAGGCCCGCAGCAGCACCGCCGGAAGCAGATTCGCCGAAAGAGCGAAAACAAACAAGGAGGAAATGGCGGCGATGGCTGGCACGATTGTTTGACGGGCGTTGTCTGGACGCATGCTCATACTTCCTATCGCCTTATGCGCTCTCGCGCCGCTCGAGCCGGGGCACGAGCCGTGTGCGGCTTGGCAGACGCCGTTCCTCGGCTGGCCGCAGCAGGCGCTCCACTGCGAGGCGGCCCATCTCACGGTAGTCAAGAAAGACCGTGGTCAGGGCGGGGTACAGTTGCTTGCCAAGCGGCAACCCGTCACAGCCGCACACCGCCACGTCGCCGGGGATGCTCTTGCCGCGCTGCGCGAGGGCACGGTAGACGCCGACCGCCATCTCGTCATTGGTGAAGACGGCGTCGAACGGGATTTCCCGGGATAGAAGCGTGTCGAGAGCCGCATGCGCCCCGTCGACGGTGAAGTCGGTGTCGACAATCAACCGTTCATCGCACGCCACGCCCGCCTCGCCGAGCGCCTCGCGGTACCCTTGCTCGATCTCCCGCGAGAAGAAATGTCCGGGATCGCCTTTGAGCAGCGCGATCCGGCGCCGTCCCGTCGCGAACAGATGCCGCACGGCGATCCGCGCCGCCTCGGCGTTGTCGAAGTTGATCGAGTCGAAGTCGACCCCCCGCGCCGCTTCGCCGGGATTGTCGACGAGCAGCGAACCGGGAACGACCGCCAGCAGTGCGTTCAACTGCTCGGACGGCAGGCAGCCGACGATCAACGCCCCGCCGGACGGTGACAGACGCAGCGCATCCTTGAGAAGGAGGAATCGGTCATATCCGCCATCACAGGTGCGGACAACACAATCTCGTTTGCGACTCGTCAACTCCTGTTCGATGGCGGTGAGCAGCTCCAGACAGAAGGCGGGCACGCCGCGCCCCGCACCCCCCAGAATCACGTTGACCGACGGCCGCCCCTCTGCCACGGCGGAGGGGCGCCCCGACTTGATCCCCTGAAAATAGCCGACTCGCTCGGCGACGGCGAGGATCTTCTTGCGGGTCGCCTCCTTGACGGGGCCCTTGCCGCGGAGGGCGCGGCTGACGGTCATCACACTGACGCCGCAATCCTTCGCAATGCGGAGCTGGTCCGCGCATCGATTAATTGTCATGCCAGACACCCCATCCTTCCGAACATTGGACGAACGGTCCGCCTTGCATTGGTGTGGTGGATGTTCTCCTCAATTGCATGCGGAGCTGGCCCGCATATCGATTGACTGTCATGCCAGGTAACCCCACCCTTCCACGCATCAGACAAACGCATTTTCATGCCTGAACACTGAACCCTGAAACCTCTTTCCTACCCGCCGACCGCATACTCCGTCCGCACCGTCACGGCCATGACCGCGCCGGGCTTTAGCTCGGTGGGCACGCCACCCGCCGCCTCGATCTCCATGAACCCCGAGACGTCGCTGTAGACGCTGAAGCGGGTGTTCTTCGCTGAAGGCTTCTCGCATGGCGGCCTATCGGCGATGTCGATGTGCGAGAGAGAGGATGGCAGCAGTTCGGTCGACCTGCGCGCCACGAGTTTCCGCCGTGGATCGCGGTACTCGATCCAGTCGACCTCCGTGCCGATTCCGATCTGATACCGTTTGCCGCCGTCGGTCCGTGTGCGCCATAGCCCGCCCTCAACCCGCCTCTGGTCGTCGCTCGGATCGTACAGATCCCACACCTCGCCAGCGCCGACGGACGGAAAGACGACCTCGCATCCCGGGCCACAATCGAACTGCGCCAGTGTCCATGGCACGAGCAGACACTGACTGGGGGACAGGCTCCGGTCACCGAGATATTCGATGGCCTCGACCACCGTCATGACCAGCGCGCCTTTTTCGCACGAGACGCTCACCCGTCGCTCGAAGGCGGCGGGAACGCCAAGACCGGACGCGTTGATGAGATCGATCTCCGCGCGGATCACCGCCGTCGAACGCGTCGACTCCTTCAACCAGTACCGCGCCCCCGTAAGTCCCGGCGGAACCCGCCAGCGGCCGGTGGAATATTCATATCCAAGGCAAGAACCTTCGGGCGCGGGCCACAGCCCGTCGCCGCCCGGGTTGAGATAGCCGTCCCGGGTGGATGTTTCCAGGATCGCCTTGGGATTGACCCGATTAAGCACTTCGCCATGGAGGACGGCGTAGAAACGCCCCTCGAGGTCGAGTCCCGCGATGACGCCGGCCTCCTCCGTCCCCACCACGTGGTAGCGTTTCTTCCCTTCGTCAAACAAGGCACACACGTCTTTGCAGTTCACGATTTCCCCCATTCCTTTGCGATCTGCGCCGCCGTGGCGAAGCGGGCGCCGCGCGCCTTCAATCCGGCGCACAAGGCGTCGAATTGCCGCACCGCGTAGTCGCCGCAGTTCCGCACGATGAAGCTTCTCGGCCGCACCGTCGCCTCCCCCACGTCAATCCCACGCTGCGGCATCTTGTGGAACTCCCACGGATGGAAATAGAAGCAAACAACAGGCCGTGAGCCTCCCTGCGCCACCAGATCAACAAACGAGTCGACCTTGCTGAGCACCGCCTCCGAGGACTTCGTTCTAAAGAGCGGCCATTGGTCACGATCGCGCTGGTACTCGGGATCCCGGCTTTTCATCACCATATCACAGAAATTCGGTATCTCCACCAGCCGCAGAGCGCCGGGTTTCGTCCAGTCGCGGGCGGAAGGATGGTAGGGGGTGAGCATGGTGCGGTAGAAGTAAAGCGGCAGGGAGGCGTCGGCGAGGTAGCCAAGCTTCTCCAAGACGTTCACAACACGGGTGCTTCCCCACAACCGCGGGCAGCGGAAACTGACAGGCTTCACCCCGGACACCTTCCGCACGATGCGCGTGCCCTCGGCGATCCGCCCCTCGACCTCGCCCGGCAACACCGGCCAGTTGTTCGGCAACGGAAACAACGGGTCGCCCAGCGTCTCGTGGTAGAGGCCATGGCATCCGGTCTCATGCCCCGCGCCGCGGACCTCGCGGACCATGGACGCATTGTGCTCGGCGGCGTGCCCCGTCCAGAAGTACGTCGCCTTCACGCCGTGCTTCGCCATCACGGAAAGCAGCCGCGGCGTGCCAAACTTCACCCCTTCGTAGTTGGCGGTGAACGAGCCGACGTCAGTCTCCATGTCGATGCCCAGCATGACATCGAATGCGCTCATCTTCTGCCGATGTGGTTTTGACATGATCTTCGATCCCAGTGTGTTATAGGCTTGTTGGGTTCAGGGTTCAGGATATGCTACAGGACTCTTTGCAGTATCGCCTGAACCCTGAACCCCGCACCCGGGCTCCCTTTTTCTTTCTACTTACAGAACAGCTCGTCCATTCTCGGGCTGAGGGGCACCGGGCCCGACGCGGTGATCTCATAGCCGGTCTCGATCCGCGAGCCGTTGAACTCGGGATGGCCGAAGAAGCTGACGTCGATGCAGACCATCATGCCGGGCTTGAGCACGTCCGTGCTGTTCGGTCCGAAGAAAGGCGACTCAGCCTCGTGCAGTCCGATCGTGTGGGCGAACGGGCAGACAAGATATTTCGAGAAGCCGTGTTTCGCAAAGTACGCCCGGGCCGGCGCGTCGATCTCGCGCCCGGTCTTGCCGACCTGGAGCTGGGCCTTGGTCAGTTTAAAGGCCTCCTTCAAATGTTTGACGCATTCCTTCTGCCGTTCAGTATAGCTGCCCGTCACAGGCAACGTGTCACCCATGACTCCCGCATATCCGTTGACCTTCGGAGCAAGCCCCACCATCACCAGCTCACCAACCTCAAGCTTCTTCGAGCTCGCCGTGGGCACGACGGCATTTGACCGCGCGCCACTTCCCACGATGGCCGAGAAGCCGAAACCGCTGGCCCCGCGGCTCCGCGCCGCATACTCGCCCGCCGCCGCCACCTCGATCTCGGAGACGCCGACCGCCGTCTTGGCCTTCATGGCGTCATAGCAATGGTCGGCGAGTTGGAACGCCGCCCGGATCTGGACCCGCTCCCACTCCGACTTCACAAAACGCAACTCCACGAACTCCGTGGTGAGGTCGACCAGCTCGATGCCTTTCATGCCATCCACAATCTGCTGGTGACAAGCCGCCGGCATGCGTCCGCCACCAACCAGCCCGATACGCTTGACCGAGCCGAGCTTCGCGTTCAACTCCGCGAACAGCGCGGGGAAGTTGATGATCGTGGCGTTCGGGTACTCCTCGTCGGGGACCATAAAAACGGGGAAATTGCGAGTCTCCTTCACGCAACTGTCCAGCTTGGCGAACGGCTCGCTCTCCGGCCCGCCGAGGATCATCGGCTCGCCGACGCGCGGCACCAGCACCGCGCCGCTCTCAAACTGGGGACACCATCCTGTCAGATACCAGCCATTGCCGATATTGAACTCGTCGTAATAGACCAACGCCACATCCAGCTTCCTCGCCCTCAACAGCCCACGGACCTTCTCGATCCTCGACTCGTATTCACCGCGCGGCAGGTACCCCATCGTCATGTCCTCCTTGGTTGTTTTTCCCATGTAGGGCGAATCAATAACGCATCGATAATGTTATTTTAACATGTTTTATGTTATTGTCAACGGGAGAAGATGGAGTTTTATCGTTTTTCTGGTTCCCCGCACGGCACGAATCACGCAAGAAAACCAACGTAGTCATGGGTACAAGATGAGGTGGCGAGGGAAGTGTGGCACGCATGCCGCAGATAAGGTCACGCTAAAATGATGGTGTCGCTGTAGCGGGCCACTGTCCGGTCATGCGTCAGCAAGCGCAAGGGTTCGGTCAGCGCTTGGGCGACAATCAGCCGGTCAAAAGGATCGGCATGGTGTGGCGTCAGTTCCTCGACCGCGGCGGCGTGTGCCGCAGATATGGAAAGCAGGACATATCCTGCGGATTGGAACCAGTCGGCGGCCTGCTTGCCCGAGACAGGCATGTCATGCCGCGCCAGACTATGCTTGATGGCAATCTCCCATACGCTCGCGGCGCTGACGAAAATCTCGTTCTGCCCATCGAGAATCAGGCCACGCGCCAGCTTCGGCAGCCGCGCGTCGTCCGCAATCGCCCACAAGGCGACATGCGTATCAAGCAGAATGCGCATCTGAGACGCCTATTTGGTGAAGAGCTTTTGGATCTTGGGATTTGAACGGTCGATATCGGCAGGCACGCGGAATTTACCCTTGGCGCAGCCGATGCGACGAGTCGTGTCGGCCGGTTGTATCGGCGTAAGGAGCGCCACAGGTTTGCCATGACGCAGAATCCGCACCTCGGTTTCAGAACCGTCGAGCAATCCTGCGACGACTTTGGATAAATGGGTTTTGGCGTCGAACAAACTTATGGTCTGCATTTTCGTACCTCCAGGTATGAGGCAATTCTAACTAAACTAGTCTAACCTGAAAAATGGTGGTTGTCAACCCCGCCCCTGAGACAAATGGCGGGGACCCGCCATCTATCTCGCCTTTCCGTCCCCCACTCAAAGGAACGCACACCGCACCGCAAAGAGAAATTGACAAGAGGTCATCTGGTCATATTGTATGGTCATGAGCATGGCCACAACGAAAGGGGGCGGTATGGCACCTCATGGCAACACCGTGAGCGCATCGGACTTCAAGGCGCATTGCCTGGAGATTATGAACCAGGTGCAATCGAGCCGGCACGAGGTGGTGGTGACCAAGCGGGGACGTCCCGTCGTCAAAGTGACTCCCGTGGACGACAGAAGCGGCCCCATCTTCGGCTGCATGAAAGGCACCGCCATCGCCAAAGGAGATATTTTCTCCACAGGAGAACAATGGGAGGCGGACAAATGACCGCAAGCCGCGGACATTCCTATGTGCTGGACACGCACGCCTGGTTTTGGCTGGCGACCGGTGACGCCGAGCTGAAGCGGCACCGTGGCTGCCTGCCGTTGTTCGAGAAGGCGTCCGAGGGAAGTTTCACTATTTCGGCGATCACCCCATGGGAGATATCCATGCTGGAAGCAAAAGGCAGGATGATCCTCAAAACTGATTGCCTCACCTGGCTCAACGAGTCCATCCGGCGCACGGCTGTCCTTGTCGCCGCCATCTCCCCCGAAATCGCGGTGGACGCAACCCATTTGCCAGGTGAGTGCCATGGTGATCCGGCGGATCGATTGATTATCGCGACGGCCCGCTGCCACCGCAGCGTGCTGCTCACCCGTGATCGGCAAATTCTAAACTACGCAAAGGCAGGCTTTGTGACTGCGCAGGAAGTGTGAACGTATGACACGAACGACGATACGCGAGGTTTTCGGGAAGGGCGGGGTCGGCGCCGAACTGGTGGTGGCGGGCTGGGTGCGGACGCGGCGCGACTCGAAGGGGGGCTTCTCCTTCATCGAACTGAACGACGGCTCCTGCCAGGCGAACCTGCAGGTCGTCGCCGAAACATCACTGCCGAACTACGACGGGGAGGTGCTCAAGCTGCATCCCGGCGCGTCGCTGGTGGTCAAAGGCGCGCTGGTCGCCTCGCAGGGCTCCGGCCAGAAGGTGGAGCTGAAGGCCGCCGAGATCACGGTCCTCGGCTTCTCCGACCCCGAGAAGTATCCGCTTCAAAAACAAAAGATGTCGTTTGAATATCTCCGCGAGGTCGCCCATCTGCGGCCCCGCACGAACGCGTTCGGCGCGGTGGCGCGGGTGCGCAGCGAGCTGGCGTTCGCGACGCATGAGTTTTTCCGCGGCAGAGGGTTCTATTACGTCCACACGCCGATCGTCACCTGCAGCGACTGCGAGGGCGCCGGGAAAATGTTTCAAGTGACGACCCTCGACGTCGCCAAGCCGCCGCGGACGCCCGACGGCGCCGTCGACTACCAGCAGGACTTTTTCGGCCGGATGGCCAGCCTGACCGTCAGCGGCCAACTCGAGGGGGAGGCCTACGCCTGCGCCCTCGGCAAGATCTACACGTTCGGCCCGACCTTCCGCGCGGAGAACTCCAACACGCGCCGGCACTTGGCCGAGTTCTGGATGATCGAGCCGGAGATGGCCTTCGCCGACCTGCGCGACGACGCCGACCTCGCCGAGGCGTACGTGCGCCATCTGATGTCGCACCTGCTGACGGCCTGTCCCGACGAATTGGCGTTCTTCGACAAGCGCGTCGAGCCAGGGCTGGTCAAGACGCTCGAGGGCATCGCCGCGAGCTCTTTCGAACGGGTGACCTACACCGAGGCCATCGACATCCTCACAAAATCCGGCGAGTCCTTCGAGTTTCCCGTCGAGTGGGGCGTCGACATCCAGTCCGAGCACGAACGGCACCTCGCCGAACAACATTTCAAACGGCCGGTCATCGTCACCGACTACCCGCGGCAGATCAAGGCCTTCTACATGCGACTCAACGACGACGAGAAGACCGTGGCGGCGATGGACGTGCTCCTGCCGAAGGTCGGCGAGATCATCGGCGGCAGCCAGCGCGAGGACCGCCTGGAGTTGCTCGAGCAGCGCATCCGCCAGATGGGACAGGATCCGGCGAACTACTGGTGGTATCTCGACCTGCGCCGCTTCGGCTCGGTACCCCACGCCGGCTTCGGCCTCGGCTTCGAGCGCATGGTCCAGTTCTGCACCGGCATGCAGAACATCCGCGACGCCATCCCCTTCCCCCGCACGCCCCGCAGCGCCGAGTTCTGAGCCGTAATTTCCTGTCACGCATCATGCGGCGATATAGACCGCACCATGTGGGATGCCTTCTTCCAGCTTGAAGCGGCTGACGAGATCTTGGAGCCTCTGCGCCTGGGCGGCGAGTTCCTCGGCACTCGCTGACATCTCCTCGGCGCTGGCGGAGTTCTCCTCGGTGACCGCGGCAATGCTTTCCATGCCTTTCGCCACCTCGGAAGCTGTTGTCGACTGCTCGGCGGTGGCGGAGCTGATCGACGACATCGCTGCTCCCGTGTTATCGCCAGGCTGCTGCGTTCGGCCAGCTTGCGCACCTCGTCCGCAACCACCGCGAACCCGAGGCCATGCTCGCCCGCGCTGGCCGCCTCGATCGCCGCATTCAGGGCGAGAAGGTTCGTCTGGCTGGCGATCTGGCTGATCGCGCCGATGATCTTCGTCATTCTTTCGGAGCTTTCGTTGATCAGCTTCATTCCAGTGATCGACTTTTCGACGGTCACCTCGCCCCGGGAGGCTGTGCTCTTGGTCTCGTCGGCCACCACACTGGCGTCCTTGGCGCTCCCCGCCACGCTCTGGATCGTCGCGGTGAGCGTCTCGACCGAGGCGCTGATCTGCTCGACCGCCGACGCCTGCTGCTGCGAGCCGTTCGAGATGTTCTGCGCCGTCGCCGACAACTCCTCGCTGCTCGCCGCCGTCTGATCCGCCGCCGCCCGGATGTCCGACATGATCGCGCGGATATCGGAAACCGTCTGGTTCATCGACCGGGCCATGTCGCCGATCTCGTCGCTCGAATCAGCTTTCACGCTCACCGTCAAGTCTCCCTCCGCCAGCCGTGTCAGCCCCTGGGACATCCGCGCGATCGAACGGGTGATCATGGTGGTGAAAAACATCGCCAGCACCACTCCCGCGCAGATCGCCACCACCGCGGCAAGCCCCACATTTAACTTCGTGTGCTGAGCCGCCTGGAGCATCGCCTCCTCGGTGATGACATGCTCACGCGCCTCCTTGCGAATCCGCGTCAACAGTTCCTGCACGGTCTTGACCGAGGGAAGAGTCTCCACCGCGAAAACCTCTCTGGCCTTCCTCATTCCCTCGAGAGAACGATCCACCGAGTTTTTGAGATTCGCCATCGACGTGGTGATGTCGTTCAGAGCGGGAACTGTTTGCGTGTCGTAGATTTTCCGTGCCTCTTCTTGGCTGGAAGGCGACCAGACCTTCTTTATCGCAATGGCGCTTTCATGAAGCCTCTGATGCGGCGTCTTCACCGCTTCGACGCATCTGGCGATTTCGGGATCGAAGGAGACAGCGTTCCGCAGTTCGTCGCTATACAGCCACTTTCCCAACGCACATTTGTGGCAGTCCGTCTCGATGACCAGTTGGGGAAGCCCTTGTAAAAACAGCTCATTCACCTTCCCCACCCACTTCAGGTGGTCTACCTCACGAGCAGCCAGGAACACCGGCAGTTGCTCGTCGGCCCGCTTGAACTCCTTTCCTATCTCGACGGCGGACTCATGCAGCACTCGGTGCGGCTCCTCGATCTCCTTCAGTAGAGGAGCGACAGACGGCATCAGGGCCTCGGCCTTTTTCCGTCCCGCTCCATACAGCCACTCGCCAAAGGCGCACTTGTGGTCGTCCGTCTGGACGGTGAGCTCCTTGACCTTTACGTCGGTCAGCAGCGCATTGACCTTGTTGACCCAGTTGAGGTGGTCAACCTCCTTCTGGGCAAGAAGTGCGTCGAGTTTGTTGCTCTCGTTCACCAAACGCGCATTCACGATGATCGAGTTTACCCCGGTGAAACTCAGGAAACCTGTCAGAGCCAGAAGCGCCAACACCAAACCGAACCCCAACGCCATCTTATGCCGAATTCTCCAGCGCATCTCAAATCCCCCCTCTTTTTCCAGACTCCTCGCAGACAGGATAGTACTTTACCAAGGGCGATGCGCCGATCAATCGTATTATTACTTATTCAACAACTTTCTCGACGCCCCGCATTCCCCGTTTCGCCTATTGTATTACACACCATCAACGGCATCCATATCGCCCCTCCTGCAGGTTCAGGTGCCGCACCGCACCGCAGCCATAACATCCCCATCGAGTTTGAAAGTGCCGACAAGTTCCATCAGTCGCTGCGCCTGGGCGGCGAGCTCCTCGGCGCTGGCCGACATCTCCTCGGCGCTGGCGGAATTCTCCTCGGTGACCGCGGCAATGCTTTCCATGCCTTTCGCCACCTCGGCAGCTGTTGTCGACTGCTCGGTGGTGGCGGAACTGATCGACGACATCGCCGCTCCCGTCTTATCGATTCCGCCGAGTATCTCGGCGAGCGACGCGCCCACCTCGTCGGACAGCCGCGATCCATCGTTCACCCGTGTCGTGCTCTGCTTGATGAGCTGGGTGATCTCCTCGGCCGCCAGGCTGCTGCGTTCGGCCAGCTTGCGCACCTCGTCCGCAACCACCGCGAATCCGAGGCCGTGCTCTCCCGCGCAGGCCGCCTCGATCGCCGCATTCAGCGCGAGGAGATTCGTCTGGCTGGCGATCTGGCTGATCGCGCCGATGATCTTCGTCATTCGTTCGGAGCTTTCATTGATCAGCTTCATCCCTGCGATCGACTTTTCGACCGTCACCCCCCCCTTTGAGGCAATACTCTTGGTCTGATCCGCCACCGCGCTGGCGTCCTTGGCGTTTCCCGCCACGCTCTGGATCGTCGCGGTGAGCGCCTCGACTGACGCGCTGATCTGCTCGACCGCCGACGCCTGCTGCTGTGAGCCGTTCGAAATGTTCTGCGCCGTCGCCGACAACTCCTCGCTGCTCGCCGCCGTCTGATCCGCCGCCACCCGGATGTCCGACATGATCGTGCGGATAGCGGAAACCGTCTGGTTCATCGATCGGGCCATGTCGCCGATCTCGTCCCTCGACTTCACGTCGACAGACACGGTCAAGTCGCCTCGGGCGAGTTCCGCCATTCCGGCGGCGACCGCCCGCACCGGCCGCGTGATCATGCGCGTGATGCTCCACGAAAACAGGATCCCGATCATCAAGGCGGACGCGCCTGCTAGCACGACAATCATATTAAGATATCTGATGGAGTCGGCGGCCTCCGTCAATTGTATGTCGAGCTCGTCTGTCTGCTGTTTCACAAAGAAGTCCAGCTTACCGTCAAGCTCCTCCGCCGCCTTGTCAAAAGCCGCCATTACCTTGTTGCCCTCCGCGGGACCTCCCTTGATATAAGCGTGAGCCATAGTTTTCCCGACATCGTAATAGTTCTGAAAGGCTTCTTCCAGACTTTTAAGCTCCTGAAGATCCTTCTGAGCGTTTTCCTTCTCATACATCCGCCTGTATTTCCCCACCCCTTCGACGAAAGAGATTCTACTCTTCTCCGCCTCCGCGAAACCAGAATCCAAACCATCCTGCGCGCGGGTTGCTGATATATCGCTCAGAAATTGCTGCACCTGGACGACATCAATCTTCATCTGCCACGCAATCCTCGCATACAGACTGCTCTCATTCTTGACCAGCAACGCCTTCGCCTCGACACCTTTGTTGATCATGTAGGTCACGCCGACAATGCCGCATGTCATGAAAAGCAGCACGCCAAACCCAAAAGCCATCTTTGCAGCAAGTCGCATGTTCCCAAACATAGGCCATTCACCTCGTATTGTGTTTATTTTCGATGCATCTTGGCGTATCGTCGGCACCCTCACTCTCCCGTGGTTGCGGCAGACGCCTCCCCTTCTCCCTTGCGGCCGAACACCCAAGAAGCCCCTTCCACGGCGCCTCCGCCATTTCGCCGCCTTTGCCGGACGGGCGGCCTAAGGGGGACCCCCTCCATGACGCATCACAATACGACCACATCCGCCATCTCATACGCCTGACCTCCCCGGTCGTCATCCAACCAAGAAAAATGCACCGCCCCACAATCTCCACTATCCCTATAGTCATTTATATTCCTTTACCTGCGTCACGTGAATAAAACAAGGGGTATAGTGGTTGAGAAGGAAAATAACACGTGCGTTGTGTGCTTGATATTTACGCACGCCCTGCTACAAGTGTGATGTTGTGTCGGTCACTGAACCACGCCCCGAAGCTCATGGAACTTCAGCAATGAGACAACAGTAAGGAGTAATGACGATGCGAAAAAAAATTCCGCTCATCCTCGTCGCTTTCTGCTGCGTCTTGTGCGCGACGGCTCTTGGCCAACAAAAGAAAAAAGGGGGCGCGGCGGACGCGCCTCCTCCCGCCGCGGAGCCCAAGAAACCGGTATACACCGGCAAAGACATCCCCCAGGGGCCACTTGAGAACCTGGTCGCCAAGGTGGGGCCGGGCGGCGTCACCAAGGGCGACTATGACTTCCAACTGCTGAAGCTGGCGAACTCGAAAGGTAAGAAGATTGACGCGCTCTCGAAAGAGGAGCGCAAGACGGCCTTTGACACCGCCATTGAGGAGGAGCTCGTCTTCCAAGGGGCGCTCGCCGACGGCGCGCTGAAGGATGACTACATCTGCTGGATGATCATCTCGCAGCACAAGTCCGACAGCACCACGGCGAAGATCAATCCTGAGGCCTTCACCGAGGAGGAGCTGCAAAAGTTCTACAAGGCCAACCCCAAGAAGTTCACGACCCCTGCAGAAGTCCATGCCGAGGGGATGAAGTTCCCCACCGAGTCGGACGAGGAGATCAAGAAGGTCATCAAGCAGGCGGCCGAGAAGCCCGACGCCGCGAAGGGTTGGGTGGACGTCGGCTGGATCAAAGAGGGCAACGTGGGAGGTGGGTTGACCCCGGACGTCTGCGACCAGATCGTCAAACTCAAGAAAGGCCAGGTCTCGGGGATCATCTTCGACAAAGCCATGCGCATGAAATGCGTGTTCCGCGCCGTGGAGCGCACCGAGGGGCAACTCCTCACCTACGAGGAGGCGAAAGGCAAGATAAAATTCGAACTCATCGGCGTCAAGCAGGAGGAAATGCAGAAGAAGCTCGTGGCGCAGTCCGGCAAAAAGGGGATGAGCGAGGACGAGATTCTGCTCAACGCCGGACTCCAGGCCGGCACCCACCGCTTCATTACGATTCGCAATTATATCATCCCGGCCTATCTCGCGAAAAAGAAAGGCACGCGCGAGCAAGTCCTGCCCGACTTGAAAAAACGGTTCAAGGTCGAAATCCTGGCGAAAGACTAGGATGGCAACAGCCACACGCCAACGAACATCAACCAGCACCGAAAACAATTTTATCCAAAAAATTGTTTTCTCTGCTATTTCCGTCACCGCACCCGCGACAACTATTTTATCACACGCTGCAGGCACTAACTATTTTAGGAAATAGCATCATGTTCACCGGTTTGATCGAGACGATAGGCGTAGTGCGGCGCAAGCCGTCGGGCAAAAACTCCGGGCGGCTTGAGATCGCTCCCGGGAAACGGCTTGACCATCTAAAGGGCGGCGACAGCGTCGCCGTCAACGGCGCCTGCCTCACACTCGTCGAGGACTTTGATGGCGAAGGCATGCTGAAATTCGACGTCCTCGCGGAGACGCTCAAGCGGACGAACCTCGGATCGATGCGGATCGGTTCCCAGGTCAACCTCGAGCGGGCGCTGTCGGTCGGCGACCGACTCGGCGGCCATTTCGTCCAAGGACACGTCGACGCCACGGCGACGGTGACGTCATGGGGAAAACTGGGCGGCGACAAATCGCTGACCATCGCGTTCCCCACCGAGCTGCGCCGCTATTTCATCCCGAAGGGCAGCGTGGCGATCGACGGCGTGTCGCTGACGATCGTCGACCTCGGCGACGACTTCCTCAGCGTGCGCCTCATCCCCACCACGCTCGGCGGAACGTGCCTTGCCGACCGGAAGACGGGCGACCGAGTGAATCTCGAGGCCGACATGCTCGGCAAATACGTCGTCGGCTTCCTGGAGGCCTCAGCCGCGGAAAAAAAGAAGTCAACGCTCTCCATGGAGGACCTGCTTGGCGCAGGGTGGTAAGGAATAAAACCCCGCGCAGGCCACGGCTTTCGTTGACAGTATACCGTCTACGGTCTACAGTCTGAGCTATGCGGCTCACACAGGGTTCGCCCTCCAGGATCCGCATGCTGTTCAGAGCAAGTTGGAGGGCGAGGCCTGTCCGAGCCACAGCGGATGGCACGTGATCCTCTCGCATGACGTAGGAATTTGTTTGGAGACACGATGAGACTATTCACACTTATTACCGCTATTGTCGCATTGGTCGCCGTCACGGGCTGCGCCACGAAGGACTACTACCGCGACAAGGCGGCGGAGAAGGCGCGGAGCTTCGCGCTGGAGAAGCTGCAGGACCTCTCGCCCGAGGTGCGCTGCCATCTGCGCATCGCCCGCCCCCACCTCTACGAGAAAACCTACATGAAGGACAAGCAGTTCAGCCAGGTCTGCTACGTCTGGGATCCCCCGACGATGAAGGGGTTTTCGGTGGTCGTTTTCGGCACCTGCGGCGCGAATTATTCCGACTGGGTGCCGGTCAGGGCCATCGTGAAAAAGTTCGAGGATGAAAAACAGTTGGAATAAGAACCGGCCGAGCCAGGGTTCAGGGTTCAGGGTTCAGGGTTTGTCGCTCGCGCAGGGCTTTGCCCATCTCGCGGTCGAACCAGCGCCGGAAGAATTCCTCTTTCCGGCATTCGACCGACGCCGCCATGTTGTCCTCGGGGCGCTCCCCTAACGTGATGGTCATCGTCTCCGTCTTGCCGTCGACGGAAAGCGCGAGGGTGACCAGCTCTCCGGGATGCTTGCGGCTGACATAGTCGACAAAATCCGCCGTGTTGAATTTGCCGTCGCAGACGTTGTCGTCGACTTTGAGAATGAGTGAGCCGTCCTTGACGCCCGCCTTCCGCGCCGGAAACTCCTCGATGGTCATCACAATGCGGATGGGAACGTAGCGGACGCCGTCCACCGTGGTGGCCGCGAAGTCCTCAAGGCTGATGCCGAGGAAACCCTTCTTCACATTGAACAGTGTCTCCTTGGCGGTCTCGCGGATGGCCTCCTTGAGCAGCGAACGAACCTCGGGATCTTCCGTCTTCAACATCTCTCTGATCAAAGCGGCGGGGGCCGTCCGCCCCGCGAGCCCGGCCTTGATCAGTTCGTCCTTTGCGGTATGCCGCTCATGCCAGTCGGCCGAGGAAAGCTTCGCCATCACCGCCGACAGATCAATCGCCGTTTGCCCCTCATCCGGAGCGGCGGCGACCATGCGGGACAAGACGACCCCAAGAATCGCCATCACCCAAAAGACATTCCGCAAATTTCTCCGCTCGTTCCTCACCCTTCCACCTTCCACCTTCCACCTGAACCCTGAACCCTCTTCCCCTCCGTCCTCACCACGCCTCGTCAGCCTTCCGTTCGGGGAAAAATTCGTTCGTGTAGATATTGAAGGTCATGCTTTTCACGTCGGCGAGATTGATGCGCGCCTCGCCGAAGGCCTCGGAGACGCAGACGAGTTTGCCGTCGATGACACCGTCGAAGCGTCCTGTCAGTATGCCTTGATTCTTGAGCGCCACCTTCACATCCTCGGGGAACTTCCGCGGCGTCTGCAGTTTGACGGAGGCGAACTCGATGGCGCCGACGCGGTCCACGGGAAGCGTGAGCGGAGACGCGTTCATACTGAAGGTCAGCTGATTGTCCTGGATCTTCTCGAGAACTCCGGCGAGGATGTCCTTGTTGGCGAGGATCAGCGTGTCAGTATCGCCTCCCTTGCCCGGCGGAGGCGGCGTGGCCGGCGTGTCGGCCTCCCAGGAACTGACGGCGATGTCGGAGATTCTGAGCTTGCCTTCCGACGCGAATGAGATGCCGGTGCCGGAGGCGAGCATGCCCCCTGAGTCGCGGAACTCCTTCACCAGTATCCCGTCGACAAGCAGCACCACGGCGCTGTCTTTGATGCTCGTGATGATGGAGAAGTCGGCCTCGTTGGCGGCGGCGAGCATGGGAAGGCTCAGATTGCCGAAGAACCCCATGCCGGCCCCCTTGGAGTAGCGGCGGAGGCTGATCATGGAGCCATTGACCGAGAGGGCGTGCCCTTCGGCCAACGGATTTTTGAAGTCGCTCGTGTAGAACTTGAGCGTGAACTGCGGCGCGCTCTTCCAGGCGAGATGGAAATCGATCCGGGAGCGCTCCGGCAGGCTGACATTCTTGGCGATGGTCCCATTACGATCTCCCGCCGCGTAGAGCATTCCGTTGCGGAAACTCCACCCCGACTGCTTGCGCGGAAACTCCTCCCACTCATCGAGACTGTTCGGCCCGCGGTAGGCATAAAACCTGCCCCCCAGCGACGGCAGAATCGCTTTGATCATCTTCCGTTTAATGCCCAGAGATCCCGCGTAATCGGTCTCGAACACCACCGTCGCCCCATCGAGCGACACGAGGCGTCCCACCAGACTGTCGCCATTGGTGAGCAGGGCGACCGCGAACGCCGGGGATGTTCCACCAGCGACCGGCAGGCTCTTGCGCTGAAGGCGTATCTCCTTGACGGATGGCAGCTTAAAATTGATTTTCTGCTCGACCGCCGGCGTCATCCACACCACGCCCTCCGCAGGCGTGGCGGATGCGAGCCGCCCATGGAGCGAATCGCCGTTCATCAGAAAAAGGACATCCGGGACGTCGTCCGCCTCGTCGGCGCACAACGCCCACGCCGCCGCGAGCGCGACCGCGGCACACGCGGCGTATTTCACGCACATCTTCCTCATACCGGACTCCTCTTCGATGACAAGAGGATGCCGGCGCAGAACTCGTAGATGGCGAGCTCCTCGTCGAGATTGTACCACGAGAGGTAGTTGACAAGCCGCTCGGCCTTCTTCAGATTATCGAGAGCCACGCGTTCGTCGCCGATCAGCGGCGCCACATCCTCCGGCAGAAGCTCGGGATTGCCCAGCAACTGGCGGTCGATGCCGCAGGCGAGCTGATAGAGCTGGGAAAACCAGGTGTGGATCACGCTGAGATAATACTCCCGCATCCTGAGATACTCGGCCTTCACGGCGGCCTCGATCTGACGGTCGATGCGCTTTCTCACCACCTCGGTCTCCGCCTGTTTC
The DNA here is from genome assembly GCA_964436735.1 of uncultured Victivallales bacterium. Taxonomy (GTDB): domain Bacteria; phylum Verrucomicrobiota; class Lentisphaeria; order Victivallales; family GWF2-38-69; genus CAYTFM01. The sequence goes on along the minus strand of CAYTFM010000010.1, from coordinate 7,214 downwards.
CGGTCTTCGATCCGTGACGCCAGCCGCGTCTTCACCGTCTCCTCGGCGGCATCGGTGAGCGACTTTGACACACGCACCAGACGCGAGGCGCACGAGTCGACGAGGACGATTCCCTTAGGTTCGTAAGGGGAGGTCAGCATGCCCAGCACTCCCAGCAACTCCGGGAGTCCCGGCAGCTCGTAGACCGTCCTGTTGGAGAGGACGAGCAGCGTCTGGCAGCGCGAGCGGATCGTCGGCAGCAGGGCGTTGGGACTGCCCGTCGAAAGAATGAACAGGCTGTCGCGGGGCGGCTCCTCGAGCGTCTTCAAGAAGGCGTTCTGGGCGAACACGTTCATGCAGTCGGCGTCATGGATGATCCCGATTTTCTTGTCATTGCCGGACATGCTGGTGAGCGAGAAGCGCGCCTGGAACCAGCGGAGCGTGTCGGGCTCGTCGGAGTCGTCGCCGACGCGTATCTCCCGGGACTTCGAGGCGGGTCTGAGGATATGGAGGTCCGGATAGGCGCCGGAGGCGAGCTTCGCGCAGGAACCGCAGGAGCCGCACGGCTGCGACGGGGGAGCCCCCACGCCACACGCCGCCAACTGCGCGAGCAGAACTGAAAACCCCTCGCGCAGGCGCGGGTCGTCGCCATGCACCAGATAGGCGTGCGCCATGCGCCCCGCCGCCTTCGAGGCCCGGAGCGCCTTCATCAGGGCGGGGAACCGCGCCTCAGCGTCGTGACAGGAAAACATCGACAACCTTTCTGACCGACTCGTGGATATGGTCGACACCGCCTGAGGCGGGTATCACGTTGACCCGCGCCGGAGCGGCGGCGGCGATTTGTAAAAACGCCTCCCTGACGGCGACGTGGAAGGCCGTCCCCTCCGTCTCGAAGCGGTCCTCCCGCCGCGAGCGGCCGCCGGCGCGGTCCAGCCCTTCCTCGATAGGCAGATCGAGGATAATCGTCAAGTCGGGAACGAGGCCACCCGTCGAAAAGTCGTTCAGCCAGTCGACCGCCGCTCCCAGCTTTCTCCCCACCCCCTGATAGGCGGTCGAGGAGTCGGCGAAGCGGTCGCAGACGACGATCTCGCCGCGGGCGAGAGCCGGCGCGACAAGCTCGTCGACATGCTGCGCCCGGGCCGCCTGCATCAGCAAGGCTTCCGTCCGCAGGCTCATCGACTGATTGAGCGCGGGATCCTTGAGGATGGCACGGACGCGCTCGCCGATCTCCGTGCCGCCCGGCTCGCGGGTGAGGACGCAGACCAGCCCCCGCGCCCGCAGATGCTCAACGAGCAGGGACGCCTGCGTGCTCTTGCCCGCCCCCTCGACCCCCTCGAATGTGATGAACGCTCCCCGCATATGTGAAAAATCCGAAATACGAAATACGAAATACGAAAGAAACGGCTTTTCACCTGAATCCCGAAACCGCCACGGAGCTCCATCCCTGAAACCTGAAACCTTTGCCGCGCCTTTGTGGATATTCGGGAATTCAAACAGTCCGGCAAAATCAGGACGCAAAGTGATTTGGTTTCGCCGCGGTGGGTGGTATCTTACCTCTCGCTTGACTGAAAAGCAACAAGGAGGAGCCTCGATGTCAAATCAGCAACCGGCCCTGAACCGTCAGTCGTATTTAACCAAAAACACAGGGGACTACCCCGCGAAACTCGAGATAGCCGGCGTGGTCTATGAGAAGGTGGAGGATCTGCGCTACGGCACGAACCCCCATCAATCGGCGGCATTTTTCCGTCCCACGGGCGTGCCGACCCCCATCGGCTCGATGGAAATCCTCAAGACCGGCAAAAGCGGCCTCTCGCAAACCAACCTCGAGGACATCTCGTACGCCTTGAATATCGTGAAGTATTTCGACGCGCCGGCCTGCGCGGTGATGAAGCACGTGAATCCTAGTGGCACGGCGGTGGCCCGCAAAGACGACTCGCTGCGCACCGTCTACCAGAAGGCCCGGGACTGCGACCCGCGCGCGGCGTTCGGCAGCGTGGTGGCGTTCAACATGCGCGTCGATTCAGTGACCGCGGCCGAGATCATGGGCAGCTACGTCGAGTGCGTGGTGGCCCCCGAGTTCGACCCCGAAGCCTTGAAGATCTTCAACGACTCGGAAAAGCACAAACTCAACAAGCACATCCGCATCGTGAAGTGCGGCGACCTCTCCACCCTGCCCAAATTCGTCGGCGACGAGACGACGGCGCACCGCACGGTGAAAGTCCTGGCGGACGGCTCGCTGATCTTCGCCGCGCCGCTGCTGACCAAGCTGCGCAGCGTGGCCGACATCAAGCCAGCCCAGGCGGAGACGGTGAGCGGCGCCGTGCACACGTCGAAAATCACGCCTTCCCCCTCCCAACTCGACGACCTGCTGGCGGCCTGGTACATCAACCTCAGCGTCCGCTCGAACGGCGTCGTCATCCTCAAGAACGGACAGACCCTCTCGGTCGGCACCGGCGAGCAGGACCGTGTCGGCGCCGTCGAACAGGCCGTCTGGAAGTTCAAAAACAAGTACGAGGGAGACGAGAACATCGTGGACGCCGTGATGGCGAGCGACGGATTCTTCCCGTTCCCGGACGCCGTTGAAGTGGCGGCGGAGGCGGGCGTCTCGGCGATCATCGCCCCGGCGGGCTCCCTGAAGGACGCCGACGTGATCAAACGCGCCAACGAACTCAACGTGGCGCTGGTTTACGCCCCCGAGCGGGTCTTCTCGCACCATTGATTTTTCTGCGTCGAAGTTTCCGTACACGGGAAGGACCATCTCCGCAATCGAGGTTTTGAAGTGGGGCACAACACCTTTTGCGCCAATTCTTCAGAGGCGCGGAAGGTGCGGCGCGCCCCACCCAACTGCACTTTCACGCACACGTTATCCCATTCCCAGTGCGCGGAAATCGTTCAGCGCGGAAAAATCATGGATTCCATGCGTCGAACTCCAGCTTCACGACGAGGACGGTGTTGGCCAGTTCGTTGACCGGCAGGTTCCTCAGACGGAGGCAGGCGCGGTGCTCGCCGACGTCGGAAGGCGACATGGCCACGGCGAAATCGACCTCCTTGCCTGTGTTGAGCAGGGTCGCCCGCCGCGGGGCGGTGTCAATGGGCTTAAGCGAGACTCCGTCGGACACCGGATCCTTGTTCAAATGGACATACAGGGCATTGTCTTTGCGCGTCAGTAGCACATTCTGGTTCTTCGTCATCCAGGAACACGGCTGCGTACCCTCGAACGATTCCGCCACCGCGCGGTACCATGCGCCGATGCGGCGGAGGATGTCGACGGAGCATGGCGGAATCTCTCCCTCGGCGGTGGGACCGACATTGAGAAGATAGTTGGCGTCCTGCGCCAGGAAGCGGTCGATGCTGCGCAGCAGGAAGCGGTCGGAGAAATAGTCCTCGTCGACGCGGAAGCCCCAGCTTTCCGCTCCGACGGACTGGCAGGCCTCGACCGGCCGCCGCGAATCCTGCACTTCGTTCTTGTGTTCGTCGTAGTCGCGCTCGGGCGTGCCGAAGTCGCCCTCGTCATAGCCGCGGCCGTTGATGACGGCCTTCGGCTGCAGTTTGCGGATCATCTCGTTGATGGAGGGATCCACATGCTTGTCGAGGTTCATGTCCCACCAGATGCCGTGGATCTCGCCGTAGTTCGTGCAAAGCTCCCGCAGCTGCCCCTTTAAAAACTCCACGTATTTCAGCAGATCGGGACGGTCGCCCGGCTGTGGCAGCAGATCGTGCGACCTGCCTTGGTTGGGATAGTTGGGGTGGTGCCAGTCGACGCAGGAATAGTACAGGCAGAGCGGAAACTTCCGTCGGTGGCAGGCGTCCGCCAACTGCCGCACGATGTCCTTGCCATACGGCGTGTTCATCGTGTTGTAGGACGTGAGCTTCGTATCCCACAGACAGAAGCCGTCATGATGCTTGGTGGTGAGGGTGATGTAGCGCATCCCGGCCTCCTCCGCGAGGTCGAGCCAGGCGTCGGGATTGAACTTCGCCGGATTCCAGCGCTTCCGCAGCTCGACGTACTTCGCGCGGGGTATCCGCCGCCGCAGTTGATCCTGCTCGTGCCAGCCCTCGATGGCGTATAGACCCCAGTGGACGAACATCCCAAACCGCTTTTCGAAAAACCAGTCGCGACCGTCGTTGAATCGTGTCCGCATGTGAGCTCCTTGCGTAACGTCATTGGTCAATAGTCATTCGTGATTTCTTCAACCAACCAATGACCAACGACCAATGACTAATGACTTCTTTTCTTCCCGTCTCCCGTACTATACCACAGAAGCGGCCACGCTACAGGAATTATTTGTCCGCCATGCGGTAGACATGCCGTTCCGCCGGCTCCCAACGGTCGGCCAGCGCGCCGTCAGCGACGTTGAGCCCGCGATTTTCGAACAGCACCTCAACCGCGCCGTTCGGCGGTCCGTTCAGCGCGAGTTTCGCCTCGACCGCCAAATCGGCCGCGTTCACCGTGATCATATACCAGTGGCCGCCGTGACGGAACGCCGCGCAGTGGATGCCCGGCGCGGAGCTTTCGACGATCCCCGGCAGTTGCGGCGTGCCGAGGACCGGAGCCAGCGAGGTGATCTCCTTGGCGAGCGGCTTCATCGACTGCCACAAGTCATTCGACATCGGGCGATAGACGAAATAGGACAGCATCCTGAAGCCGTGCACCAGCGCCAGCCAGGTCTGACCGATGTTCTCCCTCACGCTCGGCTCCTTGTACGAGTCGCCTCCCGCATAGAAGTGCAGCCAGAAGTGCGCCGGCTTGCCGTCGCGGCGGGCGTCCTGATCCATCTCGCGGTACTGTTTGACCTGCGCGACCATCGCGTCCTCATAGCCGCGGTCGGGGTCGCGCGTCGGACAACCGCAGAGGCCGCTGAGGTTGTAGCAGTCGATGGAATAGATGTCGGTGCTGTCGAGGCCACCATAGTAGGCGTAGCCCGATTTACATTCATAGTCGTTGATGAAGGACGGCCGCCAGGGATCGGCCAGTTTGAAGGCGTCGTGCAGTTCCCGCATGTTCTCCTCTTTCCAGTCCGGCTCCCGCGCCCAGCTCGGTCCCGGCTCGTCGATCATGTCCCACGCCAGCATCGCCGGGTGCTCCCGGTACTGCATGAGGATGCGCAGGCTCTCCTCCTTCCATTCAGCGAAGGTCTTGGAATTCTTAGGCGACAGCGTGTTGGCGGGAATCACCCGCAACCCCAGTTTCTGGCATTCGTCCAAGACGGCCTTCACCTCGGCGGGATCAGCGGGATCAGGCCACTTGCGAGGATTGTGGAACCAGGCGTGAATGCCGTTGAAACCGACCGACGCGGCGTCGCGCAGAATCTCGGGAGTCACCCCGCCAATGCCGATCATGATGGGCAGATACGGCTGATCGTCGACAATGAGGCAGCCCGTCGAAGGATCCCACTGCACCATCTGCGCCCCGCGTTCTTTGATCACGGCCGATAGCCGGACCTCGGCCAATGTCTTGCCCCCCTCATCTAATAGCCGCGCCACCAACGGATAGGAACCGGGGCCCTTGCCGGCGAGCGATAGTGGAATCTCCACCCAGCCAAAACGGTCGGGTGTCACCTCATTCGCAATCTTCGCATCATCCGCCATCGCCACGCTGATCCGCGTCTTCGCAGTAGCCGTATACGCCCTCACCACGACCTTGGCGGGATCGACGTAGTAGTCGCGCGTCAGCCACGCCCGCAGCGGAAGAGCCGCCTCGCCGAGCGCCGTCTGACGTGCGGCAAGCTCATTTCCTTTGGCATCCACGACCCGCAGTCTCGCCATGCCACCCGTAATCGCCGCGCGAGAACCAAGCTCGACGGCCGTTTTGCCGTTGGCAAGCTGGACGGGCAGCGTTTTCACCATCACGTTCTTGTCTGTCATAAGCTCGACCGTGACGGGCTTATCGGTGGCGCTCCACAACGTTGCCGAAAGCTTACCTTCACGCTCTACGAAGGCCTGGATCGCCACCTGCCACGCACGCGCCTCTGGAGCGTCCATGCCACACAGCTTTCCAAAGCGCGACGGATCATGGAATCCGTTGAAAACCGCCGACCACGATGAATACTCTTCGGGTGCCTGCGCCCGATGCCGACAAACGTTCAACCGCCAGATGTCGCCCACATCCTGTCCGTAGGCGAGCGAGGCGAACGGTATGGCGATCTCCGCCGTCCACGCGTCGGATTCGCGGCCGACCGCGCTCCGCCATAGTCCGTCCCATCCGGCGTCGCGCACCGCGCCCTCGTACCGCCCGCCCCCCGCGCCGAGCGCGAACTGCCGATAGTCGGAACCGTCAGGACGCGCCGAGACGAACACTTCGACTTCATCATCCGCAAACACCGAGGCATCCTTGTCACCCTGTACCTTCGCGGCCAGGCCAGCCATGTTCGGCTCCCGGCAACGAATGCCAAGCAGCAACTCGTCGGCCGTCCGCCCCACCAGCACCTCGGTCGCCGCACCCGCAGGCTCGGTGGAGCCAAGACGCACGAATCCGCCGAACTTCGCCGCCTGCGCCCAGCAGAGGTCGTCAAGCTTCCCGTCGATCCGCGGCGCGGCCGCCAACGCAAGGCATTTCGTCTCCGGCAACGGAGCGGCCGCCGCTTTCGGCGAGACGGTGCCCTTCGCCAAAGCCGGGGCGTAGGCCGTCGGCTCCGCGCCTTCCTCCATCTGGGGCGCGCAGACCCACAATGTTCCCTTGCCCTCCCAGTTCAACCGCCAGACGCTTTGTCCCTTGTAGTCCTCGGTGGTGACGCCGCCGCCGCTGAACCGCTGCCACTCGCCGGTCGGCAGGAGCTTGGTGTGAGTGGTCTTTTCTTTGTCCGAGCCAAGCCCGCCGAAGCTGACGTCCGCCTTGCCTCCCGGCGAGTCCGTCTTGAGGTAGACCGACCACGTGTACTGCTTCCCCTTTGTCACGCCGCCGACAAACACGCTTTCGAGGGTCAGGCTCCGTGGCTCGGGGTTGTTCAAGCGCATGCTCTTCAGGCCGGGAATCGCCGTCTCGTCATCAGGCCGCCAGCACGCCGGCCAGTCGGCGAACTGCGTCTTGGCCTTTCCCACCGCCCAGCAATTCGGAATTCCAGGGTTCGCGCAGCGCTGGAATCCGCTGTTGGGCAGCAGGTTGTCAGAGTTGACCGAAAGGCAGGCGGCAAACGCAAGCCCCACGAGCAGGCTGGCGCCGATGGATCGATGAACGTGCGTGCCCGGCCGACGCGGCGGCGGAGGCCCTCGAGGCGGCCGGGATCGATCCTGCGATC
>CAYTFM010000009.1:35571-69097 GCA_964436735.1 uncultured Victivallales bacterium | reverse complement strand
GAGGCGGTTAGAAGGATAGCCTCAGGGGAATTCGCGCTTCCTCCTGTGGGAACAGTATCCGATTCGGGACGGTGATTTGCAAGAGCGGAATAAGGCCCAAGGCAAATTGCCTTGGGCTTTTTTATTGAGCCGCCAAACTCATCTTGCCGGAGCCAAGTTTGTTGGTGATAGTGACATCCCCCGAGAGCCTCTTCGGGTTCTTGATGACCGTTTTTGACATACCTGTCTTCGAATCAAAGGTGGTCTTTGCGGGAAGCCTTTTGCCATTTATCATGGCCGCCGGTGTCTTCCCAAAGTACATTCCCTCCACAATAACCTCGCTTCCATTCCACGTGGCGGCAGATGGCTGAGGCTCGACGAGGACAAGATCGCACGCCGGATCAATGGTTGTCTTCCCTGACACGATGGAAAGCGTATGTGCTCCGTCCGGGACTTTCGTGTCCCGCCACTCGAATGTGAGATACGATGAGCTTGAACTTGTCGTTTTCGCCTTCCTGCCCTCGGCGATGACAATCGGTTTCAACGGGAATGCGCCTGTTGTCCCGAGCGTGTCCGCAGCCTTCAGCGTGAACACGCTTCCAATCGTACCTGTGAGTGTCGTCTTCGCAAAAACGGCCACGGCTTTCCCTGACGAATTCCAGACAGCCTCGGTTGCGGGGCTACCTATCTCGGAAAAGACGATGGCCCCTTCCGGCTCGGATATCCATCCGGCGAACATCCCCTTGTCCGTGAGGACTTTGAGGGGGACTGACACCCCGGAGGAGGATTTTTCCAAGAGAGACGCGTCCAAACTCTTCCCGTCAAACCCGCTTATGATGACAGAGCACTCACCCGGCCCCTTGGCCGAGACGGCAATGTCGAACATGGGGGAGGGATTCTTTCCATACAGTGTAGCAACTCCCCAGTAATCCATTGGTGAAATAAAAGGCCAAATCCCAATGGCATTCTGAAACTTCTCATATCCAGGATTGCAGTCGATTGTGTGTCCGCCGATAGCCCCCGCATACTGAGAGTAATGCATTATTGACAGGAAATCATAGTTTGATATTGGGGATGTCGTTTCATTTATCTTCAACTGCCCCCAGTCAAACTGATCGGCATTTTCCAAATGTATAGTAATATATGCAGCCGCATCTATTCTCTGGTGTTCGTGGAAAAGCCCTATACAATGTCCAATCTCATGTGCGACTGTTCCAATATTCCACGTGGTGATCCATATTCGATTTGCACCACTATTCATACCAACTGTGGAGCCATTGAAAGTTCCATCTGTACATAAAAGATAAGCTTCGGGGAAATCGTCAGTCTCGAAAAAGGTTATACCAGTTCCTTGTGACCAGATGTCGCATGAAGCTTTAAAAATGGCCTGTTTCTCAGCCGTGATTTCGCCTGAAATACTGGAATGTGTGAACCTGAATGGGATCGACATAGAAGACCATAGTTTAACGTTGTTTGTTGTCGTACTCCTAATGCAGCATTCTCTCGTTGAAAATAGCATGTCGTCCACTTTGTAGTACCGCTGTCCGTCTATATCTTCGACGAATTGGGCGTTCCGCGAGAGCCAACCGTAGTCGATGGATGTGGCGGCACTTGCGGCGCATAGATTGGCCGCTCCAGCCATGAGAAGAAAGAGGACAAGCAGCTTGGAAGCTTTGATCATATATAACCCTTCTACTTGATTGTACCTTGGCAGCCACGGTTTTTCAAGGATATGAGCGGTCGATATTGACTGCGGTCGATATTGACAATAGGTATTGCCGCCATTCCAAAGCCACTAACCCAAGCGCGGGGGAGATCACATCGGGTGTTCAGTGTTCGGTGTTCAGTGTTCGGGAACGGTTCGGTGTTCGCCCCGAAGTGGGCGGCTTCAACTTAGCCCAGGGCAAGCGAAGTGCCGCCCTGGGGAGAGGGGAACGTGAGAACGAGCCCTGAAGGGGGTCTTCAATGAGTGGCGTGGAAACGAGGTGTTGAGGAAGCCCTTCAGGCTTCGAATTACAACCACCGCTTCCATGGGCTTCGCCATGGCTAAGTTGACGACGGCCCTTTGGGCCTTAGAGGGAGGAATCGTTTTCATGACAAGAGGCAATGCGGTAAATGTGTCAATTTTACATCAGGACTTGACAGTACGTCCTCATGAGCCGCATTGTATGGATAGGGCAACTTCATTCGGCGTCTAACGTTCAACGTGGAATCGAAGCGCCTTTTCCTCCTCTTCTTTTATTCCGAACGCCGAACATGAAACTAACCACCACAAGACCTAAGCGCGCCCACGGGAGCGCGCTCCCCGCGCCATTTCGGGACGCCGCATGTTTCTTTCATGGTTGAACATCGCCTCGGCGGAAGTGGGCGCGCTGAACGCCAAAACCCTCATCACCCTGTTGAAAAAACGGCCAGTCGTGGCATAGTAGTTCCTTTTCGCCCTGGAGCCTTCAGGCTCCGCAAACCAGCAATCAGCAACGCGAGGTGAGGAATGTCTCAGCAGGTGAAGATTCTTCATGACAGCGACGCCGACCTCTCGGCCTTGAACGGGAAGACGGTCGCCGTCATCGGCTATGGAAACCAAGGCTCCGCCCAGGCGCTCTGCATGCGCGACTCCGGCGTCAACGTGATCATCGGCTCCATCAAGGACGCCTTCTACGACAAGGCCGTCGCAGAGGGGTTCAAAGTGATGAGCATCGGCGAGGCCGCCGCCCAGGCCGACATCATCCACATGCTCCTGCCCGACGAGTACCACGGCCCCGTCTACAAGAAGGAGATCAAGAAGCACATCAAGAAGGGCAAAACCCTCTCCTGCTCGCACGGCTTCAACATCGTCTTCAAGCAGATCGTCCCGCCGACCGACGTCGACGTGATCATGGTCGCCCCCAAGAGCCCCGCCACCGAGGAGCGCAAGGCCTTCCTCGCCGGCTTCGGCGTCCCCGGCCTCATCGCCGTCAAACAGAACGCCAGCGGCAAGGCCCGCGACGTCGCCCTGGCGATGGCCAAGGCCATGGGCTTCACCCGCGCCGGCTGCCTCGAATGCACCTTCGAGCAGGAGACCTATGAGGATCTCTTCGGCGAGCAGACCGTCCTCTGCGGCGGCTGCGTCGAACTCATCAAGACCGGCTTCGAAGTCCTCGTCGAGGCGGGCTATCCGCCCGAGATGGCCTACTTCGAGTGCCTCCACGAGATGAAGCTGATCGTCGACCTCATCTACGAAGGCGGCATCCAGCGCATGAACGCCGTCATCTCGAACACCGCCGAGTGGGGCGAGTACGAGGTCGGCCCGAAGATCATCGACAAGGGCGTCAAAAACAGAATGAAAAAGGCCCTCAAGGACGTCGAGAGCGGCAAGTTCGCCCGCAAGTGGCTCAAGGAAAGCCGCAACGGCTGCCCGAACCTGCTCGCCAAGCGCATAGCCCTCGGCGACCATCCCATCGAGAACACCGGACGCCACATCCGCGAGATGTTCGAGCGCAAGAAGTAATCTCGGGCACACGGACCACACCAAAGGCGCGGCACCAGCCGCGCCTTTCTTTTTTACACCTCTTTCGCACGTCAAAGGGTTACCACGCAGAGGCGAATGCGGATAGCCTCCTCATCGCTCTTGAAAATCATATAATCTTCACAAGAATACCCGGCCTCGCCTTTGAAAACTGGGCTGTCACCCAGCGGCGAGATTCCTGATCCTGTCCCCTGAGAGCTCAGAGCTTTCCGAACAGCGCCAGAATGTTGGCGACCGGCACGTCCTCCGGCAGCGAATGGGCCGGCGCGCAGACGTAGCCGCCGCCCGCTCCCACGACCTTCATGCGCCGGAGCGCCTCCGCGCGGACCGCGGCGGGCGTGCCGAACGGCAGCAGTTCCTGCAAGTCGATCCCGCCATGGAGACAGAGCCGTCCCTTCGCCCTCTCCTTGAGCCTCTCCGCCTCCATCTCGAACGCGTTTGGCTGGATGGGGTTGAGCACTTTGACGCCGATATCGATCAGGTCATCCATCAGACGGTACACCGAACCGCAGGAATGGTGGAAAATAAAGGAGTCCGGTGCGGCCGCGCGCACCTTGCCATAGTACTCGGCCATGTAGGGTTTGATAACATCCCGGAATGTGTCGGGCGACATGAAGGGACCGGTCTGCAAGCCAAGGTCGTCGCCGAAACAGAACCAGTCGATATGTGGGGCGAGTGGTTTCACCACCGTTTCCACGATGCTCAGCTTCTCCACCAACCAGAGGTCGAACAAGGCGCGGGCGATGTCGGGGTCGGCCACCAGATCCATGGCGAACTGGTCGTAGCCACGCCCATAGCAGCCCTGCTCGAAGAAGCCGCCGCTTACCCAATAGGTCGTGGCGTAGCCGGTGCGCCGGTATTCCTTGGCCACGCCAATCGTCCATTCAAGATACGGTAGCGGAGCGCTCAACTGCGGCTTCTTCTTCTTGATATCCTCAAGCGTGAGCGACGCCAGCGGGAAGTCATGCTTGACGGCGGTCGTCTTGATGTCGGAAGCCGCAATTTTCTTGTGTGCCTTCTCATCCGTTCTGCGTCGATAGGCCTCGGGATCGATCTCGCGCAGCGCGCACAGCGGCGGGGCGTATGGCACGAAGCGCAAATCGACTCCAAGATACCGTTGGATCTCCTCGTCCGGCCAGCTGCCATCCGCGTCGCGGTCAGACGGCAGCTGATAGCCCAGCGTCTCGCGCATCTTGGTCAGGAACTCGGGATAGCACAGGCTCATGCAGGTGCCGCCGAAGTCCATCGGCGTCCGATCCGGCTCCTGGTGCGCGCAAGCCGCCAACACCCGTTCCCGAGGAGTCATCGCATGTTTCGTTTTCACAACGCCTCACTTGTCTTTCACAGTTTGCTGTTCCGCCAGAACCTTGTCCAGATAGACGCCGACCTTCTCCGCCCACATCTCGCCATGCTTATTCAACCCTTTGGCGCTGAAGTGGATCCCATCTCGATGGTCGCCGACAAGGGTGTCGGTGGCCGGCCCCTCCAACGCGATCCCCTCGTACCAAAGCCGTTTCTGGGCGTCGCGGGTCGACGGGGAAGACGGAGCCTTCGGATTCTGATAGGAGACCTGCGCGACGAACCACGGGAAGTACCAACCGGTGACGGCGTGAGACGCCTTGATGGTGGTGGAAAGGCGCTGATAGTAGTCCTCGGTAGTGCCGTTGACGTTGCTTTCCCCCTGATGCCACAGCACGGCGCGGAATCCACCTTTGCCCAGCTCCATCATCCGGGTCATGGTCCAGATGAACGCCGGAGAACCGGGGGTCCAGTTGCCGACCGGCGCGCCGCCTTGACCAGTGACCGCCACACCGATGGGCACGCCGTACTTGGCATGCATCGCGTCGCCGAACGACGGCCAGAAACTACCGAACTTGGAGTCGTCGTGCGTTCCTGGCTGGGGATCGTCAGCCAGTTGCCACTCGGTTCCGCTAAAGCTTGCGACCATGCCACTAACGGGCTTCGTCCGCTCGCCGCCGCAGTTGGTCGAGTTCGACTGGCCACAGCCGACGAAGACCTCGCCGACGCCGACGTGGGCGATGACAGCCGACGCCACCTCCTTACCCGCAAGGAGGGCGCGCAGTTCGATCCGGTACCAACCGCCCGCCGGAGTGGAAACTTCGCCTCTGAACGCGCGCAACTGCTTGTCGAAAGGAAGCTTGCGCCACTCATCCTTGAACGCGCCCTCCAACGGCTTTCCCGAAAGACGACACTCAACCCCGTCGCACTCGGGAGTCACACGACCCGAGAGGAACACTGTCCCTTCGAGTCTTGTCTGTCGCTGAAACACCTGGAAGTCACGGGGCGAGAAAACTGTCAATGGCCCCTCGACAGCTGGACGTGGGTCAACCATCTGCGTCGGTTTCGAACCGCGGTTCTGCACCTCAGGAGCGACCTCCTTGAGCGCGGCCATTTCCTCGTCGCTGGCGATCCCCGGCGTAAGCGTGAGCAGGCGGGTCTCCTTGGAATTGAGCGTCACCTCCAGCACCTGGAAATGGCTTTGCTTCCAATCCAGTCCGACCACCTGTCCGGGACCCCAGATCCGCGATCCACCCGTCACCTTCAGGCGACGCTTGCCCTGGTACCACGTGGTGTCAGACCATAGCTCGATCGCCGGGGTCTTTTTGATCGTGCCCTTGTCATCAGCCACCGCTTGGACGGTCGGATCAAGAACCATGAGAAACTGCATGGGCCGCTCCGTCTTGTTGGTCAGCGTCCACTTCATGGCCGTGGGGGAGAACTCGTAACGGATCGACGCCGCGTCGTTTTGCGCAAACAGCGCGGTCTCGCCGTCCGGCTTGATGTCGGTCAGCCGCAGGATGTCGCCTTGATACAAGTAGGCGCCGCGGGAACCGCCGGCACCCGCCTCGGTTGGAAGTCCCGTCCCCGTCTTCACGTAGTTCGGCACGTGGGCCCAATGTTCGCCGGGAAAAGGAAAACGGAGTCGGGTCAGACACCCATCGGGTGCGACGATCGCCTCCATTGTCGCGCCGGTGGCGCGCCACTCGCCGTTCTCCTTGACGATGCTGATCTTGCTCGGCGCGGGATCCGCGGCCCATGCGCCGATTCCCACCGCTATCGCCGCGGCGAAACTCGACATCCTTCCGATCGTTCTCATCTTACTCCTTGTCACTATCGTTTTACGTTTCACGGCGTGTCCGGGAAAAGTTCCAGTCGGACGGAACTGATGTCCCATGCGGGCGGTTTGCCTTTGCGCTCGCCCGGATTATTGCCCTCGCTTTGGTTGGCGAGAGTGATCGTGTTCTCCTCGCCGAAGCGCAGCATCGAGGTTATATCGATGTCGCAGCGTTTCCCTAATCCATGATGATGCCGCCGCACGAGGCGGTCGTTCACCCATGCGCCCAAGATGCTTTCGCGGTTGCCCTCCAGGCACAGGCGGACGCGGTAGCGGCCTTTCCATTGGTCTGGAATGGTGATGACGCGCGACGGCGCGTGGACCGCGCCCTTCCCAGGCAGATTGAGTGCGGCGGGTTTGCCGTCCATGTCGAGTCCGTCCCATTGGCCGCTCAAGTCGAGTGAGCGCGCGGCGGGGGCACGGTGGTAAAGAAACACGTTGCCTGTGATGCCAACGTATTTCTGATCACCTTGGATCTGGAAGGCCACGACGTTGCGTCCTTTGAGCAGGGAAGGCGTCACGACGAACTCGTTGTAGCTCCCCCCGGGGAAATCATGCAGCATCGTGCCGTTGAGGAACAAGCGGGCCTTGCCGAGATACTGCGCGCAGGACCACGCGCCGCTGACCAGATAGATGTCGCCACCTTGGCTGAACCACTCGTCGGGGATCGCGAACTCCCTTCGGACCCATACCGCCTGACCAGGAGCCGCGCCGTCGAAGTTCAGCACATCGAGATGGCATGGTTTCCAGCTCTTGTCGTCGAACGCCGGTTCGGTCCATTTCGCCTCTCCCGGATCCGTGTTGGTGAAGCGGGCGTCGTCGCGCAGATCCAGCGTCGGATCCTTCCACTTCCCTTGGGTGTAGGGCGTGAAGTCGATGGTTGGCTTGTCCAGTTGATGCCACATGCGCTGCTGATAGTTCCACCAATGCGCCACGGCGTCGCCGGCGCCGAAGGTTTCGGTGGCGATGACTTTCACCTCCCGGGCCGGCATGTTGACCGTGAGCGTCGCCACGCCGTCCTTCCAGTCAAAGGAAAGCTCCTTCACGCCGTCCACGCCGTGGGAGGTCACCTTCGCAGGCTTCCGCGGCAGACGCAGGGTCGTCTTGACGTCGACGTCCTTGTCCTCGCTCCAACTCACCAGCACCGTGACAAAGTCCAGGCCGTTGTTCGAGCGGTACGGCTGCGGCCACACGAGACGGTTGTCCGTCACGCATGGTGCCTTCGCGAATCCCACGCCATCCAGCAGATCGGCGATGAACTCGCACTCGTTGGGTTCGGGCCACCAGATGCCCTTCAGGTCGACGGCGTTCCGCCAAAAGGCGCTGCCCATCACGATGACCGCGCCTTTGCCCAGCTTTCTCTTGACGATCGCCGGCGCGCCGTTCTCGTAGGTCGCCAGCACCTCGCAGTCCGCTCCCGGCTTCAGTTCGACGCTGAGCAGGTTGTGGTTGATCTTCAGGTACTCCGCGCGTCCGGCGTCCGGAAAGGTCTTTCCCGCCAGCGCCCGGAAGACCGATTGCTCCTTGCCGATCGTCACCTGCCCCTCGCCGGGCTTGCGCAGTTTGGCTGGCTCGCATCCGGTGAGCGCGGTGATCGGCCAGGAATCCGGCTCCATCAAACTGTTGCGTCCGGTGAACGGCAATGTCACGAAGGTACCGCCGGCCTTGACCCAGGCGGCGATGTCCGCCACCGCTTTCTCGGATACGGTCTCATTGCCACTGTCGAGCATGAGGCGATAGCCGTACATTTTGCCATCGGCCACGCCGCCGTCGTCAAGATACAGGCAGGACTGTCCGACGGTCTGGAGGGTGCCGCGGCCGAGATCCCACATCCACGGCGTCTGCACCTCGCGGGAGGCCTGTCCCAATTCTGGATACGGCGTGTCCGCCGCATACAGCGTCTGGTAGGTGGTGCTGCGGAAGAGCAGAACCTGCGGTCCGTCGCCGTCGATGTCATACGTGCCGAGGCGTTTGAGGACAGGGTTGTGGTCGACCCACCACTTCCGCAGTTCGGGATTGCGGGTGTAGGACTGCGCGAGGAAGACGGACTCGTGGGTGTTCAACCCCGCCAGAAAGACGCGGCGGACGGCGTCGAACTGCTGCGCCACGTTCTCCATGGGGCCGGCGAGTTCGCTGCTTCCCGGGATTCCATAAAGGAAACCATAGCGCTTGTACCAGGGGAAGTACCACATGCCCTCACCGGTGAAGTGCCCGTAGCCGCCGTAGCGGACGGCCAGATCGATCCAGCGGTCGGTGCCGAAGCCGATCGGCGCGGCGAGGCGGATCATCCGATCGGGATCGACCTGCCGCATGCCGTCAAGAATCTCCGCCCAAGCGTCGTGCTTGGCGTCGATCATCCACTCCTTCCAGATCATCCACAGGCGGTTGCGCTCCTTGCCGAGATAGGGGAAGACCTGGGGTGGCTCCGTGGAGAGGAAGATTCGCCCATTCCATATTGATCCCATCAGATGCAAGGCGATCTGATTTTCTCCGGCCTTGACGAGGCTCGTCACGTCCAGCGCGCCCCATCCGCCAATCTCGCCCGCCTTCTGTCCGTTCAAATACACGTCATGGTAGCGGCGGTGTTCGCCAGAGTGGATGGCTTGTTCAGCACTGATGGGAAACCAGTACAGGAAAAGGCGTGGGACAGGGTTCAGGGTTCGGGGTTCAGGGGACGAGGTGGAAGGCGAAGACGCAAGTTGCGCGGGAGTGAGCATGAAAGAGCGGCGGAACCAGGTGGTCGCCTCGTGGGGATTCTTTTTGGGGAAGATGCCGAAGAAGTCGTCGCTGCCGGGAGCCCGCACTGTGTGCCACTGCGCCATGTCGATGGGACCATCCCACCATTTCTCGCGGAGCCCCTGATAGCGTTCCTGGGGCGGCAGGCTCCACCAGGCGGCGTCCGCCGGATTCTCGCTGGCGTTCTCGCGGCGGTAGAACCACTCGCCCTCAAGCGCGGCCACGCGGCCAGGCAGTCCCGCGAACGTCGCGAACTCAGGTACGGGGACCTCCTCCCAGTCGGCGAACGTATGCCCGCCGCGGGCGTACATCACGCTTGCGGTCTTGAGGTCGACGCCCCGTTTCTTCAGGTATGCGCGCCAGCTTTCCTGGGCGAACGTCGAGTAGTCGCAGTGCATGTCGTACCAGTGGTCATGGATCAGTTCGCCGTGCGGCTGCATGTAGCCGAGCGTGGTGGGCTTGTCGGCGTATTTCCGCATCATCGACATGAAGTTCTCGGCGAGATACCGCTGGGCGTCGCGGGAATACCAGGAAAGGTGCGGCTGGGCTTTCCAATGGAGGTTCGGGCCATGCCATCCGCTTTGCAGGAAGTCGGCCGGCTTCTCCATCAACTCGGGGAAACGCCGCGCAAGCCAATTCGCTCCGCCAGTCGCGCCGTACGAGTAGGAGAAGAACATCGGCAGCCCACGCTTCGCCGCCTCGCGGAACTTCCATTCCGTGCCGACGTTCAGCGTGATGCCGTCGCTGCAGTCCATCTCCATCGGCGAGAACCACCCACTGTAACGGAATTTGTGCTCGGCGAGGAAGTCGATGTCCTCCATGGGATCCTTCGGCTCCTTCTTGCCGTCAAATTTCGCCGCGCATCCCATCCAGTCGTGGTAGTTCTCCAATCCGCCCACGCTACACAGTCCCCAGCCCCAACGGTCCATGTAGTCCAAATAGATCGGATACGGCGCGGCGGTGATCGCTCCCCCAAACGCCTCCGGATGAGCGGCGGCGAACGCCTGCAACGCGTCACGCGACGGCGCGCTCACGATTCGCGCCTCGGCGCCTTCGCGGCATCCGACGAACAAGACCCCCTCGCGTGTCTTCAAGGAAGGTATGGCGGCGCCGGTCCCCTTCAACTGCTCAGACGTCACGCCGTCGGACAATGCGAGGTCCGCCAGCAACTTGCCGATCACGACCAACGCCTTCTCCTCGTTCGCGCAAAGGAAGCGGACCGTCTGGACGCGGTCTGCGGCGCCTTCCTTGCCGTACGTGGCGAACTCCGCGCTCACCCGCCCGTAGCCGCGCAACTCCTGCGAGCCCGGGATGGTGTAATGGGAAAGCCGCCGCCACTCGTCCGTCCCCGCGGCGAAAACTGAATGGACGCTTAACGCCGTGAGACAAACCATCGCAAGAAGTTTTTCCCGTACACGCATCGCGGCCCCCTTCCTAATAAGTACGATTAAGGATTCAAAATTGCCTTTGAGAACGTAGCCGGCTACGCCGCGACTTGAGCTCAGGTGTTCGACTCCCACGGCCTTGTGCCGTGGGTGAGCAAGATCACAAGCTACCCTGCCAGCCACAAACCCTTTCCCCTCCCCGTCCCCGCGGTGCTTTACGCCGCGGGGACGGGGAGGTTTTTTGTGCCCGTATGTAGCCGACTGACTTCATTCACCCACGGCACAAGGCCGTGGGGATCTTACCCCACAGACAGCCAGTCACCAAAATAACAATTTCCTATTCGAGACTTTCGCTTTCTCCTTACCCCTCAGGCGTGATCTGCACCGTGTGCGTGACGGGAACCTTCGCCGCCGCCACGTCCGCGCTGTACTTCTCCTGGCGGTTCCAAAGCTTGGGACCGAGCAACGCGGCCTCGGGCCAATCGCTCAACTCTTTACACAGTTGCGGGAGACTGCCGTTGAACGTTTTGATCAACATCGTCTCAAAGCTTTGTTTGGCGGCTATCAACTGCTCCATCTTCTGGAACTGTTCGCAGAATGGATTGTCGATGAACTCGTCCGCCAGATTGACGCCTTTTTCAAGAGCTTCGCGGTCAAACACCTTGCTGGTTTTGCCCCAGGTGATTTTCGCTTTGGGCGCGCTTAGATTTTTAACCACCAGCGTGAGGCGGTTCAGTTCCTTGTTGAAAGGTATGAAGGGCAGGATGCTGCGGGTGGAGTTCGGCGTCTTCTCGTCGCCGAAGAAACAGAAGGGATAACGGGCGCTTTCCACTATCACCGCACCATTCTGGGATGATATGACTTTATGGCCGTCGGTGGCGGTGGCTGCGCCCTTCATGTCGACCGTGATGGCGCCGATGTCGCCTTGCATGCCCAGCCCTTTGAGAAACGCATACGCCATGACCACATGGCCGTTCGGTGGCGGATGGACGCCGTCGCCGCCGCAGACGGGATAACTCTCGCCGAGGACGGCTTTCGCCTTCGCCATCGTCTCCATCATCGGGGTGTGCACGTCGGCGAACGGGAGCTTGTTCTCCTCGGCGAGCTTGCGGTCGAACTCGGTGAAGGCTTCCAATGTTTTATTGTAGACCGTTGGTTCCTCGCCGCCGCCGTGGTAGAACTTCGTGTCGACGGCTCCCGGCGAGCCGACGACCACCGTCGCTCCGGCCTCAGTGATCCGCTTCACCAGGTCGCGCATGGGCTGCTCGTAGCCAGTGCGGGTTTTCTCGTTAAGAGCGCAGTAGCCGCCGTCGTTCATGCCGAAACAGGTGGTCACGACGGTGGGCTTGAACGGCATCATGTCACGTTCCATTCTCCCAAGAAACCCCGCCGCCCTCTCGCCGCCCCAGCCGAACTGCATGACACGCAAATCGGTTGTCGGCGCGCAGAGCAGGAGATATGTCTCGATGTAGCGACTGTAGAGCTTCTGCTCGGTGATCGAGTCGCCGACGATGGCGAGGCGAGCCCCCGGCTTGAGCACCGGCGGTGTTGAGGCGGCGCCTTCTTCCCCCCTCGCCGTTCCACCGGTGAAAAGCAGACACGCCGCGAAGGCCGCCATGAGTCCCCGCCTCGTTCCGCATGAAACCTGATATGCTCCTGTCGTTCTTCCCATTTTCCGTTCTCCTTTCGTTTACGTTTATACATTTCCTTTGCGTATCCTATGCCTAAAGCGTTTGTAAAAAAGTTGCCGCAAGTGCCACGACGGAAATGTATTAGAATAAAATTTTGGCGACAAAATATTCTTCGGTACTATTCTATCGACACTTGGGTTGCGGGCTCAGCCTGCTTTAGTCATTTCCGTCTCGCATTCTACGCTTAAATCGTATGGCAAATTTCATGTCGCAAGCAACGTTAGATCCGTAGGTCAGGTACGGAAATGAATGTGGAAAAACCCAAACGTCCGAGAGAAATACGATAGATGCCAAAGCCTCCATCTGTCCAGATGGAGACGTTTGGGTTTTAAGATCCAAGGCGGTCCGTCGGGTGTTACAGCGGTATAAAAGTGAGCCTGAATTTTACGCATAGTTTGGTTGTGGTTGCGCGCTCCTTAATGTACGGATGGCACTTGATTCCCGTTCGATTAGCTCGGGGGGGAAGAGGCTTCGCTCCGGTGGTGACTTCTCGCCGCCCAGGCGTCGGAGCAGCAGCGTGACCGCGGCCTCGCCGATGCGCTCCATCGGCTGGCGCAGCGAGCTCAGCGGCGGGGAGAACGACGTGTCGCTCGCCAAGTCGTCGCAGCCGATGACCGCCACGTCGTCAGGCAGTTGCCGACCGTTGGCGCGAAGTTCTCTGATCACCTTGTAGGCGATGTCGTCATTCGCGGCCACAATGCCGTCAAGACTACTGCCCTTGGCGAAATATTCATGCAACGGCTGCGCTGAATAGCGGTCGAGGACCGCGGGGCGTGCGCCTGAAGGAGCCAGGACGACAAACGGCACCCCTGCGTCCGTCACGGCTTTGGCGCATCCGTGAAGGCGGTCACGAAGCCACCAGTCCTCGGACAGGACTTCCCCGTGCGTGACGAACGCCAGATTCCGCCGTCCGGATTCCAGAAGCGCCGAAGCCGCAGCACAGCCTCCCGCGACGTTGTCGGTGCCGACCGCGTCGAACCCCCTCAAGTCACTTGGCGGCTCGATCATGACCACGGGCAATTCCTTGGAGGCGGACGTGTAGAAGTCGAGATTATCCCGTGGCGCGGAAGGAAAAAGAAGCAGCCCTTCCATGCCGCTGCCGCGCAACAACTCGATCACCTCGCGCTCCCGGTTGTCCTTGCTATACGAACAAGCGTAGAAGACGTGGTAGCCTTTCTCGAAAGCGATCCGCTCGATGCGCGGCAGCATGCGCTCGAACAAATGGGAGAAGAGGTTGCTGATGACCACGCCGATCAGTCCTGACTTCCTCAGACGCAGGGCCCGCGCGACGCTGTTGGGGCGATACCCGAGTTTCGTGGCGATCTTCCGGACGCTATCCCGGGTTTTTGGATTGACCCGCCCTCGGCCGGACAAGGCGTCGTGGGCGGTCGTCGTGGAGACGCCAGCCACTTCGGCGACACGCTTCAAATTCACGCTTCCCGCCATCAGTCCTCCCGCATGCCGAATCGTTTCGGCATTAGTATAGCACGCCTCTGCCTCGCCTGTCAAGAGCGGTAAGAAAAGTAATATTTTCTTCCTCTGCCCTAATAACGCCAGTGTTCATGCGTCCTTACTCATATACGCACAACTGTCGGATTTATGAGGTATATTGCATCTGTCTCGAATTTCGATATTCGAATTCCGGATTTTCCAACAAGGGGGTTCGCATGAGAGGTTGTTTTGCTTTTGCTGTCGCCATGGTGGGGATGGGGGTCGCTCTTTCGGCTCTCGCCGGTCCGCGGGACGCACAATGGAAAAAGGTGCGGGAGGCCCAGAGCAAGGGATTGCCGAAGACGGCCATCGAATTGCTGGAACCCATCATCGCCGCTGCGAAAGCCGACAAGGCGTATGGCGAGGCGGTCAGAGCCATCGGCATGAAGATCGCCTTCGAGGGCACCATCCAAGGCAACAAGCCCGAGGAGAAGATCACCCGCATACAGAGTGAGATCGCCACGGCCCCCGAGGAGA
The DNA here is from genome assembly GCA_964436735.1 of uncultured Victivallales bacterium. GTDB lineage: Bacteria > Verrucomicrobiota > Lentisphaeria > Victivallales > GWF2-38-69 > CAYTFM01. Next base: position 54,697 of record CAYTFM010000009.1, on the reverse strand, counting down.
TGAAGCCGTTGCTGGAGGCACTGCTCGCCAATTGGTACTGGCATTACTTCCAGCAGAACCGCTGGCGGTTCACGCAGCGGACGCAGACCGCCGCGCAGCCCGGCGTCGATTTCACCACCTGGGATCTGCCGCGGATCCTCGCCGAGATCGATACGCACTTCACGAAGGCTCTCGTCGACGAGAAGCGGCTCAAGTCCATCCCCGTCGCCGCTTTCAACGACCTGCTTGAGAAAGGCTCGACGCCCGACACCTACCGCCCGACGCTGTACGACTTCATCGCCTGCAACGCCCTCGCGTTCTACTGCGCCGGCGAGCAGGGAGCGGCGAAGGCCGAAGACAACTTCGAACTCTCCGCCGATGGTCCGATCTTCGCCAGCACCGACGAGTTCCTTAAGTGGAAGCCCGACACGACCGACACCGACTCGCCGACGCTGAAGGCGGTCCGCCTGTACCAGGGCCTGCTGGCGTTCCACGGTGACGACAAGGATGCGTCAGCCTTGCTCGACGCGGATCTCGCGCGGTTGAAGTTCGGCAAGAACAAGGCGGTGGGAGAGGAGAAGGAAGTCCGTTACAAGGCGGCGTTGAAACGCTTCGCCGAGGTGCATGCGCGGCATGAGCTTTCGGCGGTGGCCCGCTTCGAGTGGGCGGGTGTGCTGAACAGCGCGGGAGAGCCACGGGAGGCGCACGCCATCGCCACAGCGGGAATGAAGGCTTTTCCCGACAGCGTGGGGGGCAGGATGTGCTACAACCTCGTCCAGCAGATAGAGGCGAAGTCCGCCAGCATCACCACCGAGCGCGTCTGGAACGAGCCGCTGCCGACCATCGACGTCACCTACCGCAACGTCACCAAGGTGTTTTTCCGGGCAGTTCCGTACGACTGGAGCGTGTTTCTCGACAAGAAGCACAGCAGGCCGGAACAGCTGAACGACAAGGAGCGGAAAGAGCTTCTGGCGAAGAAGCCCGCGCTCGAGTGGTCGGCCGATCTGCCGCCGACTGCCGACTTCAAAGAGCGGACGGCGCGGCTGCCCGCCCCGACGGGGCTCGCGCTCGGTTTCTACTTCCTCGTCGCCAGCCATGATCCGTCATTCCGCGACAAGGACAACCAAGTGAGCTACACGAACTTTTTCATGAGCGACCTCGCCTTGATCGTCCGTCAGCGGGAGGGCAGTATCGAAGGGTTCGTTCTGGAGGCGAACTCCGGCGAGCCCGTCAAAGGCGCCTCCGTCACCCTGTGGTATCAGGACAACTCAGGCGGCCGCCGCCCCGAACCCAAGCTCACGACGAACGGCAATGGGTTCTTCACCTTCGGAGCGAATGACTCACGCGGCTATCTGATCCAGGCGAAACACAAGAACGATGAAGTCGCCTCGATGGGGGATGCGTGGACAAGCCGACGCGCCGATTCCGGACGTTTCTCGCAGACGGTGTTCTTCACCGACCGCTCGCTGTATCGTCCCGGCCAGATGATTCACTATAAAGGCATATGCCTCAAGGTCGATCAGAAGAAGAGCAGTTATGAGGTGATGGCGGGGCAGGACGTGACGGCCGTCTTCCTGGATCCCAATCGCAAGGAGATCGCCCGGCAGCAGGTCAGGACGAACGACTACGGCTCGTTCAGCGGCAGTTTCACCGCGCCGCGCGACCGGCTGGCGGGACGGATGAGCATCCGGGTCGATGGCGGCCCGCAAGGAGAGACCTCGTTCAACGTCGAGGAGTACAAGCGTCCGAAATTCCAGGTCGAACTGCCCGCGCCCAAAGAGGCGGCGAAGCTGAACGCCGAGGTGGTGGTGACAGGCAAGGCCACCGCCTACACGGGCGCGGCCATCGGCGGCGCGAAAGTGAAATGGCGGATCACGCGCATGGTACGTTTTCCGCCGTGGTGCTGGTGGAGCTGCTGGTACTTCAGGCCGAACGTTGGTCAAGGGCAGGCGATCGCCCACGGAATGGCGGTCACGGAGAACGATGGCTCGTTCACCGTGAGATTCACCGCCAAGCCCGATATGTCCGTTCCCGAGAAGGACGAGCCAATTTTCGACTTCTCCGTCAACGCCGACGTCACCGACACGACCGGCGAGACACGCTCGGCCCAGCGTGTCGTCCGCGCCGGCTACACCGCGCTGCAGGCGACGCTTGTCGCCGACGAATGGCAGACGCCGGAGAAAGCTGTCGAGATCTCCGTGAAGACCTCATCGCTGGACAACGAGGCGCAGACCGCCGAGGGGACGCTCAAGGTCTATGCGCTCACGCAGCCCGAGAAAGTCATCCGGCCGCAATTGAAGGACGACATTCGGATGCGGTGGGACTTCCGTGGTGGCGCGGGACTTTCGAAACCGTCCGCCGATCCCTCCGATCCGAACTCATGGGAACTGGGCAAGGTCGCCGCCGAACTGCCCTTCACGACCGACAAGGACGGGACGGTGAAACTTTCCGCCGCGTTGAAGACCGGCGTCTACCGCGCCATGCTGGAGACGAAGGATCGCTTTGGCAAAACGGTCACCGCGCGGCTGCCGCTTACCGTCATCGATCCGGCGGCGAAGCAGTTCGGCGTCAAAGTCCCCACTTATTTCGTCGCCGCCAAATGGTCGCTTGAGCCGGGCGAGTCGCTCAACGCCGTGTGGGGGACGGGCTACGACAAGGGACGGGCGTTCGTCGAGATCGAGCGTGACGGGAAAGTGTCGCGCGCCTCCTGGACCGCCGCCGACCGCACGCAGGAGGTGATCGCGCAGGCGATTGACGAGAACATGCGCGGCGGCTTCACGCTGCGGGTCACCTACGTCCGCGAGAACCGCGCCTACTTCAACGAGCGGGTGGTCGAGGTGCCGTGGAGCAACAAGCAGCTTTCGGTGAAGTGGGAGCATTTCACCTCGAAACTCGCACCCGGGCAAAAGGAGACATGGACCGCCGTCGTGAGCGGACCGGGGGCCAGGACAGTCGTCGCCGAGATGGTCGCCGGGCTCTACGACGCCTCGCTCGACGCCTACCTCCCGCACCAATGGATGCAACAGTTCGGCGTCTTCCGCCATGAAAGCTCATGGGCGCAGGCGCAGTTCGAAAATTCCATTCAGCACCTCCAGCACATTATGGGCGGGTGGGGCGTCGACTCGAAAGACACGACGCTCACCTACCGCTCGTTTCCCGCCGAGTTGGCCGCCAACATCTGGGGATATGGTTTCGGCGGGGGAAGAGATGGGCTGCGGATGATGCCGATGAAGAATAAGGCGGTGGCAAGCGCCACCCTGGCCGAGGCGGCAGTGCCATGCGCTCCGGCAATGGCGAAATCCGAGGGCAAATCGATGGACGCGGCCGACAAGGATGCCGGAACTGGCGGACAGGCGCAGGAACCACCGCCGCAGGATCTGGGCAAGGTCGCAGCGCGGAAGAACTTGAACGAGACGGCGTTCTTCTTCCCGCATCTGCTGTCGGACCAGGACGGCGTGGTCAAGATGGAGTTCACGATGCCCGAGGCGCTGACCGAGTGGAAGTTCATGGGGTTCGCCCACGACAGGGCGCTCCGTTCCGGCTTCCTTGACGGCAAGACGGTGACGGCGAAGGATTTGATGGTGGAGCCGAATCCGCCGCGGTTTGTCCGCGAGGGGGATGTCGTCGAGTTCACCGTCAAAGTCAGCAACCAGAGCGCCGGACCGCAGTCGGGGAACGTGCGGCTGACACTGGCAGACGCCCGCACGCTGAAGTCCGTCGACGAGCAACTGGGCAACACGAAGCCGGAGCAGCCGTTCGAAATTCCCTCCAAGGAGTCGCGGAGCTTCTCATGGCGGCTGACGATCCCCGACGGGATGGACTTTCTCACCTACAAGGCGGTCGGAGCGACAGACAAACTCTCCGACGGCGAGGAGGGCTATCTGCCGGTGCTCAGCCGCCGCGTCCTTGTGACGGAGTCGCTGCCGTTGCCGATTCGAGGCAAGCAGACGAAGCAGTTTGACTTCAAGCGGTTGCGCGAGTCGGGGGATTCGAAGACGCTGCGCAATGAAACCCTCACCGTGCAGATGACATCCCAGCCCGCCTGGTACGCCGTGATGGCGCTGCCGTATCTGATGGAGTACCAGCACGAATGTGCCGAGCAGACCTTCAACCGGCTCTACGCCAACAGTCTCGCCCGCCACATCGCGAAGTCCGACCCGAAGATCAGGCGCGTGTTCGACCTCTGGCGGGACACTCCCGCGCTCGACAGCCCTCTGGAGAAGAACCAGGACCTCAAAGCGGTGATGATCGAGGAGACGCCATGGCTGCGGCAGGCGGTGGCGGAAAGCCAGGCGCGCCGGAACGTCGGCATCCTCTTCGACGACAACCGTCTCGACGATGAGACCGCCCGCTGTCTGCGGAAACTCGTCGAGCAGCAGCGCGGCGACGGTTCATGGTCGTGGTTCCCCGGCGGACCGGGAGACGATTACATCACGCTGTACATCACCACCGGTTTTGGACGGCTGCGGCACCTCGGAGTCGCCGTCGACACCGGCTGCGCCGTCAAGGCCCTCACACGTCTCGACGCCTGGATCGCCGAGGTCTACCGCAAGATCGACAAGAAAGACGTGAATCATCTTTCACCGACCATCGCAATGTACCTGTATGGCCGCAGCTTCTTCCTCAAAGACAAAGCCATCGACGGCGCGGCGGAGGAGGCGGTGGACTACTTCCTCGAGCAAGCGAAGAAATTCTGGCTGGATCTGAACAACCGTCAATCACAGGCGCACCTCGCCGTCGCCTGCAAGCGGTTCGGCGAGAATGAAACCCCCATGGCGATCATGAAATCCATCAAGGAGCGGTCGGTCAGCACCGAGGAGCTTGGCATGTTCTGGCGCGAGCTGGAGCTGTCGTGGTGGTGGTTCCGCGCCCCGATCGAGACGCAGGCGATGATGGTCGAGGCGTTCGACGAGGTCATGAACGACGCCCAGGCCGTCGATGACTGCAAGGTCTGGCTGCTGAAGCAGAAGCAGACGCAGGACTGGAAGACCACCAAGGCCACCGCCGACGCCGTCTACGCGTTGCTGCTCCGCGGGACGGGGCTGCTGGCTTCCGACGCGCTCGTCGAGGTCTCGCTGGGCGACACGCCGATCACACCGGAGAAAGTCGAGGCCGGCACCGGCTTCTACGAGCAGCGGTTCGTCCGCGGCGAGATCAAGCCGGAGATGGGGCGGATCACCGTCAAGAAGACGAACGACGGCGTCTCGTGGGGCGCCGCCCACTGGCAGTACCTCGAAGACATGACAAAAGTCACGCCGTTCGAGGGCACGCCGCTGAAACTGAAAAAGACGCTGTTCATCAAGGACGCCACTAAGAAAGGGCAGGTGCTGAAGCCCGTCGATGGTCCGCTCGCCGTGGGTGACGAGTTGGTGGTGCGCGTCGAACTGCGCGTCGACCGCGACATGGAGTACGTGCATCTCAAGGACCAGCGCGGCAGCGGCACGGAACCGGTGAACGTCCTCTCGCAGTACAAGTTTCAGGACGGTCTGGGCTATTACGAAAGCACGAAAGACACCGCCAGCCACTTCTTCATCAACTACCTTCCGAAGGGGGTGTACGTCTTCGAGTATTCAACGCGCGTCCAGTTGAGGGGGAAGTACCAGACCGGCATCGCCAGCGTCCAGTGCATGTACGCCCCCGAGTTCAACAGCCACTCCGAAAGCTTCGAGCTGGAGGTGCGGTAGTAGGTTCAGGCTTCCTTACCCGCCCCCCGCAAACGCGCCGGGCTGTGGAAAAAGGGCATGTGCCCTTTTTCCGCGGCTCGGACAAGCCTCGCCCTCCACTTCATGCGTGAGACCCATTCGCGTTTTGGAGGGCGAGGCTTGCCGAGCCGCGATGGGCGACAAGGACATGTTCCACTAATCAGGAAGTCCGTGGTTGGGAAACACCCCTGGGAGATCGATTCATTTTCGACCCCTGATCGCTCCCTTGACGGACCAGCTCACGAGTCCGTTTTTGGTCGCCTTCCTGCCCGTATAGACGAGCTCATCCTCCAGCGTCATGTCGTACGAGCACTCGCCGAACAAGAGCGAGAAGTTCGTCACCTCGCCTGTCACACTCTTGCTGTCCTCCGAGGTGGTCAGGTCGACAACGTTGTCCACGCCGCATGCCGGATCAGGCGTGGGCGTTCCCTTCACCGTGACGCTCAGCTGTTTCTTCGCATTCCATCTGAACTGGACGGACAAAGCGGTTTTCTTGCCGGATTCGTCGGTCTCACGGAATGTGGCGTAGCCGCCTTTCGCTCCGGAGAAGAGTTTTTTCGAGGCGTTGCCGGTGGTGTCGGAGAACTGGATATCCCCTAAGGCAAGTGAGAGCGTGAGCGATGAGCCTTTTTCGGGCAGGACGGTGTCGGCTGGGAGCTGCGTTTTGGCGAAGATGGTATAGGCGTCTTTGGAGACGGCGCCCGTCACCTTCCCCTTGGATTCATTGTGGGTGGAGGTAAACCTCAGCGCGGGACTCATATCGGTGACACGGGCAAAACTGGCGACAAGCGAGGCGTCGCTCTGTAGAGTCACGGTCGTGGCCGCCATGCCCGCGTCCTCGATTGTCATGTCGGCGGCGGTGGTGCTCCAGTTGACGAAGCGCCATCCCTCGGCCGCCACCGCCGCGACGTGTCTCGCCATGCCTTTCCTCACCGTCGTCGTCCCCGGGGCTGGCGTGGTCGTCCCTGAATCCGCCGGATTGACGGAGATGGTCAGCAGCATGCTTTCCGGTGGTTCGCCCTGGGTGAAGTTGGCCGTCACGGTGGCGTCGCCGGAGAGTGTGACGCGGGTGGCGTCCGCCCCCTCGTCGGCGAGGACGGCCGGACCCGAGGTTGTCCAGATCACGAAATAATAGCCTTCCGCCGCCGTCGCGCTGATCGCCACTTCCTCGAGAGTCCTGACGGTGGACACCCCTGCCGCAGGGCTGGTCGAGCCGGCGTCCACCGGGCAGGAGGCCATGGTGAGCGCGGCCTCGGCCGGGATGACGGCGAAGCTCGCCGTCACTACCGTGTCCTCATAGATGCTCACCAAGGTCGACGCCGATCTGACGTCGCGGAAATAGGTCGTCTGCTTGTCGGACGTCCAACCGGAAAAGTAGTGCCCCTCGGACGCCGTGGCGGTGATGGCGCAGGGGGTGTCGGTCTTCATCGAGACGGGGCTGTCCGCCGGTGGGGTTGTGACGCCCAAGCCGACCGGGCTGACCGCCATCGTCAGCAGCGCCGTGACTTGGGGCGGAACCTTGGCGAAGTTCGCCACAAGCGTGACGTCCGCGCTCAGCGAGACGGTTGTGTCCTTGGCCTTGGCGTTGGCCACCGAGCCGGCGCCGGTGATGGTCCATTCGACGAAAGAGCTTCCCCGATCCGGCGTCGCCGTGACGGCGATGGGGACGCCCGTCTTGACCTCGGTTGTGGTTCCGGCGGCGGGGGTGGTCGTCCCACTACCTTCCCCGGCGGCAGCCATGGTCAGCAGCGCCGATTCCTTGATGAAAATCACGCTGATCGTATGGTTGGCGCGCACGTCCGAGAACGTGTAGCTCTTCGCCACGGAGGTCGCCACGCCATCCACCAGCACCGCGTCTATCTTGTACCCGCTGTCCGCCGTGATGGCGAACGTCTTCGATAAACTCGACTCGACCACCACAACGCCCGAGGGATCGATCGAACCGCCCGCTCCGGCGCTGGCTGAAATGGTGAAGGTGTCGACTGCGAACAGGGCCACGAGCGAGAGGTTTTCCCGCACGTTGACCACGGTGAGCGGATTGTCGGCCGAGTAGTCCACCTCGCTGACGGCTTTGATCCATTTGAGGAAATGGTAGCGCGTGTCTCCCTTGGCCGTCACCGGCGAACAATCCTTCCCGAACTCCACGGTCTGCGCCGCCACGCCTTCGATCGAGCCATTGGCGAGGGCAGCGAATTTGACGGAAAAGCTCTTCAATGCGAAGACCGCGGTCACGGTGGCGTCGCACGTCAACACGACCGAGGTCGACGCGGCGGCGGGATTGCTCAGGATGGCAGCCGCCGTGGCCTCCCATTTCACGAAATCGTATCCTATGGCGGCGTCCGCTTTAACTGCGATCGGAACGTTTTTCAGGATGGAAGAGACGCCGGACGCCGGCGTCGTCGACCCGCCGGACGCTGGAGACACCGCCATGGTCAGAGTCGCCATCGCCGACGCTCCCGACGCGGCCAGCATGTGCTCTTTTCCGGCCGCTATCCGGAAGACGTTCGAGAGCGTGGACACCTTGACGGGCTGGTTCCGGTTCGTGTAGGTGCCGTCGCCGAGTTGCCCGTAGCCGTTGTAGCCCCATGTCCAGACCGTGCCGTCATTCTTCAAGGCGGCGGCGAACCTGTCGCCGGCGGCGATGTCGACGATGCTGGACAAAGACGGGATCTTGGCAGGCGCATGCCGGTCCGTGTTGGTGCCGTCGCCCAACTGCCCGAAGAGGTTTGAGCCCCACGTCCAGACACAGCCGTCCGAATCCAGCGCCATGGAGAACTCATATCCGGCCTCCACGGCGATGACCTTGGCGAGTCCGGGCACCTTGAGCGGCGCGCTGGCGTCCGTCGTTCCGCCGTCGCCGAGCTGCCCGTCCTTGTTCCACCCCCAGGCGTAGACCTCGCCGTTGGACATGGCCGCCACGGTGTGGGCGTAGCCGGCGGAGACGTCCGCCGCGGCGCCGCTGGCGGTCTTGAGGCTGTTAAGAGCGAGCGGCGCGGCGCTGTCGGTTTTGGTGCCGTTGCCCACCTGGCCATTGCCATTCCATCCCCACGCCCAGACAACGCCCGTCTTGTCCACGGCGGCGGAATGCGCGTGACCCGCCGAGAGCGCCGAGATGTCTTTGAGCTTCGTTCCAGGCGAGACAAGGGCCGGCACCGGAAATGGATTCGGGTTGTCACTTGTCGTGGAGCCGTTGCCGAGCTGCCCAAAGTCGTTCTGCCCGACGCCCCAGACGGAGCCATCCTTCCGCAGCATGAGCGTGTGGGTGGTCCCCCCCGCCACGACGGTGACGCCATCCAGGTAGGGATAGCCGCAGAGCGGGGTGTTCGAGGACGGCACTGAGTCGGGGAGCGACAACTGGCCGAAGAAGTTCCAGCCCCACCCCCACAGCATGCCGCCCTTCACCGACAGGCTGTGCAGCGCCCCGGCGGCGACGATGTCCATGTCCACCAGACCGGTCGAGCTTTTCACGGCCACCGGCGCGGCGCGGGTGGTCGAGCTGCCGTCGCCCAACCGACCGTACTGGTTGTTGCCCCAGGCGTGGAGGGTGAATGTCGAGGAGGGATTGGCCACGAACGTGGCGGTCACGACCGCGTCGGCCGTCAGCGTGACGGTGGTGGTCGGATTTGAGGGGTCGGAGAGCGCGGCCCCCGCGTCGCCCGACCATGTTGAGAACGCGTAGCCGGAGGACGGGGTGGCGGTAAGCGTGAGGGGAACCTTTTTGGCCACCAGCCGCGGGCTTCCGGGGAGCAGCTGCCCCGCTCCCGCCGGCGAGACGGAGAGCGTCAGACTGGCGGTCTGCTGGCCGGCTTGGATGGCGAAGGCGTTGCAATAGCCTCCCACGGCCTTGAAGACGCCGGTCATGAGCGGCACCGGAGCGGGGATGTACGAATAGCTTTGCGTGTTGTCGCCCAGCTCGTGCTTGAGGTTGACGCCCCACGCCCACAGCGTGCCATCAGTCCGGACCGCCATTGAGAACCCCTGCCCCGCCGCCACCGAGTCGACATTACCGGGCAGGCCGGTGAGGGAATTGATCTCAACGGGTATCTTGCTTCCGGACGCGCCGCGGTAGAGCTGACCGGTGCCAAGCTGCCCATAGTCGCCGCCGCCCCAGCAATACACGGTGGCGCCGCACAGCGCGACCGAGTGGAACTCTCCCGCCGCGATGTCCCTGGCGTTGGCGACACCCACGGTGGTGAGCTTCACCGGCGTCAGCGCGTCGTCCAGCGTCCCGTTGCCGATCTGCCCGCGCCGGTTGTCGCCCCAGGCCCAGACCATCCCGTCCGCGGTGATGGCCAGATTGTGGTTGTGGCCGCACACCAGCTTCATCACATTGGTCAGCCCTTGGACCTGGACGGGCGAGTTCCGTTGCGTCCGGGTGCCGTCGCCCAGCTGGCCGCGCGAGTTGTCGCCCCAGGCCCAGACGGTGCCGTCGACGCACGCCACCACCGCGTGCGACTGCCCCGCCGCCATCAGGGAGACGGCCGACGCCAGAACGGGCTTCGACGGGGTGTCGTGGATGTTCATGTCGCTGGAGCCGATGCCGAGCTGTCCGTTAAAGTTATACCCCCACGTCAGCAGCTCGTTGCCGCTGTTCAGGGCCATCGAGAAATACTGTCCGGCGGCGACGGCCACGATTTTGCCCGGCACGTTGGCGCACTGGATCGGGGTCGAAGAGGACAGCGTCGCCTTGTCCACCCCCAGCTGTCCGTAGCCGTTCCAGCCACAGGCCCATGCCGTTCCGTCATTTTTGAGGAAGAGCGTATGGCTTGAGCGGCTTGAGACATCTATGACGCCGGTTATGCCAGCTTGGGTCGGAAAGCCGCGGATCGTCGTGTCGCCAAGTCCGAGGCGGCCAAACTCGTTGTCTCCCCAGCAGAAGAGTTTGTCGGTCTTGGCGGCGATGTCGAACGTCATCGTGTCGGCGCTGGCGCTGATGTTCAATACTTTCAACATGGACGGCGATCCGTCCCACCATCGGGAACTGGGGGACGAGGCCTGCCCACACACGTTGCTGTAGCCGGCGGAAGGATTGCCCGAATAGAAGAGGTCTTCCGGGTTGCCACCATTGACATTGTTCTCGAAATCCCATGTGCCGTCGGCCTGCATGAGCGTGACGACGTAGTTGAGGTGCGTGCCGTTGGGTTTGTAGTTGCGGTTGTCGCGGTCGCCCAGTTCGTCCACGTGCCAGATGGCGAGTCCGGCTCCCGGCAGGAAGGCGTCCCTGCCTGTTTTCTGTCTGTTCTCGATCAGGTAATACTCGGTGGCGGCAGTTGGATTTTTGTAGAAGAACATTTGATTGCCAGGCTTGCCGCCTGCCGTCGGGCCACTCCTGAACAGCTCGGTCGCCACGGACGGACCGGTGACCTCGGTGGCGCTTCCCCAGCCCGCCTTGTATTTCAGATAGGCGCAAGGCTGCGCCGGATTCTTCTTGCCGTCAAGCCCATTGCCGGAGCCCATCAGGCAGAAATTCGCGGCGCCGCCCTTGGATGCGTAGTTGTCGCCGATGCGGGTGTAGTCGTAGAGGTCGGGAAAATCGCAGAGCATGTGGCCGTTCTCATGGCAGAAGGTCCCGATCCGCAACGCGTCTCCCATGTCGGTCATCTGGTAGTCGTGCACAAGCTTGCCTTGTCCGATGTCGTAGGGAGGGTTGTAGTAGTAGTGATGCGGCCACAATCCGACCATCCACTCGTTGGGGCGCACTCCAGCGTAGAAGATGTTGAACGCATAGCAGTGACCGTCGACGTCGGTCGAGACCTGGGCGAGGTTGGCGGGCGGGTTGTTCTTGACGTACGCCGCCACTTCGCCAAGGAATATGGTCACGCCGTCGGGATCGGTGTTGTAGAACACCTTGGTCCTCTGCGCCCGGTAGTAGCCTAGCACCACGTTGGTGTACGTGACGTTCCCATTGGAGACGTCGCGGTAGTAGTCGCTCACCGAACCGTTGTTGCCGTACCCCGCATAACCGGCGAGGTTGCAGAAGTCCTCCACGTCTTGTTTGGTCATGGTCGCCGGATCGTCGGAGAAGTCGACCAGCACGGTGATGCCGAGGAAGGTGCCAACGGTTTTGCGGTCGGGACGGGCGTTGTCGATCGCCTCGTCCGCCCGAAACGCATTCCTCCGCTCCAGCATCCTCGCCTGGGCGGCCTTGATCTGGGCGTTCACGACGCGGTCGGGCGGATGAAGGTGCTTTTTCAGCCCCGCGGGCCTTCTGCCTTTGTCAACCGGAACACCAGCAGACACGAGTTCGGTTTTATCCTTCGAAAGCTTGGCGTAGCAGAATTTGCCGAGCTTCTTGTCGTATATGGCCGTGTAACCGTCGCGCGTCTCGAACCGTCCATAGAACTCGTCCCCCCAGCCAAACAAGGTGATGAGCGAGCCGTCCTGTTGCCGCAAGGTGATCTCGTCCCCGAACTCGGGGGCCGACTGCGCCTTCCATGAGAACGCGCAGAACATGGAGGCAATCATGACGGATAGGATCCCCAGACGCCGCAAACCTTTCGCCATAGGACACCTCGAGGCTGTGAAGTTGAGTGTAATACATCGTCAAACTGCTTGTGCGAGGCAGGCCGAACCTCTCCCTTCATCTAATTAGCATAGCGGGCGGGGAAAAGCAAGACGAATGACGTGTAAGCATTATTGGCACTATCACTATTACCGCCATGGTACTTACGCTTATTACCGACCACCATCATTCCAGACACCGTCCTATGGAAAATTCCAGCCCCCTTGACAAAACGATGGCTCCGCACTATTATTTACAACGTTGTACATATATCGTAGTAAACACATGCCTCACATGCGTCGGGAATGGACAATGGGCACGAAGAACGTCAGCATCACCACCATCGCCGCCGAGGCGTACGTCTCGATCAAGACCGTGTCGAACTACATCAACGGGACGTCGACGTTTCCAATGAGCGAGAAGACAAAGACGGCGGTGCGCGCGGCGATGCGCCGGCACAATTTCCGTTTGAACGCCTCGGGTAGTCTGATGCGGAGCGGGAAAGGCGGGGCGAGGAAGGCCGTGTTCATCTTCGGCTATCACCCCGAGCTGCATCCGACCCGCGTCCATACCGTACCGGAGGTTTCGCCGCTGCTTGCAGGCATTGCTGAGGAACTGAGCGGTTTTGCTCTCGAGCTCACCGTCCGCCACGTTCCGAACACCCAGAGCGACAACGACTGGCTGCGCGCCATTATCGACGCCGAGGCGGTCATTGTCTACGGGACGCCCTACGAGTCGCTGGTCTCGATGTGCGACCGCAGGAACATTCCGCTCGTGCTTCTCGCCAACAGCGGCGCAGGTGTGGCATCCGATCCAGTTATTGACACGATCTACTGGCCACGCGAGGAGGCGGTGCGATTATCGCTCGACCATCTCGCGTCGCAAGGCGTCACCCGCTCCTGCTATATTTCCACGTGGAACATCGCCCGCATGACGGGCGGCCGATGGAACACTCAGGCCGATCTCGCACTCGAATATTATGAAGAGACGGTAGGCGCGCGGAGCGCGGGAGCGGTCATCATCGAGCCGCAGCCCGACGACACGAGTCCCGAGGCGGAGATCAAGAATGGGTACCAGGCGGTCATGAAGCACAAGAAAACCCTGCTCGGTAGGGAGGCCGTCATCGCCGAAAACGACTACATCGCCATGGGGGCGATTCTCGCCCTCCGCGACCTCGGCAAGCGGGTCGGCGTCGATGCGCGGGTGATCGGCTGCGGCGACTTCCGCGAGAGCGCCCACTTCACGCCGTCAATCACCACCGTTGCCTTCGACAGGGAGAAGTGCGTCGCCGCGCTTGCCGCGTTGCTGAAGGAGAAGATCGCGGACAACGATCGCCGACCACGCACAATTCCGATTCCGCTGACGCTGCTGCTCCGAGAGTCGGCATGATTCCATCTCGCCAAAAATTAAGTTGTCACCCTTATAGAGTATATCATTACAACCATACAGGGAGTCCAAACATGGGAACGAGAAACTGGCTGATGGGCGGCGCGCTTGCGACACTGGTCGGAGCGGTGCTGTGCGGGTGCGAGTCGACAAGCGGAAAAGTCGCGCAGGGCGGTGACGGCGAGGAGGCAGGAACTCCCACCTCAGAGACGAAGCTCATGGTGACCACCACGCCAACCGCCGAACCTCTTCAGTTGCTTTCGGGTGGGCAGTTCGATTTCTTCAGTCAGCCGATCCGCGAGAAGATGAAAAGCGATGACCTTTTGCGGACGTGGAGAAGCATTCCGGTCCGCGTGTTGCGCTATCCTGGCGGAACCTGGGCGGACCACTACATCTGGAACAATCCGGCCAAAGGGCATTTCGCGGTCGGCACCGCGGACACGATCATCACGCCGAAGCAATGTATCGACATCTGCCAGAAAATCGGGGCGGAGCCGATATTCCAGGTGAACACCATGAGCGTGGACGAGACGGCGAACCGTATCAATCCCAATGACATCGAAACAATACGGATGGGCGCGAAGCGCGCGGCGGAATGGGTCAGGGAGGCGAACATCGAGAAGAAGTGGAACGTCAAATACTGGGAGATCGGGAATGAGGTGTGGATTTGGTTGCATCCCCAAGAGTACGCCCGCTACGTCGTCGAGTATTCGAAAGCGATGAAAGCCGTCGATCCGACGATCAAGATCATCGCCTGCGGCGCCTCGGAAAAGACCGGCCCCTTCAACCCCGATCCCTTCTTCAACTTCTCGAAAACCGATCCCTCATGGACACCGCGCACGGCAGTGGAGAATGAACCCGTCTCCTGGTACGACGCCTTGTTCACGATCGCCAAGGGCAGCTTCGACTACATCGCCCCGCATCCGTACCTTGGCGCGGGAAAGCAGGCTGACGCGAGGGGCATATATCTGGAGACGACGAGGCAGGTGTGGAAGAACGAGAAGATGAAGGCGCAGTACGCCGCGCTTGAGAAATATAACTCGCCGGCGCATATCGCCGTGACGGAATGGGCGAGCAATTTCGCGTATTCGGTGTCCGGGAGCGGGGGCAAGATCGCCCCCAAGGACGGCTACTACTACATGTTGGGCAACGGAATCAACATGGCGTACTATTTCGGCAGATTCCTTGAGGATCCCCGCACCGACATCGCCTGCATGCATTCGCTGGGCGACGCCCAGACGCTCTGGTACTGGCCCAAGAACGAACTGGCGAAAGAGGAACCACTCGAGCATCCGGCGATTCTGGGCCTGCGCGTATGGGGCAATCACCTCGGCACGCGGCGTTCCAAGGTGAGCGCCACCGGCATCCCCTCGCTCACCATTGGAGACGACAAGGTTCCGGCGGTTTATTTGTTTGCGTCGGAGGACGACCAGTACCGGTACCTCGTCGCCATCAACCTCGACCCGGACAACGCGCACCGCGTCGTCTGGAACGGCAGCGGCGCGGAGGCGACCATGTCGCTTCTCTCAGGCGCGGCGCTTGACACGCAGAATTTCGACGCCTGGGGACAAAAACTGACGCCCGCCCGCATCGAGACGCAGACGGTCGCGGCAGTCGCTGGCGCATGCGTGGTCGACCTTCCCAAGCATAGCATGGCGGGACTCAAGGCCAAAAAATAGGAAATTCCCCGAGGAGGCTCACATGGAGGCACCGAGAGGTTTCACTCAGCGGCGGCGGTCGACGACAACGTTCACCCTGATAGAGCTACTGGTGGTGATCGCCATCATCGCGATCCTCGCGAGCCTGCTGCTCCCCGGACTGCAGGGGGCGCGCAAGAAGGCGCGCCAGATACTATGCGGCGGCAACCTGAAGCAACTTGGCAACACCTGCCAGATGTATGCGGACGACTACGGCGTCATCGTGCCGATAAACACCGTCGGCGGTCTTGCCAACTCATGCTGGTACCAGAACCTGCTGTCCGCCTACATACCGACCGTCTTCCGCGACGTCACCATCGGCGACGCGATCACCGGCGTGTGGCTCTGCCCCGAGGCGAAAGGCGGATGGGGGGGCGGCTACGGAGTGAGCGAGAACCATATCAGCCCCTATGTCACGGGAACTCCGATGGCCCGCATCACCCGCACCTCCACGCTTTTCCTCATGGGCGACTGTCAGAACACCGAGGCCGACGAGCACAGCAGCGTCTCCGTCATCTGCCCCCTCGATTGGGGCGGCTGGGGTGGAGCGGGCAGCGCCCACACGGCCGCTCCCCGCCACAACGGCCGCGCCAATGTGATCTTCATCGACGGACATGTCAGTTCCTCTGGGTATGCGGAGCTGAAGTCCAACCCGGACGACATGTTCGGACACACCAGCAAGTAGGAAAAAGCGGGACGCTTATTCCTTCCAGAGCTTGGCTTCGCCGCCGGCGACGCAGACGCTTTCGATGCATATCTCGGCAGGCTTGTCCTGTCCTTCGAAGAGCGGGATTATCTCCAGGCTGTGGGTGGCCTTCGGGTCAAGATCATCGGCGACGAGAATCCACATGCGCCCGGTGTTGGTGGGGCCGAGTTGGCAGGTGTTGAACTCTTTTTCTTTGCCATCGACAACCACTTTGCACTTTCCGGAACGTGGCGTGGCTTCGCCGAAGAAAAGGACCGAGGAGCCTTTGAAGGACAGCTTCAAGGGCTGCGCCGGATCGATGGGGGTCGTGGCGCTGCGGTCCTTGGGAATGAAGTTGGAGGCGATGGTCACGTCGTCGAGCCATCGCGTCATGAGGAAATCGTAGGCGCAGTAGTCGGTGCTGGGGGCGGTCACGCGCCACCCCTGCGGCAGCGGCGCGAGTGACGAGAGCTTGACCCGCGAGACATGCGTGTAGCTGTCGGCGTTGAGCGTCTTCTCCGGAACGCGGCAGACAACCTTGTCGGCAACGGCCTTGTTGAAGGCGTTCCAGGCGGCCTCGGCATACAGGGCGTAGCCTTTGTCGCCAGGATGGCAGGTGTCAAACGACTCCGGCGTCCAGATCTTGCTGAGATCGATTTCCCCTTTTTTATGTTTCTCCTGCATCAGGCTGATGGCGTCGCCGCAGGGGACATTGTAGGCCTCGGCGATGGCGACATGAGCCGTGCGCCGCTTCATCTTCTCCGTCGTACCCACCGTGACATGCTCTCTGGCGGCCAGAAACATTTGGATCACGGGACAATGCGCCTCGGAAATCACCCGGCGGATGATTCCCTCCTGCGCGGCCAACGTGTCAGGCGTGGTCGCGTCGGTGCCATCATTCAGCGTGAAGTCCAGGAACATCAGATCAGGCTTATAGGCCAGGACGTCGCGGTCGAGGCGGAAGGCGCCGAGTTGCGCGCCGCTGCCGCCGATCGCGGCGTCGACGAAGGTGAAATGGGCCTTGGGGTATTTCTCCGTAAGCTTCCGTCCGATGATCCCTCGGTATGAGGTCTTCTGCGGATCGCTCGACCGCGCCCCCCATGTCAGCGAACCGCCCAGAAAAGCGACCGTGAGATTCTCGCCCGCCTCCGCGCGCTTCGCGAAGTCTTCAAAAGAAGGCGTCGCCGCGGAAAGCCCTGCGCTGCATCCAATTGCCATAAGAGCACCTGCTATTCCTTTGATTCCAGTTTTCATCTTGTCAAGTCCTTGTTTCTAATGGTTTAAGCTACGGCGTGATCCAGCCGAGCGTTTTGAGTTTGTTGAAAACCTCGGAGGCGAAGATGAGTTCGCCGCCGGGATTCAGGTGGACGCCGTCCTTGGCGTTAACCAGTTCGGTGACAGGGTGCCCCTTCGCCGCCTCGCGCATGGGAGCGGCGAGGTCAAGAAGCGCCGCGCCATTTTTCGCGGCTGCCGCGGCGATCAGATCGTTGTTGCTGTCAAGATGCTTCCACGCCGTTTCGGGATTCTCCGGATTGGGGATCACGTGATATTGCAGCGCAAGGATCTTGCTGCCCGCCGCGGAGATGTCACCCATGATGCGGTCGAGGTTTTTCGCCACCGTCTCGCGGGAGACTTTCTGCCCGGCGTCATTGCCGCTGATCAACAGAACGACGATGTCGGGTTTGAGGTCGAGGACGTCGGTCTGCAGCCTTTTGAGCACGCCGCCGGTCGTGTCGCCGCCGATGCCCTTGTTGACGACCACCGCGGATTCAGCGCCGCCCGCACGGCACATCAGCTCGAGAAGATGCGACCATTTCAGGTACGAGGAAAGATCCGACTTGCCGGTGATGCTGTCGCCGAGGCATACGATCTTCAGCGGTCCGCTTCTGACGCCCTGCGGGGCGGCGGCGGGATCTTTCCACACCTTGTCGAGCCAGCGCCAGGCGCGGCGGTCAAACTCGCCGGACCAGTCATGCCCGAGTCCCGGCAGGGACACCATCCATTTGTTTTTGGAACCCAAACGGTTGTAAATGGCGAAGACGCCCGAGGGCAACGATACTCCGTCGACGAGCCCGGCGTTCATCAGCGTCGGACATTTCACGTCGGGGGCGAAGTTCATCACATCGTAGTAGGCGCAGCAGCGGTTCTCCGGCGTGTCGGAGAACGGCGGCGGCCCCGAGACGTCCATGCCGTCTTTGGGTGGATTGGCGGCGTTGCACGCCTCCGCCCACTTGAGGTAGGGCAGGTTGCCGTAGTGGGCTATGGCGGGGACGGCGGCCTTCACTTTCGGATGCAGCGCGGCGGTCGTCACCGAGGTGCGCCCCCCCTGGCTGCCGCCGACCACCGCGATCCGCTCCTTGTCGACGTCGGAACGGGACAGCAGATAGTTGACGGCCTGAACGGCGTTGAGATACATGTCGTGGAAGTAGTTTGCTTCGGGCGGCTCGTAGACAAAGTCCTTGAAGTACCCGGGGATCTGCGGATAATCCCGGTGGTCGACATCTTGTCCATGGATCTGTATGTCGATCGCAAGGTAGCCATGGCGCGCATGCTCAAGCGGAATTGGTCGTGAGTTGAAGCCGCCGCCCGGGAGGATCAGCATCGCGGGGAACGGTCCGTCGCCGAGCGGCTTCGCCAGCCAGGCGTGGACGCGTTTGCCGTTGACGCTGGAGAACTCGATCTTGAACGACTCGACCTCGTCGCAGACATGGCCGGTTGGATCATAGTCGCCGGGCAGCGCCGCGTTCTTCAGGTTATAGTCGTCGATCTCCTTGCCCTTGAAAACCCTTCGCTCTTCGCTCTTCGGGTCAAGGGGCACCGCCGCCAGTTTCGCCAATGCCTTGTCCCAGAAGGCGCGGAAGTCGGCGGGACGCGAATCCTGTATCGGCATCTGCGACGGCTTGAAGCCGAAGACGCACACGCCGTCAATGGTTTTTCCGTCGCCGGTGTCGAGGACGACTTTGAGATCGTAGAAACCGGGATGCAATCCTTCGGCGGCGACGCGGATCACATAGACGTTCTCCGGCTGCGCCTCCGCGGCGCCCTCACGGAACGCCTTCTTGAAGAAGTTGCGCGCCAGGCTCCAGCGCATGCCCGCCGAGTGGACGCCCACGCGGCAGCGTATCTCGATGGGACCGGTCTCGAACAGCAGATCCCGGTTGTTCTCGCAGTAGAA
>CAYTFM010000009.1:12338-35561 GCA_964436735.1 uncultured Victivallales bacterium | reverse complement strand
GCTCTCTTTTAACCAGTTCCGGTTTCGCCGGCGGCGAGGTTTGAATCCCGTATGGCAGATTCAGATTCACTTCCATCGCGTCAGTCCTTTCCATTGCCGCGCCGGCCGCGCCAACCAGGGCGGCCAGGACGAGTGTTCGCATCGCGCGTCTCATGTGGTGGATTCCTTATAACAAACCGCCTAAATGTTAGCATTGTTATGATAACGTGGGACCGGTGGTTTGTCAAGAGGAGGGCTGGAGTCTGCGTCCCGTTTTTCAGGGCGCCAGGATCATCGCCGGGAACAGGTCGGGACGCATGTGCGGCTCGGTGCCCTGCGGCGTCAGCGTCAACATCCGCTTGCGGTAGTCCTTGTCACGATCGTTGACGACAAGTGCGAACCCAAAGACCAGCCCCGGCTTCGGCTCAAGCGGGGTAAGCTCCTTCCAGGGTATCGCCACTTCGTAGATCGACCGCCCGTCGTCGGTTCTGCGGAAGGCGGTTTTCGACACCTCCACCGGTCCGGTCTTCAGGAAGGCCACCTGCTGCTCAGGGGCGACGTCGCGGTAGACCTGGAGTTTCCCATCGCCCGCATCCTTGATCTGGAAGGCCTGATCGTTGTTGTCGAATCCTTTGAACTTGTGTGAGCGGGCGTCGCCCCAGCAGTCGAAATATACCTGAAGGCTGTCGCCCGACCATGCGTCGCGCGGTTTCCCCGCTGATGCGGGATCGTGGATGTCGTCCCTCACCTCGACGGCGAGATAGAGCGCTTCCTTGTCCCACGAGGTGTACAGCTTCGCCGACAGATCCTCGGGGCCCTTCAGCGCGGGAGTCTGCGGATATTTCGCGCGAAGTTCCGCATTTGAAGGATCGAACTCCTTGACGTTGACGATCTCGATGGGCTGGATTCCGGACCACATCGACAGATCACCAACGATTGCCAAAGGCTTCGCGGAAGGCGCGCAGGAAAGCCATGACAATTCCACTGGAATGCGGACGGGGCCATCGTCGCCTTCGATCTTCAGCGCACACTCTCCCGAGACTTTCAGCACGCCCGGCGCCGCGCTGGCCGGCGGAACGCACGGCTCCTTCCATGTCTGACCGGCAAGAATGTCGATCTGCTTCCCAAGCACGTCCGCATCGTTGAGCCGCACGGCGAGCGACGCCTTGACGGGCTTGCCTGTGATATTTTGGATCTGGAGTTCGAGCGAGTCGGCCGTCTTCACCTGAAGCCACGCGCGGCACGACAAAGAGGCGCCTCCTTTCAGCTTCGCGCAAGCCAGCGTCTCCCTCAACGCAGCGCCCTCCGCGGCGCGGCATCGAATGAACGCGGGGAACGGCGAGAGTTTGAGCTCCGCTCCGGTCATTGGCGCCGCCACCCCCATGAAGTCGATCAGCTCAGCACCCGCAGGAGCGCTCGGAAGAATGATGGACACCCCCTCGCCGCGGCCGGCGTCGGTCTCGCTGTCGCACGACCACAGGGCGGCGACAGCGCGCCCGTGACCGTCGTCGAATGTCATGCAGCGGGCATCCTCGCCAAGGGCGACATCGCCCGTGAAAGTGGCGTCGCCGAGCAGGCTTTCGGGAGTGTTCGCGGAGAAGAGTATCATGGCCGGGGTCATGTCCATGTCGATGAAGCTGTTCCATGCGAACCCCCAGTCGGCGTAGAATTTGACGCGGTCGGCGTACTTCAGGGCGATCAGCCAGCTGCGGGCGGTGTAGGCGGCGTTCATGCGCTCGCCCCAGCCGATGTCATAGCTGAGCGTGCCGCCACGGTAGTGGTCGGTCGAGCAGGCGTTGTGGACGTCGAGGCTGTACGCCGGGATCATGTAGTTCTGGTGGTAGATGCCCTCGGTGAACCAGACGTCGCCCTTGTAGCCGTGCGTGGCGAGCATATCGAGAAACGCCGCGATGTCGGGGTCGAGGTCGGGGTTCTCGGGACGCGGCCGGTACGGATGGATGGCGGGATAGTCGAAGGTGTCACCGCCGCCCGCGGAAAGATATTCGTCGATGAAGCGTATGCCGCCGCTCTTGTACATGTTGGAGGGATCGGGCGAGGTGATTTTGACGGTCGG
Organism: uncultured Victivallales bacterium; assembly: GCA_964436735.1. Lineage (GTDB taxonomy): Bacteria > Verrucomicrobiota > Lentisphaeria > Victivallales > GWF2-38-69 > CAYTFM01. The sequence continues at coordinate 33,508 of CAYTFM010000009.1, read as the reverse complement.
GTCGGCGGCGCGGATGCCTTTGGCGGCGGCGCGCATGGCCTTGACAAGCCCTTGAAGGCGCGCAGGCTTCGACAAGTACTCCCATGGCGGCTCGTTGATGAGCTTCCAATAGCGGATGTGCGGCCGCGCCTTGACCTTCTCGTAAGCGGCCTTCTCGATGGCGGCCAGATCGGCGTCGGTCAATGCGGCGACCTTGTCCGGTTCCGCGCGGAAGTCGATGCCGTTGATCGCATCGCCGCCGTCGGTGATCGAGGCGAGCTTCAGGATGTGGTTCTCCTCCAAAAGGCGGTCGAACCCGATGGGATCGACGCCGAGGAAGTTGATGTAGCCGCCGATTCCCGCATGCTTCCAAAACTCGATCCGTCGCTGCCAGTTGCCGTGCCGGGAGTCGCCAAAACCAAGAGCGAAGATGTTCTTGTTCTTCTCGGTGTTGTCGAGATAAGGTGCGACGACGAGACGATGGAAGTCACGGTCAGCAAAGCCGTCGGCGAGACGCAGATCCGTCTGGACGAGATGGATGCCGCGCCCGAGCTGGTCAAGCCAGGGAAGCTCGATGCGGGCGACGCCTGCCGCGTCGGCGGTGAACTGCCAATTTTCCGACTTCTCGTTGCGGCCGAGGTAGTCGGCGCACGAGATGACGACCTCGCCGACGCTATTGGGAGGCGCGTGAATCCGCAGCGCGCCTTTCGCCGCCTCGCCTGGTTGGATCCAAAATCCGCGCGACGCCGTCTCAAGCGCAACCCCCGCTTTTTTTTCGTCGTATGCCGTCGCTTCGACACCCGGCTCGAGTTGGACGGCGTCGAGCCACGCCGTAGCGTCCTCCGGCGGCTTGTCGAGTCCGAAACCGATGGTCACACCGTTGTTGGGAGCCTTGAAGGTGACGGTGTAACGCTTCCATTCAGCGCCAAGTACGAACGAGGTGGCGATGGGGAACTCCGGCCAGACGAACGACGTGCCGCGGACCGACAACGCACGGCCTTGTTTGTCACCCTTCGCATGGAAGCTCAGCGTGTAGGTCTCGCCCGCTGTCAGCGGAATTCCGAAGGTGTTGATGTGTGCCGGCGACTCGCCTTTGATCCCCGTTATCCGAAGACAACGCCCGCCGTTGCACGCGCCCTTCTCGACAACGTCGTAGTATTCCTCGGTACGGCACTCCTTCAAGATGCCAAGGGGTCCGAAGCGCCAGTAGCGTAGACCGTCCTCAAAGCCCGGATTCTGGACAAGATTACGGCTGAGGTGGTAGTTCGGCATGCGCATGCGGTTGCACGCCCAGAAGTCGACGCCGCCATAGGTTTCCGTCGACGCCTTCTGAAGTCCGGACGCCTTCTCGTCGACCTCGATGCCAAAGGCGACACGACCTTCCTCCGGCGAGAGGCGCAACTCGACGAACGGGTCACGATCCGATGTCCGGCAATCCCTGAGCCAGGCGTTGGCACAGACCATAGGCTTGAAACAGACCTTCCGATCAGCGGAGTCACTGAAAAAGACAATCTCCTTCGCCCGCCCGTTGAGGAACTCCTCGTTTTTGCGTTCCGCCGTTTTCGGAACCGCTGCGACGGAGAACGACGTGCCGTCGACGCCGAGTTGGTGCCCCTCGATCTGCCGATGCGGCACATGGATGTTCACGCAGTAAAGGCTGAGCGTCTCGCCCACCGGTTTCGACGAGGTGAGCGCAAGACTCACCTCGGGGGCGCCTTTCTCGTCAAGGCGCAGCACGTATTCCACGCCGACGGCTGGCGAGTCGCCTTCCGGGGCGACCTCTCCCGAGAAGACGGATTTCTTAGCCTCAGGATCGACCTTGACAGCGGTGTTTTTCCATGGAGGGTTCATTCCCGCGGTGAACCACTTGTTGCTGGACTTGAGCGAGAAGGACAGATGGATGTCGTAGGTGTCACCCTGGTTGTTGGCCAGCGTGATCTTGCCAGAGGGCGACATGGCGATCCGCGATCCGCCGCAGACGATCGTGCCATCGGTTTTGAACTCCGCGCCCAAAGATGTCATGGCGCACATCGCACACATCGCCACGGAGATGACTCCTCCAGATAACATTCTCATAGATAACCTCTTATATTTAATCACCGGATCACTATGATCTGTCCCCAGACGAATGGCGGCAATGCGACGCTCCATGATCCGCCTTTGCGCGCGACGGGAAGTTCAGGCCCCAACTCCGGCAGCGCGCAGCGGACGCTCCGCGGCTTGGCGCCATTCCAGACAAGCGCCGCGTTCCAGCGCGTTGGCGGATGCTCATGCGCCGACTCGGCTCCCTGCCAAGACGGGGGGAACTGCTGCACATGCACAACGACCTCTTGCTTCTCGTTCCGGAAAACTCCCAGCATTAGCCCTTCGCCGCCATCCACTTTCACTAATGGCCGCACCATCTTTTCGCAGCAATCACGCAACCATTCGACCACCTCTTTGGACTTCGTCTGACGAAAGAGTCCTCCCCAGTCGAAGGCGAATTGGATGATCTTTCCTTTGCCGAGGCGGGTGATTTTCTGAAACGCCGCAACCGTGCCCGAACCGAGTTCGATCCTCTTTTGATCAGGAGAAAGACTTCCAAGAGGCTGGCTCTTGAAAAGAAGCCGCATCTTGCCTTTTGTGTCATCGCCGTAAAATCCGATCTCATGGCGGTTCTCAATTTCCAACCAGGAGGGAAATGCGTGGCCGAACGGGAAGACGTTCCGGTCTCCGAGGGGTCTTTTCCGTGGCACGCCCCATTCATCCGACACGCCAAACCATGGGCCAGCGAGCAGCGTGCCGCCCTGTTCGACATATGAAAGGACTGTGCGATACTGACGCTCCATGAGGGCAGGCGCCAACGGCATCACCAGAAGCGGATAGTCGCTCAGCTTCTTCGGGGTCAGGTGGGCGTCATACACGACATCGCACGTCAACCCGGCGTGCGCGAGGACATGATGCCAGCCGGTGAGACTGTTCCAGTAGAAGTCAGTCCAGTTCGGCGCGTGGAAGGTGGGATTCCGTCCGAAGACAAACGTCTCCGACTGCTGCGAGAGATGGAGCGCGGCGTACGGAACGCTGGGCAGGCCGACGTATGGCTCCCGCGGTTTCAACTCGTCGGCGATTCGACCAAGCACCGGCGCCTCGACGGAAACCGTCGACCCTCCGGTGCTGGCATGCCCGCCCGCGGTGGCGCAGGCGATCGCAAAATCCATGGCCATGCGCGGATTGTTCCGGGGGCCTTTGACGGTGTTCTTCCTCACGCCGCCCAATCCCATCCAGACTTCGGAATCGACGCGTCCGTAGGCGCGCATGCAACGGGTGTAGAACGCGCCTTTCAACGGTTCGCCGTCCGCCTCCGTGCCACTGACGAAGTCGTGACCGAAGGGTTTGAGAGGGATGGCGCCATTCCAGCCGCATCCTTCTCGATGGTAGTGATTAAAGACGACGCGCGCCTGGGGAACCGCCTCGTGTATGCGGTCGACCAGCCGCTGCCAATACTCGCTGAACATGTCATAGCGCCACTGGACCCAGCGGGGGAACACTGGATTCGACCAATCCGGCGCGCCGGGTGCCTCGAGCCCCGTCTCCTTCGTGAACTTTTTGTTGCAGTACGGACACACGCAGGAGAGCGGCCGCGGCGTGATATGCGTGCTCGTGAAGCACGCGCCGTCAAACCAGAGTCCGTCCAAGTCAAACCGCTGGATGGCCTCGACCGCGTAGTTGATCAGCGCCTCGCCGTAGGGGGTGTTGACGCAGCACATGCGCTCCGCGTGGCTCGCACCCGCCGGCGGCGGCACGAGGTACTGCTGACGCCACTCCGGATGCAGCCGCCACCCTTCGGCGCACTCCGACAGGGCGAGCCAGCTCATCGCGCAGACGCGGCGGTCGTGCAACAGCTTGACCCATTCGTGGAGCTGTTTCTCGTGCTCCGGCGTGGCTCCCGGCCACATGGGCAGATGCTTCGAAGGATAATAGGAGCCAATATGATGATGCGACACGCCGATCCAACGGGCATCGACGCCGAGGTTCGCCAGCAGGAGCTCATACTGCTCCTTGGTCGCCTCGCCGCAGGTGCCGTCGGGAAGAGGACGGTTCTCATGCCGCACGCTCGTTCTCGCATAATCGCGCCATGCCGCGCCGCGGTCGGTCCGCAACTCGTCCACGATGCCCGCGCGCCATTCCACGGAGTGGATAAACAGGGCCCAGCCATCGCGTCCGCTGATGACTCTGACGGTGACGACATGGCGTCCTTTCGGCAGGGCGACCATCACCTTGTGCTTCATCACGACGACCCCACCGCCGTTGCCGTTCCGCGTGGCGAACACTTCGTTCCCGTCAATCCACCACACCACGCTCCAGTCGGCGTCGTAGGTCAGCGTCAGCGTGCCATCCTCAGGGGCGGCAAATTCGGAGAACGCGAAGGCCTGGGGCGACTCCCCGCCCCACGGCAGATGCGTGCGGAAGTCAAGCGATATGCCCTCCATACCGACCAGCCGCGTCTGGACAGAATGCCCATTGACCTCGCGGATGCCGCGGGGAGCGGACGCCGCCCAGTCAAGCTCCAGCGGGATCCACGGATCAATGCCAGGCGTCGAGGGAATCGGACCAATGATCGTCCACTCACGCAAGCTGCCCGCTGAACAGTTCGTCTTTCCCCGCTTTTTGCTCATCGACGGCGTACTCCTTGTTTCTGTATGCGTTGTTCATTCTTGTCATCGGACCGCGCAAGCCCCGTGCTGCCTCGGACGACAAGCTCAAGCTTTGTAAAGATCTGTAAACGGCGGTTGACATAGTCGTCCATCATGCCGAACACGCGGTCCGCCGCCGCATGCCCCAGCTCGTAGTAGTCCTGCCGGATGGTGGTCAGCGGCGGCTCGACATAGCGGCTGATCTCGCTGTCGTCGAAGCCGGTCACCGAGATGTCCTCGGGAACGCGCAGTTCGTGCCGTCCAAGCCACCTGAGCAGCTCCGCCGCGATGGTGTCGCCCGTGCAGATGATCGCCGTCGGCGGCGGCCGCCGCGTGAAAAACATGGAGGACTGCGTATAGGCTTCGACGGGATCGCGCGAGTCCTTGATGCGGACGGAGACGATGTGTCTGGGATTGATGGCGAGCCCGCGCTCGGCAAGAAGCCCGCGTACGATATCGACGCGCTCGCGCATGTGCGGATTCGTCGGCTCGTCGACCGCGTAGAGGCCAAATCGGCGGTGGCCGAGTCCCTGCAGATGGTCGACCACCTTCCCCATGGCGTCATGATTGTCAATATCGAGGAAGTTGCTCTCCGGCGGATGCGTGTCGCCTTCGACCATGTAGGGGATTCCGGTCCTCACCACTCGTTTGAGGAGGGCGGGCGTGAGCTTCTTGTCGCGGAGGAAGAGCACGCCGCACTTCGCCGAACTGTCGACGCGGGCGGCTTCGAGAATGTCACCCAGTTGGCTGTCGGTGACGAGCCGCACCTGAGCTTCCTCGGCCTGGGCTCGGACGATGACGCCGGCGAGCAACGCCTGGATGGTGGCGTGACCCCGCGGCGGCATGCTTGTCACGACGACCAGCGAACGGGATCGCCTCCGCGCCGGCGAGACAAACGTCCCCTTCCCCTTCACGCGATGGATCACCCCCTCGTGCTCGAGCTTCTTCAAGGTGGCGCGGATGGTGTTGCGGCTGACCCCATGGAGCCGGCAGAGCTCGTCCTCCGTGGGAAGCTGGGGTGAATCCGTCAACTCGCCGCGGGCGATGCTTCCCCGGATCCGCTCCGCCAACTGATAGTAGATCGGCGTGAAACTGTGCCGCTCGATGCCCATCACCCGCTCCCGTCATCATTACGCAGGGCTTACTTGTACCATTATGTATCATATCATACTCATAATGGTATGTCAAGAAGGGAAACGATTGGCGGCATCTGAATTAGGCGTCCGCAAGGCCGTGGCTGCAACCACTTGTTCACGCTCGTGGCTCTGTTCAGACGCCGTGAACCGAGCTCCGACCGTTAGGGAGGGGTTTGCGCATTGAATTTACGAAGCCTCAACTTACGCTCACGTCGAGGACCGCCCGTCGAGCTCCTCCCAGCGTCGGTAGGCCTCGGCCACCTCGCGCTCGATCTCGGCGACGCGGCGGCGCGCCTCCGCCACGAATCCCGGTTTCGCGTAGAACGTGGGATCGGCCATCTGCAGATTGAGCTGCTCGTGCTCCCGTTCCTTGTCCTCGATCAGCGCGGGAAGGGTTTCGAGCTCCTGCCGCTCCTTGTAGGAGAGTTTTCTGGGGCCCGCGTCGACCGGTTGCGGACGATCTTCCTTGGCCGATTTCCGCGGCGCGGGAGCGTCGGGCTCCGGCGGCGCCGTCTCGCGCCGTTGTCGTTCCAGATCGTCGTAACCTCCCACGTACTCCTTGAAGACGCCGTCGCCCTCGTAGGCCAGCGTCGAGGTCACCACGCTGTTGAGGAACTCGCGGTCGTGGCTGACGATGAGGGCGGTCCCGCTGAAATCGACGAGACGCTCCTCGAGCAGTTCCAGCGTCTCGGTGTCGAGGTCGTTGGTGGGCTCGTCGAACACCAGCAGGTTCGCCGGCCGCGTGAACAACCGCGCGAGCAGCAGGCGGTTCCGCTCGCCGCCGGAGAGCTGCGAGACGGGGCATCTCGCGCGCTCGGAGGTGAAGAGGAAGTCCTGCAGGTAGGAGAAGACATGCCGCGGTGAGCCGTTGACCTCCACCGTGTCCTTGCCGTCCGAGACGATGTTCTCCCAGACCGACCTGCCAGGATCCAACGCCTCGCGGAGCTGGTCGAAGTACGCGACCGCCACGTTTGTGCCTATCTCAATCTCCCCCGCCTGGGGGCGGATCTTTCCCAGCAGCAGATTGAGGAGCGTGGTCTTGCCACAGCCGTTGGGGCCGACGACGCCGACACGGTCGCCGCGGGTGACGTCCAGATCAAGCTTGCTGATGACCGGCGTCCCCCCGTACGAGAACGAGACGCCCTCCGCCTCGACGACCAGGTCGCCCGAGCGCTGCGCCTCGCTGATCGCCATCTTCACCGCGCCGAGGCGGGAACGCCGCTTCTTGCGCTCCTCGCGCATGCGCTGAAGCGCCTTGACGCGTCCCTCGTCACGGCAGCGGCGGGCCTTGATGCCCTTTCGTATCCAGACCTCCTCCTGCGCCAGCTTCTTGTCGAAGCGCGCCCAATCCTTCTCCTCGGCGTCAAGCGCGGCCTGCTTGCGCCGCAGAAAGGTCTCGTAGTCGCACGACCAGTCGAAAAGCTGTCCGCGGTCGAGTTCGATGATCCTCGTGGCGAGGCGCTTGAGCAGCCGCCGGTCATGCGTCACGAACACCACCGCCAGCTTGGAGGAGAGGATGAAATTCTCGAGCCAGGCGATCGACGGGATGTCAAGATGGTTCGTCGGCTCGTCGAGCAGCAGCAGGTCGGGTTCCCGCGCCAAAGCCCTCGCGAGCAGCACCCGCCGCCGCATGCCGCCAGAAAGTATGGAGTACTCGGCGGCGCCGTCGAGCTGGGTCAGGCTGAGAATGCGCTTGACGAGCGTCTGGACGTGCCAGCCTTTGTGCTCGTCGAGATAGTGGTGCAGGTCGTGCATCCGCGCGGCGTCGGCATGCGCGGCCTCCAGCCGATGCAGTTCCACGAGTTTCTCGCCGGCCTCCCCGGCGCCGGCGGCGACGATCTCGAACACGGTGCCGCCGAGCTCGCCAGGAACCTCCTGCGGCAGGTAGGCGGCGCGCATGCCCGACGCCGTGGCGAACTCCCCCGCGTCGGGGACCAGCTCCCGGGCGATGATTTTCATGAGCGTCGATTTGCCGACCCCGTTGCGCCCCAGAATGCAGACGCGCTGCCCCTTCTGGATGTCGAGCGCGATGCCGTCCAGGAGCGGCGGGCCGCCAAAGGAGACGCGGATGCCGTGGATGCTTATGAGAGACATAGTGGACTACAGTCTACGGTCTACGGTTTGCGGGTTGAAAGGATCATACTATAAGCGTATCAGTAGTTTTTCGATAACTCATTTCGCAAGCTGGCGGAAATGAGTTCACGAAAAACTATAATTAGACATTTCCTAAAAATGTTCTATCGCCACATCGTTTGGAAGAATTGTTGTTTCAATTGTCACGACGGAAATGTCTTAGAATAAAATTTTGAGGCCAAAATTTTCTTCGGCACGGTTTCATAACATTCGGTTGCGGGCTCAGCCCGCCTTGGGAGATACAATGATGTCCTTGTTCATCCATTCTTGCACGGCAGGCCACGCGTTGAAACTCGGGATACTGATGACAGCCATCTGCGCCGTGGTGGTGGCGTCGGTGGGCGCCTCCGCCGCGGACGACGCGTTCCCGCTGCGCTCGATCGTCAAGGTCTACGCCGTGGCGAGCCCCCCGAACTTCCATGAGCCGTGGCAGAACTATCCGGACACGCAGGGGACCGGGTCCGGCTGCGTGATCGAGGGCGGACGCATCCTCACCAGCGCGCATGTGGTGAGCAATCAGACGTTCATCATGGTGCGCCGCCAAGGCGACCCCAAGAAGTACGTCGCCAAGCTGCTGGTCTCCGGGCACGACTGCGACCTCGCCTTGCTGACGGTCGATGATCCGGAGTTCTTCCGCGGCGCGGCGCCATTCGAGATCGGCGAACTGCCGCGGCTGCGCGACACCGTGACGGTCCTCGGCTATCCCGTCGGCGGCGACAACATCTCCATCACCAGCGGCGTGGTCTCGCGGATCGAGCCCACGCTCTACACCCACACGGGGCGCTGGCTGCTCAGCGTCCAAATCGACGCCGCCATCAATCCCGGCAACAGCGGCGGCCCCGTCATCCAGGACGGCAAACTCGTCGGCGTCGCCTTCCAAGGGATCCAGACGGGCGACAATATCGGCTACATGGTGCCGCCCCCCATCATCCGCCACTTCCTCGACGACGTGAAGGACGGCGCCTACAATGGATTCCCGGATCTGGACATCAACTTCGTCGGGATGGAGAGCCCCGCCATGCGCCGTTGGGCGAAGATGTCCGACGGCCAGAGCGGCCTTCTCATCACCCACGTCGGACCCCAGCAGGCCGCTCTCGAGTCGGGGTTCAAAGTCGACGACGTGATCATGGCCATCGACGGCACCGCGGTGGCGAACGACGCGACCATCCCCTTCCGCGCCAGCGAGAACCTCTTCTTCGGCATACTCATCTGGAACAAGCACGTCGGCGACTCGGCCACCTTCTCAGTTCTGCGCGGCGGACAGAAGATCGAACTCGTCCAGAAGCTCGAGATGGACCGCAAGCTCGTGCCGCATAGAATGTTCGGCAAGCTTCCCTCCTACTTCATCTTCGGTGGACTTCTGTTCATTCCCCTCACGCAGAACTACATCGACGCGTGGGGCAACATCGCCAAGGCGCCGCGGCCGATCGTCAGCTATCTCGACGATGGAGAGATCACGCCGGAACGCGACCAAGTCGTCGTCCTCTCGAAAATCCTCGCCGACGACATCTCCATCGGCTACCAGAACAACGGCTGCAAGATCGTCGCCAAGATCAACGGAACCACCGTCCGCAACCTCCGCCACCTCGTCGAACTGATCGAGTCGGCCAAGAGCGAGTTCCTCGTGGTCGATCTCGAGAACCACGACAAGATCGTCCTCGACGCCGGCAAGGCGCGGGAGGCGACGGCGTCGATCCTCGCGCGCTACCGGATCTCGGCCGATCGGTCAGCCGATGTTGCGAAACCCTGACCTCTACGTGGTGCCTGCACGAGCAATCAGTCGAGGCAGCGGCTTGGTTTTGATGGAGTTCACGATTCAGCGCGTCCGCCGCACACAGCGGCTTCGCCGCAGGAGAGGAGAGCAGAACAAACGAGTCTTAAGAAAGCTGAAAGTTGATAGTTGCAGCCTTTGCGGCTATAGTCGTTTTCTATAATCGAAAACAAGGATTCTCACAATGAAAATCAAAGTTGTCATTCACGAGGCTAAAGAAGGTGGGTATTGGGCGGAAGTCCCGTCCATACCGGGATGCGCCACTCAAGGTGAAGACATGCAGGAACTCATCGAAAATATTTATGACGCTGTAGAGGGATGCTTATCAATCGACATGGATCAAATACATCTCTGCAAGAAAGATAAGATAATGGAATTAGCAGTGTGAGCATGAAGACTATAAGCGGTAAACATCTATGCAAGATTCTTGACTCAAAGGGATGGTCTTTGGCCAGGGTCACGGGAAGCCATCATATCTACATCAAGGCTGGCATAAATCTAAGAATCACTGTTCCAGTTCATGGCAACCACGACCTGAAGATTGGCTTATTAAAGTCAATCATGAAGCAAGCTTGCATCAAAGAAAACGAATTATAACGCTATATCAGGGTTCCGCAAACTGCGGTAACTTCTACTTCCTCCGCACATCGTTCTTCACCACCGCGGGCACTTTCCACATCAGGCGGAGCGTCAGATCGCCGACGAAGGCGAGACTCTCGGAACTGAGCTTGTCGATCGTGTCTTCGGAGCTGTGCCAGTAGGCGTTGTTGGGACCGTAGTCGAAGTCGATAAGATCGACGCAAGGGACGCCCGCCTGCTGAAACGGGGTGTGGTCGTCAAGGAGACCGCCGGGGTTCCGTCCCACTCGTTCAGAATGTCCAAGCTCCTTGGCGGCAACCGTCGCGGCGTCCGCGAGCCATTCGGTGGTGTCGGGCGACAGCGTCAGGCACAACTGCTTGTCGCCGATCATGTCGAGCAGAATCATGGCGGCGCATTTCTCAAGCGAGCCGTCTTTCGCCATTCGTCCGGCGAGCCGCCTACTACCGTGGAGGCCGTCGTTCTCACCGTAGCGCGAGACGCATTCCTCCCCGTCGAAGAAAACGAACAGCACGCTCAGAGGCGGAGGCGTTTTGGCCGAGGTCAGCACTCTGATGACCTCAAGCAAAAGAGCTGTGCTTGATCCGCCGTCGTTAGCACCAACGAACATCCCAGATGACATGCGCTTCGTGTCGTAGTGGCTGGCAAGAATGATGAAGCTGTCGGAACGACCGGCCAGCTTCGCCGTCACGTTGCGGAACTCAATCTCTCCGGCGGGCGTTCGCTCGGTCCACTGGTCAGTCTCCGAGGTCAGACCGCACGCCTTGATCCGTTCCGCGATCAGGTCTGCATTTTTCCGGGCGGCCTCGCTCCCGCTCGGCCTCGGTCCCAGCGCGAGAATGTCCTCAAGGTTCTTGTACGCCTTCGACGCGTCGACGCGGAGGGCGGACGGCGGTTCCTCACCGGCCTTCGGGCCGGGACAGCCGGCGAGAAGGAGTGTCAGCGCGGCAAATAGTGTGAGGCGCGAGTTCCAGAACTTCGCTGGGCTCGCAAATGGAACGCCTGCGTTTTCCTGGGAAAGCCAAGACGTGGCCGGGCGGGACGCCCGCGGTCCCAGGGGCAAAACGCGGGCGTTCCATTTGCGACACGCTTCGCTCTGGACAACCTGAGGTCTGGAGTTCATGGTGTACGAATTCCTCTGCGGCTTCTGGGGGGGGCTGCTGGGAGAAATGAGACCCACAGGTGTCAGGTGCACCGTCCCGCGTCACCGATCACTCCTCCGACTTGTCGTCTAACCTGGCGGAAGACGGGTTCCGCCGGAAGCGGGCGGCGAACATGGCGTCGCAGTCGGCGTCCCACGGCAGAATCTGCAGCGTGCCGTCCGTCCGGTTCCCGGTCAAGGGATTGACGAAGGGTTCGAGGGCGAAGTTGGCGTTGTTTTTCAAGAACCACTCGACAACGTCGGCGTTCTCGCGGCGGAGGACCGAGCAGGTGGCGTAGACGAGGATCCCACCGGGGCGGACGCCGGTGGCGGCGTTCTGGAGGATCTTCATCTGCAGAGAAGCCATGTCGGCGATGGTTTTGATGGTGGTCGTCCAGCGGACGTCAGGGTTCCGCCGCCATGTCCCCGAGCAGGTGCAGGGGGCGTCGACGAGCACGCCTTCGAAACCTTCCTTCTTGCCGCTGCGCAACCCCTTGCCATCCCATGGCTTGCAAAGGATATTCGGCAGATCGGCGCGGCGGGCTCTGATGCGGAGGTCCTTCAGCTTGTATTCGCGGATGTCGGAGGCGACGACCGTGCCTGTCCGGTTCATCAGGAGGGAGAGTTGGAGCGACTTGCCGCCGGCGCCGGCGCAGGCGTCCCACCAGCGTCCTCCGGGCGATGGGGCGCACACGAGGCCAATGGCCTGAGAGGCAAGATCTTGCACCTCGAATTTCCCCTCCCGGTAGCTTTCCAGCGTGTAGAGGTTGATCCGCGCCCTGTCGATCCGCAGGGCGCCCGCGACCGTCGGATGCCGCACGGCCTCCAGATCGTCATCAGCGAGTTTCTTGATCAAGCCGTCGATGTCCGGCGTCTGCGCCCTCAGCCACATCGGGGGACGCTTCTGCGACCATTCGGTCAAGCGGGTGGCGTCGATTCCGGGCGTGAGTTCGGCATCAAGCCATGCGGGGGCAAGCTCCGAAACCGAAAAACCCTGCGGCGGGGTGAAGCTCCCCAACGATTTGGGAGGCAACGCCTTGAGTAGCTCCGTTAACCGCTGCGCGGGGTCGGTGTTATTGAAAATGGATTTCATGACGGGCTCTTCGAGTCCGAGGCGCCCCGCCCAGACGGCGGCGACGGGCGGCTCCCGTCGATCAAGACTCACCGCGCAAAGAAGCATGAGAGGCCCAATGCCCTGCGGCAGGGTGACGCAGGCTTCGTCGCTGGTGAACTTCGGCTCCTCCTCGTCGGAATTCCTCGCGGGCGGCGGGTTCGCAAGCTTCTCCCTCATCGAGCGCGGCATGAGTTTCGACACCCAGCCCCACCAGCGAAAGACGGAGAAGACGCTCTCGCTGATGAACTGGCGGTCCCGCGATCCGAGGCGGGTGTCGCGGCGGAAAAGGTGCGCGAGGGCGCGGTCGGCGGGGCGCCGTTCAAAAAACACCTCATGCAGCAGGCGCTCGAGGGCGTGCTCGCAGGCCGCCGCCTGCGACGCGAGTTTTCGATAGGGAAGAGGATTGTTCGGATTGTTCATGTGTCAGTTCCGTGAAGAGTGATGATTGGTTAGTTGAGCTGCTCAGCCGCGGCTTTTCGAACAGTCGCAATCGTGATCAGCGGAGCGGGTTCGTAATCGACATCGCTTGATAATCCGACGATGCTCGCGAGTGCGGTGGCGATTACGTATTCACCTATGCATCAAGGTATCATGCGGCGGCCTTGCATACGAACTCGACGGAGGCGGATTATGAAGTTTTTCCCGCATGACAGCTTAGGACTCAATGCAAAATTACCTGTGCATGTGCAGGTTATTTTGCATTGAGCCCTTAGAGCATCATGTTGTCGATGTAAAGGTTTTCGAAGTCGGGATCGAGGTTGAGCTCGACCACTTCGATCTCCTGGCGGTAGCGTTCCATTTCGGGAATGGCGTCCTCGTCGATCAGGGCGAGGTAGGCTCCGGCGAGGGAACTGTTGCCGATCGCCTTGATCTGCGACGGAAGAAAACCGGGCAGGAGTCCGCAGTCGACAGCTTTGTCGACATTGATGTTCAAGCCGAATCCCCCGGCGAGGTAGACGGTGTCGATGTCGCCGGCCTGGACGCCAGCCCTTTTCATGAGGATCTGAATGCCGGCGGCGACGGCGGCCTTCGCCTGGAGCAGCCCCGAAATATCCGCCTCGGAGACGAGGACAGTATCCGCGATCCTCACCGCCCGGACATGCTGGTCGGGAACGGTCGTGAGATGGCTCTGGAACGCCGGATCGTCCGTCAAGCGGCCGAAATCCCCCGCGAGGCCGATGCGCTTCGCCGAGGCGAGGAAATCGATGTAGGCGGAACCGCAGACGCCGACGGGAGTTCCCTCTTCGCCAATCACCTCGTAGTCGATCTCGAAGGGGGAGGAGCGCATGCCGATATGGCAGACCGCCCCCGGAATGGCCCGGGTGCCGCTGACGAGCCCTACACCCTCAAAAGCGGGACCGGCGGCCGTCGCGCAGGCGAACGCCGCGCCGCGGTGGCTCAGGACAATCTCGCCGTTCGTGCCGATGTCGATCAGCAGGGAGGTCTTCTGGTCTTTGAGCATTTTTGTGGCGTAAATCCCCGCACTGATATCGGCTCCGACATAGGCGGAAATGCCTGGCAGCAAATGGGTTTCAAAGCCACCACCCACTCCGGCCTTGATCGTGCCGGACGACAACATCGTGTGCCCCAGGAAGGCCGGGGCGAACGGCAGGACGCCCAGCGGCGAGGGATCGACGCCCGCCACAAGATGGAGCATCGTGGTGTTGCCGGCGATGACGAACGACCGTAGAGCGGCCTCGCTCCTGCCGGCGCGGTGCAACGCCTCATGCAGGAGGGGCAGAATGGTCTCGTCGTTGATGGCGCGCTGGAGCGTGCCGACCATTGCCTGATTCTCAGCGCAGAGCTTGATCCGGGAGATCACGTTGTCGCCGAACTTGGCCTGCTGGTTGAGGGCGGCTGACTTTCCCGTCGACTCGCCGGATTCGAGATCGACAAGCGTCAGCGCCACGGTCGTGGTGCCCACGTCGACCGCCGCGCCGAGAGGTGTGCGAGCGGCTTGTTTTTGCGAACGCTTCGCCTTCTTGCGCTGGGATGCCATTATGTCCTCGGCGATATCGGGATGGAAGTCTGCCACGACGACGTGGCTGCGCGAAAGCGTTGAGCGCGAGGGAATTCTGATGGAGACATCCTCAGTCTCGGCGGTGAAGCCATAGAGACAGCTTTTCACGAAGATGGGGCTGCCGGGCTCCGCCGTGGCGGTGGAGGCGTTGAGGAGATTCGTGAGTTCGCCATGCAGCAGCTCGATGCGGCAGCTGTCGCACAGCCCTTTACCGGCGCAGCGCATGTTGAGGCTGACGCCGTGGTCGGCGAGTATCTCGGCGAGCGTGCGCCCGATCCACGAGGGCTCCGAGAGGAGTTCGAGAGTTTTGCCGGTCTCCTCAAGAATAGCCTTAAGCTTGAAAGACATACATCAATCCGCCATGATTGCTTTCATTTTGTTTGACGTGGCACTGTGGTTCCTCATCGCCACGGACCTCACACGAGTTTCGTCGGTGCCGGATTAGGCATGCGCTTCACAACCTGTTTGACCAGTTCATCGGTGTCACCCGCGCCGATGATGGCGAGGACCTCCGGTTTCTTGACATCCGCAAGCAGCCTCGCGGCAATGTGCGCCCATTCCCCTTCAAGATACTCCGCCGTGGGGCCGATCGCCTCTGCAAGAGCTTTGGAATCGAGAAGTCCTTTCTCGACCCATGCGGCGAACACGGGGAGGACGACGGAGCGGTCGACGGTCTTGAGGATCTCCACATAACTGGCAAAATAGCGTTCGAGCCGGGCGTAGCGGTGCGGCTGAAAGACCATGCGCAGCCTCATGCCGGGGTGCATTTCCCGGAGCGCGGCCAAGGCCGCTTTGAGCTCGGTGGGATGATGGGCGTAGTCCTCGATGACGCGGAAACCCGGACCCTCTCCTCGCACGCTCATGCGCCTCTCGACACCTTTGAACGATCTGACGGCTCGGTCCACTTGGCCAGGCGGAAAACCAAGCTCGACCGCGGCGGCCGCGGCGAGGGAGGCGTTCTGCCGCTGAAAGGGTCCCCACGACGCCTGGCCGGCGAACCGCGCGGAGGCGTTTACGGCGTCGAGCGGCTTTCCAGAGCTGATGCCATCGAAGAGGGCGGAGGTCGCGGGATCCTGCCCGTAGATGAGCGTTCCAGCCTTACGCCCGAAGCGGACAAAGGCCTCGAAAAGCGGCTTCTCGCCGCCGACGCTCCACGCATGATCGTCCTCGACGTTCGTCACGACGGCGACGGCGGCCTTGATCAACTCGAACGTCAAGTCACTCTCATCCGCCTCGGTCACGAAAATATCGCCGTCCCCCGCGGCAGCCGAGGCGCTCCACCCCGTCGGCAGCCCTCCGATCATAAAACCGGGGACAGCACCGCACTCCCGAACGATGTGAACGATCATCGAGGTGACGGTGGTCATGCCGTGCGAACCGGCGACTGCGACCGCTCTGCGGTATTCCCCGGCGATCATGGCGAGGAATTCGCCGCGGCGATGGCATTCCCAGCCTTCGGCGCGCGCCCGTGCCAGCTCGGGATTGTCCTTCGGAATGGCTGAGGAGTAGACGATGATGGGCGGCGGGGCGTGGGAGGTGTCCACACGGGGCAGGAAACGTTCGCCATGGCCGAGGTGAATGACGGCGCCGGCGGCTCTGAGCCGCTCAAGCCCGGGGCTGTCCTTGAGATCGGAGCCGCTCACCCGCGCCCCCCGCTCAAGGGCGATCGCCGCCAGGCCGGCCATGCCGACTCCTCCGCAGCCAATGAAATGCAATCGTGTGTCAACGTAATCCATCAAGGGGCAGAAACTCCGCTGCTGTTTTTAATGGGAGATGCGTTCTCGAACTTCAAAATGAGGTCTTTGACGTGGCGTGAGAGGTCAAGCGTCTCCTCCTTTGTATATATCTTGCGGGTCTTTTTCCACTTGGTCACGACGGGAGTGATACGTGTCAGATCCTCGTTGAGTTCGGCGATCTGGCTCCGCGTCATAACCTCTTTATAGGACCTCACATACTTGGCAATCTCGTCCAGCGTAAGGACAAAAAGGCGAATGAATCCCTCGTCGTTCTTCTCCTTGACGGAGAGTTCCCGGGCGATCGCACGGGTGCGGTCGAGTGTCTCAATGAGCTCCTGCAGCGCCTGCTCCCGCTCCCACGCAGTGTCGGAGCTGAGCCGGGAGGGCAGCCAAAACATCACCAACGACTCTAAAATCAGCATCACGGTGAGCAGTCCAACGGCCGAATAGGAGACGAGATCCGTCCGCCAATGTCGTTTGGTGGCCTGACGGGTGACTTTGAACTGAAGGACAAGATCGCCAAGCTGGATCACGTCGCCGTCGGCGAGGACGGCCGACTCCCCGTGCATAGACGAATCATTCAGAATCACATCCGCCAGGGGGCTCCTCATGAGCTTGTGCGTCATCTTGTGGGATTCCACCTCGCAATGAACGGGCAGAATATAGGCGCGTTTCAGGACGAGATCACAGTCCCGGTCCGATCCGATGCGGAGCTTTTGGGAGGATTCGACCGTGACCACCACGGATTTGCTCTCGTCAACGACAGTTATTCGAAATGGCATAGTAGGCGGTTTTTCATTTCAAGGTCTTGCTACCTGATTTCTCCAATAGTAGTGTTCCGCGCTGCGGCAGTGCTTCTACGCAGACTCATGTGTCGGTCGGCGGTTGTAAGATATTCGCGGCAAGGGATATTTCAACAGCGGAGTTGGTGGTCCACAGGTATGCATCTCCTTGTCTCTATATATTTGCGAACTTTGAGGCTTGACTTTTCCCGCCGCCCCAACTAATAGTATCTCTGAAATTGAATGGCATATAGTCTTGTCACGGCTGAAAATAAACCGAAAGCAGGAGAGGCAAAATGGGGCAATTGAATAGAGTTGTTAATGTGCTCACGCTGGTTTTCGCACTGGCCATACTCATATTTGGCATATTTCTCTTCTCGAAACGCTATCAGCTGAGAGACCGTGGCGACCGCTTGGCGTCGACAATCGAGAAAGCCTCCATTGTACTTGACGACAAAGAGAACTCGAACGTGCCATGGGCGAGTGATATGAAGGAGAAGAAGGCTGACTACTTCAAATCCGAGAAGTATCCCTCAGAGCGCCTCCGCACGGTCAGACTTGCCGTCAAACCCCGTCCGCCAGACAAGACTGGCGCAGGAGCTGTCACGGAGGAGGAGGCCGAGGAAAACACGAAGTCGACGCTGTTCCACAACAACTACAATACGCCAGGTTGGCTGCTGAAGAAACGCTTCCCGAGCCCGCAAACTCCGCCCGCGCAAGAATACAAGGGCGAGAACCTGCAGAAGCAGTTGAACCTTTTCCTCGCGCAGGCCAAGGATATCATCACCCAGAGAAACCGCTTGAGCGACACCTTGAAGACCATCGCCGACAAACTGTGTCTGCCGGAGCAGTTCGAGCAAAAGCAATTCTACAGCGTCAAGACCTACGCCGACCGCGACCAGAAGATGGTCGAGTTCGCCGAGAGCGTGAACAAGCGCAACGACAATTTTGTGGACTATTTCGCCCGTCTTGGCGATAAGATCAAGAAACCGATCGCCCCTGACTTCAAAGAGAAAAGCAGAGAGCTCAAATTCGACGATATGTCCGCCACGTTGGACAAGTTGGTGAGCGACTCGGAGAAGCTGAAGAAACGCTCCGACTCGTATGCGGCGACAATCTCCAAGATGATCCAGATCCTCGGACTTGCCTCCCCCAGCCAGAAGGAGTTGCTTGACGAAGACTACGCCGGCGCGCTGAACACCGCCGAGAACGGGGCGAAGGAAGTCAAGGACGACTTGGACAAGACGAAGGCCGAACTGGCCAGAACGAAACAAGAATTGGACGACACCCGCCAACAGTTGGCCGACTTGGAGAAGAAACACGCCGACCTGACAAAGAAATTTGAGGACGCCAACAAGCTCATCGCCA
The DNA here is from genome assembly GCA_964436735.1 of uncultured Victivallales bacterium. Classification (GTDB taxonomy): domain Bacteria; phylum Verrucomicrobiota; class Lentisphaeria; order Victivallales; family GWF2-38-69; genus CAYTFM01. Next base: position 15,058 of record CAYTFM010000009.1, on the reverse strand, counting down.
AGTTGAAGAAGATTATCTATGGTGGTGAGGAGACACCTGGGGTCGGCGGCAAGAAAGGCCCCGAGCAGAACCTCTATGAGCAGTTGGTTGGACAGATTGTCGATGTCAACAAGAAATGGGATTTCGTCGTGATCGACCTTGGCAAGAACAGCAAGCTGAAAAGAACGCTGAAAAGCGGCAAAACCCAAGAGGTTCCCGCTCCTCTGCCAAACGACAAGGAGATGTTTGTTTCCCGCGGCGACCAGTTCATCGCCAAAATCAAGATCGTGAAAGTCAACGACAATTGCGCCATCGCCAACATCACTCCGGGGCCCCGTGGCGGCACCGTCGAGATTGGCGACAAAGTCTTCTTCCCCCCGCCACCGCCGCGTCGTCTTGAGGACAAGGCGATTGAGGGTGGTGGTGACGCGCCGGGCGGAGACGCTCCCGCTGGCGGTGTCGATGTCGGAATGAACTGATCAGAGAAGGAGTGACGTCATGTATTCATCAAAATTATTTACCTGGTTTGCCGTTGCGACATGCGTGATGCTTCTCATCCTCGTGGCCCTTCAAGTCATGGAGATGAACGACCCTTACGAGATGTTCCCTTTCATCACGTACCAATAAGCTGAACGAGATTATGTCTTTCATGGCCATCAAACGCCTGTCCGTTTTTACACGGCAGGCGTTTTTCTTTTCAGTGGCGCTATGGCTGACTCTTACCTGCACGGGATGTCGAAGCCCTCAAGAGGAGAATGGGGTAAGCCCCCTGCCGCAGAACAGGCCTGCGAAGTGGGAGCAAAGCAGAGGAATCGGCGGACCGCTGAAATAGCATCATGGCCGTCACGGGGGCAACAGCCTAAGGTCGGAACTCACTCGTAAATTTAACCGGCTACGCCGAGACTTTGGCTCCATGTTCGACCCCCACGGCACAAGGCTGTGGGGATCTCCACAACAATTCCTCTTCTAAACGGTCAAGGTTCCTTGCCCAAAGCCAGAATAGCTTTCAGCACCTGTAACCCGTATTCCTTCAACGATCCTTACGAGAACTTCCCGAGGATAGCCTCCTCAGTTTTCTTCGAATAGAACCCTTCGTTGTCGAAGGTTTTCACCGCATCGGGAATCACCTCATCCAGTTTCTCGATGGGCGTCAAGGGCAGATTGGGACAATGGGGGAAGATGACGGTCTTTCCCGCATATGTGGCGTTAGCGACCGCTTCAAGCCCCTTCTTGAGGTCGTTCATCCCTCCGACTGCCGCCAGCGCGGTGGCGGGGTTGAGGCGTCCGGACTCGACCAACTCCAGCGTGTGCCGCAGATCGGCTGTCCTGCTCCCGCTCGAACCAATGAAACGATGCCCCTTCTCTGCGATACCCTCAGGACTGATCTTCCCCTGTTTCACCGCGGGAATCCCGGCGAAGATGTTCATAACGCAATCCTTTTTCATAAAGGGGAGCGCGCTCTCGAACACCTCGATCACTGGAACGAGCATGATGATATCATCGAATCCATCGGGGGAGAAGCCGCGGACCGCCTTGAGGAAGTCGGCGGGCGTGGCGAACGATTTTGGATTGAATGCCTTGAATTCGAGTCCTTTACGCTTGACTGACGGACTCAGAAGCGTGGTCACTTTCTGTAGTCTGGTGTCATCCATGTCGGTGACGAGGATCCGCGCCGGGCCATCCTCGGACTCCACGGCAAGCTGGGTGTGCATCTGCCCCATCGCCCCCGCGCCACCGACCAGCCAGCACGTCCCGCCTTTTTTCAACGTGCTTCTGACGTTGCGCCCATATGCGCTGGAAAGGTCATGACTTGCCGTCCCCTGGTAAAACCATCCCTCGTAGTGGATGTTGCCGATGTCGAACGGCAACGCTTCCTTGGGATACGCCCCGACAAACGAAATGACAGCGTTCCGCGCGCAGAGTTTGCACAGCGCGTTCGATGTTTTCGCATCACTCACTCCGCACATGAAAACATCATCAAAAGCCTTGCCACCAAGCTGTTCGAGCGATGCGGCTGTAATGATTTTAGGCGAGTTGCGGAAGTTTCCGACGAAAGCGGATATTTTATCATCCGGTACTCCGAGAAACGTGATGGAGGCAGGTCCGGCATCGACAAGCAGTGTGCCTGGTGTATAAGAGGCGGAATCACCTGGATTTCCGGCGACAAGGATATTGCCTTGCGGAAGAGGCTTCGACCTGTTCTGTATGCGATAGCTGGCGATCACGCAGGTCCACGGCTCGACGAGGGCGGCGAGGGCGGCGGGGATCGAATCGGCGAGCGGCAGCAGGTAGCATCCTTCGTCGCCGTTTAGAACCCTCTGATCGATAATGCTGTACAACGCCATGCCGCCGTTGATGGCGTAGCCGTAGGCGAGTCCTTTGCCCTTCACATAAATGTCCGCCTGGATGATGTAGCGGCGTCCCGGCGTGAAAGAGCCTTGGAGGGCGCGCCCGACCTTCACCACGGTCATCACAGCCTCGTGTCCGGGTATGACAGGATCATTCGCCAGATCCTTGGAAATCACCCGTGGATGGGTCAGCCCCGCTTTGATGAGCTTGATGTCGGAGAAACATAGACCGATGGCGTCGATCTTCACCAGCAACTCGTCGTCACCCACCTGCGGCACAGGCACGACGCACGGCTTATCGTCTTTCCCCAAACTCTGCATTCCCGCCCCGAAAAGGGGCCAGGCGGTCATTGTGTCAGGTATGGCGGCCATAAAACACTCCTCCTTGGAAAT
>CAYTFM010000009.1:0-12328 GCA_964436735.1 uncultured Victivallales bacterium | reverse complement strand
TGGAAATCGCTATTGATCATATCAGAAAATTCTTATTCAGGAGGGTTCAGGGTTCGGGGTTCAGGAAACTATTATTCGAGCCACCTGAACCCTGAAACCTGACCCCGCGCACTCACCTGGGTTTGAAGGCTTCCACCTTGTAGGAGCCGCCCTCTTTCTTGAAGCACAACTCAAGAATGACATCGTCGTCTTTGACTTTCGAGTATTTCGCCTTCCAGAGGGCGAGAAAATAGCCACGCCGCTTCCAAAACCCCATAAACTCCGCGCTCTCGCAGGCACCAAAGGTGTCCTTCATCCAAGCGGCAGACTCGTCGAAATTGGCTTTCGTGAAAAACTCCTTGTGCTTCTCACTGAAGTCGCGGCTGTAGACGGCGTAATCCCCGTCGGCGAGGCCTTTCAGGACGCTTTCGAGCAGTTTCTTCGCCGCCGCATCGGGGGTCTCCTGATCAGTCAGACCGGGAGTGGGAGAGGCGACGGTCTCCGCGACTGCCGCCTCCGCCTGCCCTTTCGTGGAGGCGCAGCCGGCGATAAACGTGGAGCAAGTGGCAGCGACGATGACGATCATGAGTGCCTGGCGTACCGAATTCATATGCGTTCTCCATTGTCAGAGGTTAGTGACTTACAGACTATAAACCGCAACGGGAAAAAAACACCCCATTCGCGCAAGGTGGTCTGTTCGCCCGACAAGCGGACGGCGTACCAGGTCGCGACTCTTCGCCGCGGCGAATTGCGGGCGCCGCTCTTGCGCTATATGTCATTTTCTCGTCTTGCGCAACTCAACGGCCGCGCTTCGGGCATAGCGGAGGGCTCCGGGTTTGTCAAGAATGATTTTCACGGCGGCAATCCGGGAATCTTCAAGGCAGACGTCAGCCAGTCGTCCCGCAAGCGCCTCAAGAAGGTTCAGCTTGGAATGCGAGACGACGGCAAGCAACTTGCCCTTGAGTTCCTTGTAGTCGACCGTGTCCTCAAGAGCGTCGCTTGCCGCCGCCTTCGTCAGATCCACCTCGAGTTCGATAGTCGCCAGCAGATCCTGCTGTGTGAGTTGTTCTTCCGGATTGACGCCAATCACCGCGCTCAACCGCAGGTCGCGTATGATGATTTTATCCATGAGACGGCCCGGCCGTTCGACAAAAGGGGTACGGATGCCTCATGCGTCTGCTCCTTAAGTATGGTTGCGGTTCCGTGTCACCCTGACCTGTCAACCGCGGGATTGAAGCGAAGACAGAAAAGCTAAAATATAATTCACGACTGAAAAATCAAATGCCTGCACCATTCCTTTCGTCCCCGTCTGCCGACAAAATTGTCTTCATCGATGCGTGACCCGTTTCAAAAATGTCGACACATCCACCAAGTCATTTCGTGATTTTGTCACTCATATATATCACAGCAAGACACTTACATCAAAATAAATGCGTATGGCATGCGAAATGCTAAAACAACTAAACAGTAATTTCAGGTGCGAATAGCATTGAGGAGGACGAGAAGAATGCGCAAGTGTTTGTGGGTGTTTTGTGCGGTTTTGGCCGCCGGAGTGGCGTGCGGCTTGGCGTTCGCAGGGGAGGCGGGGCACAATCCGACCGCCGCGGTCGCCTTGGTTGCGTCGGGAATTCCCCAGGCTCTCACGGCGGCGAACGTGAAGGAGGGGGACACGGCGTGGGTACTGATAAGTTCGGCGCTGGTGTTTCTTATGACCGCTCCCGGTTTGGCGTTGTTCTATGGCGGCTTGGTGAGGAAAAAGAATATCCTGTCCGTCCTGATGCAGTGCATGATGATCGCCTTCCTGGTGAGTATCCAGTGGGTGCTCTTCGGCTACAGTCTCGCCTTCGGCCCCGACATCGGCAACGGGCTTCTTGGAGGATTGCAGTATGTCGGGTTCAAAGGGGTGAGCAACACGATTCCCTCGTTCGACCCCGTGACCGGTCTCAGCTACGCCAAAACCATCCCGCATGAGGCCTTCGCCATTTTCCAGATGATGTTCGCCATCATCACCCCCGCCCTGATCGTCGGCGCCTTCGCCGAACGGGTGCGTTTCGTGCCGTTCTGCATCCTGATGGTCTTGTGGATGACGATTGTGTACGATCCCGTCGCCCACTGGATGTGGGGGATCAACGGCGCGCTCGGTTTCCTTAATCCGTCCGGCAAAGGCGCCATGGACTTCGCCGGCGGCATCGTGGTTCATGTGAACGCCGGCATGGCGGCGCTCGCCTGTGCGATTTTCCTCGGGAAGCGGAAAGGCTATCCCGAGAAGATCTCCCCTCCACACAACCTGCCTTTCGCCGTGATTGGAGCGGGGCTTTTGTGGTTCGGCTGGTTTGGCTTCAACGCGGGGAGTGCCCTGGCGTCCAACGGCTTGGCGGTCAACGCCTTCCTCGTGACCCACACGGCGGCCGCGGTGGGCGGGTTGAGCTGGGCCGTGATGGACTGGCTGTTCAACAGCAGAGCCACGATGCTGGGCGTCATCACCGGCGCGGTCGCCGGCCTGGCCACCATCACGCCCGCCTCGGGCTTCGTGGGGCTTGGCGCGGCCTTCGTCATCGGCATCTGCGCCGGCGTCCTGCCATGGCTGTTCGTCAGCTACCTCAAACCCATTCTGGGGTATGACGACTCGCTCGACGCCTTTGGCGTCCACGGCATTGGCGGCATCATCGGCTCGGCCCTCACAGGGGTTTTCGCCACCACGGCCATCAACCCTGATGGTCTCGACGGCGCCCTCTTTGGCAATGTCGCCCAGCTTTTCACGCAATTGAAGGCCATATTCATCGTCATGGGGTATTCGTTCGTGGTGACCTACGGCCTTCTGGTCTTCGTGAACGCCCTGTGGCCCCTGCGCATCACCGACAAGGAGGAGAGCATCGGGCTTGACCTCGTGGACCACCGCGAGACCGCCTACACGCTGATAGACTGATTTCAATCCCGAACACCGAACACCCAGGTTTCGGGTTTCAGGTGTCAGTAAGGAGATTCTTCCTGACACCTGAAACCTGACACCTTGTTTCTTTCGAGTTTGAACGCGCGGCGGCGAGCGGAGCCGCTGATCACCGAACACATCGGAATTCCTAACATATTCAACAATCTTGGAGGATCGTATGAAGTACATTGTGGCGATTATTCAGCCGGACCGTCTCGACGACGTGCTGGAGAAGCTGACGGAGAAGGAAGTGCATCTCGTCACCGTCAGCAGCGTGATGGGGCGGGGACGGCAGAAGGGCGTGGCCGAGGTGTACCGGAGCCACAAGGAGGCGGGTAGTCTCCTGCGGAAGTACAAGCTTGAGATCGCCGTCAACGACGAGTACGTGAAACCGACCGTCGAGGCGATCACGGAGGGTGGACGGACGGGCAGCATCGGCGACGGCAAGATTTTCGTCCTCGACCTGGACATGTGCGTCAGAATCCGCACCGGCGAGATGGGCCACGAGGCCATAGGATAATCGCAAAGCCTGCTGCGCAGGCTTTGCGATTATCACACCGTCGGCATCTGGATGAGTTTGCCGCAATTGGGGCAGTCGCGCGATCGACCGGCCTGCTCGCGCATGATCTCGATGACGCAGGCGCACCTCGGGCAGTTGAACTTGACGCCGGTGGGCGTTAGACGCACATCCTGGATCTTCATCCGCTGCGATTCAGAAACGGCTTGCTGCGTCGCGCGGGAATGGTTGTCCATCCCCTGCTGCGTCAGCACGCCGAAAAGGTTTTTGATTTTAAAAGGTTTCCGCATTCAGACCACAACCTCATCGAAGCATCAAGTTACCATATCCTGACAATAGTTTTCCAGGCATATAATTGCACGGCTCATTAAGAATTTATATGTCTAAAAAAATCTCATGTGATGGTATTCTGCCTAAGGAACGCCAGCATCTTGTCGAAATCGGGCAAGGCGGTCAACTCGGTGGTGATATCGGCGTATTTGACCACGTCGTCGGAGTCGAGGATGAAGACGGAGCGGGCGAGAAGGCGAGCCTCTTTGATGAGAAGCCCCCAGTTCGTCCCGAAGGAGGCGTCGCGGTAGTCGGAGAGGAAATTGACCACGCCAGCCGCGCCATTGGCATCAGCCCACCTCTTCTGCGCGAAGGGAAGATCGGCTGAGACCGCGTAAACCGCGATGCTGCCAAGCTTGGGAATATCCTGCATGAGGCGTTTCACCTGGGACTCGCAGACGGGCGTGTCGATCGAGGGAAATGTGGTGAAGATGCGGGGACCGATCGTCTCCACGATCGTGAACTCGGAGAGCTTTTCCGTCATGACGACGAAATCGGGCGCCTTGGCGCCGACTTTCAACTCGTCGCCCACAAGTGTCAGCCCTCTTCCCATGAACGTGACGCCATTCGCTCTTTCTGTTGGCATGTTGCGTGTCTCCTTAATGCTATTTCCTAACATGTTCTTTACCTATAGCCTTTGATAAAATAATTGTCGCTGGTGTGGTGACGGAAATAGCAGAGAAAACAATTTTGAGGACAAAATTGTTTTCGGTGTTGGTTGATTCTCATACGTTGGGTTGCGGGGGTAGCCCGCCTTTGGCTATTTCCTAAAAAACAATCGTGTCGCCAAAATTGTTTATGGGATCAATGTTTCCTCAAGCGAGTCGATCGACCTCATCTGCGTGGCCATTTTGAAGATGGTTCCGTGGATGCACGGTTTCCCGCCGAACTCGCAGTCGCCATTCGCCCTCGATCCGCCGCAGGGGCCGTTGGCGAGACCTTTCGGGCAGGTCTCGGGGCAGATGTAATGGGTCAGCTCGAGCCTGCACGACGGGCACCCGACGCAGCCGACGAGGAGCCGTTTCAAGAACTGCAGACGGGACGCGCTATTCTGAAGTGATCCTTTGAAAAGCCTCCGCGAGAGAGAATGACGAAAGCGCTCGCCTTTGGCCCATGCGGGAGAGGCGACCTTCCGCATGGCGGGAGATTCGTCATGGGAGACCTTGAGGAGGTTGTCGAAGATGTAGAACCGATAGGGATAGGGAGCCATCTCCGCCCTCGAAAGATGGTTGGTGTAGGCGTCGCGCCATTCGTTGAAGCTGCTGAACTCCTCGAGCGCTTCGGCGATTTTCGAGGCGGCCGTCATAATCCATTGCGGCTTTTCGGCTCCCGAGACGACCACGCCGCTGTAGCCGAGGAATTTGAGCCCGGCCACCATAAGCTGGATGCGGCGCCACTGGGCGGCCATGAATTGAACCTCGCTGAACTTGGACTCCTTCTCGAGCATGGAGCGGAAGTCGGGGGAGATGCGGATGCCGGGCCGCCTGTCGCCAAGAATGTCGGTGACGATGTCCGGCGTCAGGATCATGATGCGGGCGAGCGACTGATGGTAGAGCGCCCGCATCTCCAGATACCAGCGCAACTCCTGCAGTTTGAGCATGTCCCACCCGGCCTGCGCGACGACGAAACTGGCACCGAAATTGAATTTCTTGACCAGTTTCAAGTATTGCGGGAAGACGTCGAGTGGGACGTATTTGAAGGGATTGACAACGCACCCCTGAAAGACCGTGTCCTTGCCTTGCGGGCCCATTTTCGTCGCCTTGTTGCCGAAGAGGATGCGGGCGCTGTCGACGTGCCGTGCCGCGGCTTTGCCGCCGGTCTCAGTTGCCGCGCCGTCACCGGTCACCGCCACGATGTTGGGGAATCCGTAGTTGGCGCAGGCGGCGATGGTGTCACGCACCTCGTCCTCCGAGCCGCCCTTCCCCGAGATGAAGAGGAGATGCCGGTCGCGGTCGGCGCGGATGAGGCTGGCGGCGAAGTCGGCCACGTTGTAGCTGTCGCGGCGGTTCGTCTTGTCGGTGACAGCGAGCCCCGCCCTCGCCGGGCGGATCTTCTCCACCGCCGACAGGATGGGCTCGAGACGGGCGACCGCGGTTGGCAGATCGCAGTCCCGCGCCGGTGTCTCGACCTCGAAAAGAAGCAGAAAGCGCCCGTTTTCAAGATCATCCTTGAAACGGTTTCTCCTCTCCCCGAAATTCAGTTCAAGCTGAGATCCTTCGCTCATATCGGCAAACGGTCCGCTGAATTCAGACCGAAAAAGAAGGAAACGTCAATGGCAATTTGGCAAACCCAATACATTATTATCTCAATCCGCCGAGATGTCCACAATGTTCCGCGTGTTCGTGGATGAATATACAGGTAATGTGCCAGAGGCGAAACCCGCGGAAGAAGAAGACAATGGGAAAATATCCAGAATATCGCTATCCCGAACCCATCCCGCTGACACGCAGGATGTGGCCCGAAAAGAGAATAGAGCACGCCCCCACATGGTGCTCGGTCGATCTCCGCGACGGCAACCAGGCGCTCCCGGTTCCGATGAATCCCGAGAAGAAGGCCAGATACTTCGACATGCTGGCGCGGATCGGCTTCAAAGAGATCGAGGTCAGCTTCCCCTCCGCCTCCAAGGACGACTTCGATTTCGTCCGCGTGCTGGTGGATGGGGGACGGATACCGAAGGACGTCCGGATCTCCGTCCTCACCCAGGCGCGGCGCCATCTGATCGAGCGGACGGTCGAGTCGCTCAAGGGCGTCGAGAAGGCCATCCTCCACTGCTATGTCGCCACCTCCGATTTGCACTCGTCGATCGTCTTCAACAAGACCCGCGCCGAAGTGAAGGCGATGGCGCTGGACGGGACGAAGATCGTCCTCGACTGCCTTGCGAAGGCCAACCTGCTGGGGCGTGTCGCCTACGAGTTTTCCCCCGAGGAGTTCACGGACAGCGACCTCAACTTCGTCATCGATCTGTGCGAGGAGCTGAAGACCCTTTGGGGGCCGTCCGCCAAATCGGACTTCATTTTGAACCTGCCCGCCACCGTCGAGCGCAGGCCGCCGTACCAGTACGCCGACATGATCGAATATTTCCGCTCGCACTACAGCCATCTCGACGAGACCTCGATCAGCGTGCACGCCCACAACGACCAGGGGTGCGCAGTGGCGGCGACCGAGATGGCCGTGCTGGCGGGCGCTGACCGGGTCGAGGGCACCCTCTTCGGGCATGGCGAGCGCACAGGCAACGTCGACCTCGTCGTCTTCGCGCTGAATTTATACTCGCGGGGCATCGACATCGGCCTCGACTTTTCCGACCTTCCCGCCATCGCCCGCGAGGTCGAGTCGGCCTCCGGCATCTACATCCACCCGCGGCATCCCTATGCGGGAGACCTCGTGTTCACGGCCTTCTCGGGATCGCATCAGGACGCCATCCGCAAGGGTATGCAGGAGAAGGAGAGGCAGAAGGCCGCCGCGCTTTTCGAGGTGAATTGGAAAGTGCCGTACCTGCATGTCGATCCCGCCGCCCTCGGCAGGGAATACGAGCGGCTCATCAGGATCAACAGCCAGTCGGGCAAGGGGGGCATCGCCTACGTGCTGGAGTCCGAATACGGTCTGCGGCTCCCGAAGCCAATGCACCCGGAGATCGGGAAACTTGTCCAACTGCTCGCCGACGAGAAAGGCGACGAGATTCACGCCGCCGAGGTGCTCGACATCTTCAAGAGAAACTTTGTCGACTGCAAAGGCCCCTACAAGCTCGTCCAGCTCACCCGCAAGTCCGGAGAGGAGCAGGATCCCAGCCACGTGTCTGTCAAAGTATTTCTGGATGTTGACGGGCAAACCGTTCAGGGAGAAGGCGAAGGAAACGGCCCCCTCTCGGCTTTCGTCCACGCCCTCAGCGGTATGCCAGTGCTCAAGTTCGTGCTTGACGACTTCGAGGAGCAGGCCGTCGGGCATGGTGAGAACGCCATGGCCGTCTCCTACATCTCAGTGAAGCGGGCGTCCGACGGCAAAGTGTTCTACGGCGCCGGGGAGCATTCAAGCATCGACCAGGCGGCGATGCAGGCACTTGTCGCCGCGCTGAACCGGGCCGCCTCGCTTTAAGATGTCGGGAGGACATCCTGTAGTTTGGATTACACCGATACGCAAGGGATAGTCCTTGCCATCAAATAGTTTGTGAGGATAAAAAAATCGCATGAAGAAGTTCACCGTCTTGTTCGTTGTTGTCGTTGTGCAGGTGGGGATAGTCTACGGCTTTTATCGCTGGTATAAATCGTCGGAAGGGAGTGAAACCGCGCCACAAACTTTAACTAGCGCTCCCGCAAACACACCTGCGACCACTCCCGCATCGGGCGTCAACCCAGTGACGGACGTGAAATCAGGATCGGCCATTTCGCAAGTGCCTGGCGTGCCGCCTCCCGCTCCCTCGCCAAACGCCGCCACGCCTGCGGTGGGACAACCAAAGCCATCATCCACCGAGTTTCGCATCAAGCATCCGAGCACAGGGAAACCACTGAGCTACCAGAAGGCGATCACGGGTGACATCGCGGGAATCCCCGAGACGAAAAACGCCAAAGCCGGTATCCTCGTGGATCTCGACTCCCGCGAGGTTCTTTGGTCGAAGAAAAGCAAGGCTCCCGCCCCCATCGCCTCGATGACGAAAATGATGACCGCCCTGCTCACCTTCGAGGACATCGAGAACTTCAAGATCACGCTCGACACCGAGATACAGGGTACCAGCGAATCGTCGAAAATGGGTGGCAGCCAGATCTACATCGATCCGAAAGAATCGTTCAGCCTCCGCGACCTGCTCAAGGCGGTCATGATCAAAAGCGCCAACGACGCCTCCTACCTTGTGGCCCAACATCTCGCCGGCGGCGACGTCAGTTCCTTCATCGCCCGGATGAACAGCCGCGCCAAGGAGCTCGGTATGCTAAGCACCCACTTCTACAACACCAATGGACTGCCCGGAGCCACCGCCAAGGAGGACAATGTGGCCTCGGCTGAGGACATGGTGCTCCTTGCCGAGCGTCTCCTTGAGTACCCCGAGGCGGTCAAGGACTCCTCCACGGCTTCCGCGACCATCGAGAGGAAGGTCGGCAAGAACCCGCAGACGCTACTCTCCAACCACAACCACCTTGTCAGCGAGAAGTGCCCCGGCGTCAACGGGATGAAAACCGGCTTCATCGCAAGATCCGGCTTCTGCATCACCATCACCTGCGAGCGCAACGGCCGACGCATGGCCGCCGTCATCATGGGCTATCCCAGTGACAACTTGGGCAGAGGCTCCTATGCGGGCAAGGGCCGCGACCTGCTCGGGCGCAAACTGCTCGACTTCGGCTACAGCGGAAAGGCGCCCCCAACTCCGCCGCATGCGAAAAAAAGCGAGCATGCGCAGAATGGCGCGGCCGCCGCCAAACCCGCGACGAAGAAGGCCCCCGCCAAATCGTCGACTCCCGCGGCGGCCGCCAAACCCGCTCCTGCCGCAAAAGAGTAAAACTGGAACCAATCTCCCTACAATTGTCCCCTGCCCTCGCCCTTCCGACGATACTGGCGTGGCGTCAATCCCGTGTAGCGTTTGAAGCAGTTGGCGAAATACTGACTGCTTTTTTTTTTTAATGATACGGCGACCACCGAGATCGAGAGCCGCCGCTCCGCCAGCAGCTCGCGCGCCTTGGCCAGCCTGAGCCGTCCATAATAGTCGGCGGGAGTTTGTCCAAGACTTTTTCTGAATAAGGAATGCAGCGTTCTCACGCTGACTCCCACCTCCTCCGCGATTGCCGTCATGCTGATGCCGCCTTCGAGGTTCCGAGTCATAAAGCCGACCGCCCTGTCGACAAGCGGTTCGCGCCGCGCCTCCTCGCTCTTGGGGTGCAACGACTCCCTAACCGCTATCAGGCCCCCCAACAGATGGAGGCGGATGCAGGGGATATCCTCGGGAGAGAAGGCCTCGTCCGGAGGTGAGCGAGAGAGAAGTGAGGCCATTTCCATGTGCGCATGCCGCATGCCGGCGCACGCCTTGACGACGCAGTTGCCTGCCGAGCGGAGCGTGACGCCGAACGCGTCAAGATCAGGCCGCGTGAACGGCGTCAGGGTGGTGCCCCGCGGCGCATCGGGGTTGACGACGAACCAGAAGAGCTTGCACGGCTCGATCACGTTCAACTCCCCTCGATGCAACACCTCCGGCTGAGTGATGGCGATCTCGCCGCCTTTCAGACGCAGCACCGGCCCACCAAGCACCTTCCACGCCACCCGCCCGCTCAGCACGTGCGTGACTTCGAACCCGGGATTCGCATGCGCTGCGAGCGGTGTCGCCGTCGACATCCAGTGCATTCCCGCCTCGGGGAACAGCGGCATTCCCGTGATCCGGGGCGGCAGGTAGCGGGGCGTCCGTAAATGTATGAATTTGCGCATGGCAGAAAATTGAACGCATTTTATCATACTATAGTCTATACTTACATCATTTCCGCCTCGAGTTTCGAATCTTTTACGGTTGAGGAAACACCATGAGCAAGACAACTGAAGGGGACAGGACTATTCTCAGAGAGTTGGCGAAGCGGTTTGCCGAGATCGCCGGAGGGGACATACAGCAGGAGCGGATCCGCCTGTGGAAGAGGCACAACAGCCTGCAGCCCTGCCGTCCGCTGCTCCTCGTCTTCCCTGAAGGGAGCTGGCGCGAGCTTATTCCACAATCCGAGCTGAAATGTCAGAACGAGGTTCTCAGAGGATACGAATGGCACCTCAGGACCACGCTCTACGAGCAGGAGCATTTCGACTGCGACAATGTCGTCTTCCCCGAGGGGCTCTCCGTCGGCAAGAAAGTCTCCCACACCGGCTGGGGGATCGAGGCGCACTGGCACCACAGCGACATGCAGGGAGGAGCGAAGTCCTTCGATCCGGTCATCAAGGAGCCTTCCGACCTGAAAAAGCTGAAAATGCCTGAAGTCGTCTACGACGAGCAGAAAACAATGGAGGAGCTCAAACTGCTGCAGGAGACCGTGGGGGATATCCTGCCCGTCAGACTCAAGGGCGTGTCCCACGTCAGCTTCCATCTTTTGAACCTCTACACCTCCTGGCGCGGCCTGGAGGAGACGATGATGGACATGTACGCCGAGCCGGCCATGCTCCACGACGCGATGAGTTTCCTTGAGGCGGGGCACCGGGGAATCGTCGAGCAGTACGAGCGGATGAACCTGCTGAGCCTCAACAACGATAACACCTACCACTCGTCCGGCGGCAACGGCTGGACCGACGAGCTGCCGTCAAACGGCTTTGATCCCGCGCGTGTCCGCCCCAAGGACATGTGGGCCTCCGCCGAGGCGCAGGAACTCGCCCTCGTGTCGCCCGAGATGCACCGCGAGTTCTCGCTCGCATACGAAAAACGACTCCTCGCCCCGTTCGCCCTCACCGGCTACGGCTGCTGCGAGGATTTGACCAACAAACTGGATGATGTCCTGACGATTCCCGGCATCCGCCGAATCTCGATCGCCCCCTGGGCCACTGTCGAGAAATGCGCCGAAAAACTCGGTGGAAAATGCATATTCTCCTGGAAGCCGAATCCCGCGCACATGGTCGGAGACTTTGATAAGAACATGATCGCCACGTATATACAGCGGACGGTCGACGCCTGCGCCGCCAACGGATGCGTTCTGGAGATCATCCTGAAGGACACGCACACCTGCGAGAACAAGCCCGCGCGATTCGACGAGTGGACCAGGATCTGCCGCACGGCAATCGGCTGCTGACTGAAAGCCGTCCGCGGAGGCTGCCCTCCGCGGTCCGTTCTTATTTCATGCCGAACGTCTTCTCTTTCAGATCGAGATAGAACAGATAGTTTTCCCAGCTCACATCCGGTGGGCACCGGTGATCGCAGAAGGGGATGTAGCCACCGCGTTCGACAAGCGGGACGAGCGAACTCATGTAGTCCGTGATAGCTTTCGGACCGGCGATCATCTTCGTCTTGTCGAACCCGCCCATGATCCTCAGGTCTTTGCCGTATTCCTTCAGAAGTTCACCGGGATGGCAGCAGCACATGACTTCATACGGGAACAGGCAGTTCACGCCGCCTTCGAGGAAGTAGGGCATTATCGGCCTGACATCGCCATCGCAGTCGATCCACCAGAGGTCAATGCCGTATTTCTTCAGCTTCGCGTTGATGCGTTTGTAACGAGGCATGACCTTTTCCTTGAAGAAATCAACCGAGACAAGCGGTCCGTTCTTGAAGCAGATGTCCTCCCATCCGCTTGCGTAGTCGAACGTGAAATGAGGGAGCACTTCATCGAGGAAGTTCTCGATCAGCACGCACTGGTTTTCGATCATGTCCTCGACCATCTCAGGATAGTCGTAGATGGCATAGGAAAGTCCTTCCACGGTAAGCAGATCCCTGACCTGCCCGATCATCGAGCCGCACCATACCCCGAGGGGGTAATCGCGGGTTTCCGGATGTTGTTCCTTAAGTTTTTTGATATCGGTCTTCCGCGCCGGGTTGTCGGGATTCAAATGTTCCTTCTTGACCTTTTCCCAATCGTCCGGAGCCTGTATCGAAGAACCTATATAATGCGGGATCGTGCTGTGACCGTCCTTGGGGA
>CAYTFM010000008.1:62586-69632 GCA_964436735.1 uncultured Victivallales bacterium | reverse complement strand
CGCCAACATCACGATCGGCGCCTTGTACGCCACGTTGATGGCCCGCGTCTCCCTCAACATCAGCCCCACTGGCGCCGGTACGACCACGCCGACCGACGCCGTCACGACCGCCATCGCGCCGAAGTCGTCGATCGACATCAGCGCCACTGCCGCCAGCGGTTATGTGTTCAGCAGCTGGAGCGCCTACCCCGACACCGCGGTTGCCTTCGGCGACTCGGCGTCCGCCGCGACCACCGCCACCTGCTCCGCTGACTGCGTCATCACCGCCAAATTCAACAAGGACGGTGCCACGAAGTACACGCTGAGCGTCACCAGCGGGACGGGAACCCATGACTACTACCTTGGCGACTCGGCGACCGTCTCGGCCGACGCCTCGGTTGACACCAGCAAGGTCTTCAACGGGTGGTCCGGCTATTACGCCGCGCTGGCCGGGCCGACCACGTCCCGCACCTCGCTCACCTCCATGCCTCCCAAGAGCGTGTCCGTCACTGCGACCTATACGGCGGCTCCCACGGGCAAGGCCATGCTTACCGTGACCAACGGTACCGGCGGCGGCATCTACGCCAAGGGCGCCTCGGTGGCCGTCGCGGCGGGCACCGCCAGCGCGGGGCAGGTGTTCGACAAGTGGACGGGGGACACCTCCTATCTGGCGAGTTCCACGTCCGCCGCCACGACCGTGACCATGCCGGCCAGCGGGATCTCCATCACGGCGGCGTACAAACTGGCTTCGCGGGCGACGGCCACTCTCGCCGTCGACAGCTCCCCGGCGTCCGCCGGCGCGCTCTCTCCCGCGGCGGGCAGCTATGACGTCCGGGCGAACGTCCCGATGAAGATCACCGCGGTTCCCAACGACGGCTTCCTCTTCCTGAAATGGACCGCCGCCGACGGCGCGTCGGTCAAGTCGGCCTACGCCCCGTCAACATGGGCCACGTTCCTCGCCGACGGCAAGGTGACCGCCAAGTTCGTCACCAAAGGGCAGGTGACCGGGTCGGTCTCCTTCAGTTCGGGGCACGAGGAGGGGGTTATGACCGCCAAGAAGCAAACCTTCTATCTTACTGAGACCGCGACCACCGACACCTACACGGTTGAAGGAAGCTTCGTGCTGCCCACCACCTTCGACATGAAGACGGTCTCGGCCAGCACGGCTCTCGAGTTCAACGTCGGCTCGATCACCTTCACGAACACGCTCGGCGGCGCCAAAGTCAAGTACTTCAGAAAGAATGGCGAAGGCTATGCGGCGTTCAGTTCGTCCGAGACAAACGCTGACAACGGCTATAAAGCGCTCGCGCAGAAGGTCGAAGTGTATTGGTTCTCGGATCGCACGCTGAAGATCCGGATGACGGGGAACAGTCCCTCCTTGAAGAATATCCTCACTCTGGCTTCCAAGAGCGCGGGGGCGGTCTCCGGCCATCTCTCAAGCTGCGCGATGCTGTTCGGAAGCAACACGTGGGTGATGGATCCCGCCAGTGCTGTCAGCTACTCCGGCACCAAGACGATCACGTCGCGGACGACCCATGGCGGAAGCTATGATCTCTCATCCTGGAGCGTCAAGAGCGCCGGCGCGAGCGGCGCGGTGGCGTCAGAGGAAGAGTAATTCGGTGTGGTTACAGACAAGATCCGCAGCTCTTGCTCGAGCTGCGGATCTTTTTTTTTGTCAAACTCACGCTCGGGTGTGGTCAAAATTCCTTGATGAACTCTGAGAGCTGCTTCCGGATCGCGTCGCGGACCTCGCGGGTCTTCGCCAGTTTCTCCTCGTGGCTTCCCGTGAAGGACGAGGGATCGGGGAAGTTCCAGTGGAGTCGGCGGCTCTTGCCGGGGAAGATGGGACAGCGCTCGGCGCTCGTCTGGTCGCAGACGGTGACGACGAAGTTGTACGTCTTGTCGAGCAGAAACAGGTCGAAGACGCCCTTGGTTCTGTTGCGAGAGATGTCGAGGCCGACCTCCCGCAACACCTCGACGGCCAGCGGATTCACCGCGTCTCCGGCTTCAAGTCCGGCGCTCTCCGCATGGAATCGTTCGGGCGCCATGTGGTTCAGCAGCGCCTCCGCCATCTGGCTTCTGGCGGTGTTTTGTCTGCAGACGAACAGCACGTCTTTCACATACGCTGCCATACAACCCTCCGTTAGTACGAATCATGTTGACATTTTGAAATGAGAGACTAACCCCTGTAGTTTCTGAGCCTGCGCGGCAAGCTCTTCCGCACTGCCGGACAACTCTTCGGCGCTGGCGGAGTTCTCTTCCGTGACCCGTGAGACGAGCTCCACCCCTTTTGACACCTCGGAAGCCGTGGCAGACTGCGCGGTGGTTACCGAGCGGATCAGCGTCATCGACGAGTTGGTTTGCTCGATGCCGCCGAGAATCTCCGCGAGCGATACGCTGACTTCGTCGGATAGTTTCGAACCGTCGTGTACCCGCGTCGTGCTTTCCTTGATCAACTGTGTGATCTCCTCAGCCGCCATGCTTGAGCGCTCGGCGAGCTTCCGGACTTCGTCCGCGACGACCGCGAACCCGAGTCCATGCTCTCCCGCGCTCGCCGCCTCGATCGCGGCATTGAGCGCAAGTAAATTCGTCTGGTTGGCGATCTGGCTGATCATGCCAACGATCTTCGATATCTTTTCCGAGCTTTCATTGATGAGTTTCATGCTTCGTATCGAGTTGCCAACGGCTTCGTTGCCTTTGGATGCTGTTGTCTTGGTTTTGTCAGCCACTTCGCTCGCCATCTTGGCGTTTTCGGTCACGTTCACTATCGTCGCGGCTAGCTTCTCGACAGAGGCGCAGATCTCCTCGACCGCTGAAGCCTGTTGCTGGGAGCCTGTGGACATGCTCTGCGCGGTGGCGGAGAGTTCCTCGCTGCTGGCGGCGGCCTGGGCGGCCGCCTCGTTGATCTCAGACATGATGCCGTGCAAATCAGCTATGGTCTCGTTCAGCGCCCGAGCCATTTCCCCAATCTCGTCTTTGGAGCTCACCTCGACGCGCGTCGTGAGATCCCCCTTCGCAAGCGCCCGCAATCCAGTGGCGACTAGTTGGACATTGCCTGTGATGCGGCGGCTTAATGTCACGCCAACGAGCAATCCTAAGACGCACAGAAGAATCCCGAACAAAGCTTGCCACATAGTTCTCCGTGAGATGTAGCTTCGGGTGTGCTCCTCGTATGTCGCGTTATTTTCAGTTGATAAGGTGACTACTTGATCGATGAATGATCGATGTTGAAGATAGAATGGCCGCAACTCGTCGAAAATTATGGATTTGGCAAGCTCCACGTCATTCTTTTGGATAGCGGGGATGAAGTTGTCTTGGATGAGTTGGAAAAACCTGACAGCCGGATCATATGAGGAATTGATCAACAAGTCTTTGACACGCCCTTCAAGGAGAGTTTTCCTCCAGAAGTCGTGGCGCTCCTCATAGTCTTTTTTCAGTTGCCCCAGCTTTTGGATTAGTTCCTCCCGCTCGGTCTTGTCTTCCGCATGATAAAGTTCAAATACTGTCAAATACGTCTCAATCGCATATTCCGGCGGCGGGAGAATATCAGCAACCAAATCCTTACCTTGCATGATATTTCGATACATCGACCCATTGATTTTAACAGTGTCAAGCACCTTCCATGAATAGGCGAGAATGATGAGGGTGCCAACCGCGAATAACGCGACGAGGAAATACAATTTGCCTTTTATTGAATTTATTGAATTCATGGCGCCAAAACCCTTATGATGTCGCCGCTCGGTGGCGGGGAAGTCTATTGTGTGCCGCGGATGGAGTAAGAGTACGGCATCGATGCACCTGGTCAACCTGCCTCACGCAAGCCTAACAGTATCCTCATCAAGATGCGCCTCATGCTGATGCTCACGATAACCACACAAAGAGCTAACCCTGCGCGAGCTATTTCCCCTTGCGTGGGCTCCGCCGCTTTAGTATGGTTGCGGCAAGGAGCGAGGGAGGTGGCGTCATGGGCAGAGCGATTGGCGAGATACTATCAGTCCCGAAGATGATTCAGTCTCGAAGCGTGTATTCCAGTCAGGTTGACGGGTATTTTCATAGCGATATCCATCTGTCGCACATCGTCATCGTCGACGAACTGCAAAGACCGCTTGGCCTCCTCACCCGCTCGTCATACTACATCCGCACGGGAGGGGCCTACGGTTTCCAATTATATCACAAGAAATACGCCGACGTTCTTGCCAGCCGGGACTTCCTCAAGGTGGGCTTCGAGGAAAGCGTCTCCGTCGTGGCGAGGTGGGCGATGGCGCGGCCGAGCGACAGGCTCTACGACCCCATCATGGTGACGGACGGCGAGATGGAACGGCTGATGGGGACCGTCACGATCAGGGAGTTGCTTGAGAACTCCGAGAAGGAGCTTGTGGCGGCGAAAGAGTTGGCGGAGGAGGCGACGCGGCAGAAAAGCGAGTTCCTCGCCGCGATGAGCCACGAGATCCGCACGCCGATGAACGCCGTGATCAACTTGACGGAGGCCGCCCTCCGAGGCGCGCTCAGCGACTCGCAGCGGAACAGCCTCGAGACGGTCCGATCCTCGGCCGACCACCTCCTCCGGGTGATCAACGACATCCTCGACTTCTCCAAGATGGAAGCGGGAAAGCTTGAGTTCGAGATGGTTGACTTCGATCTGTTCCGCCTGCTTGAGATGGTGGTGATGGCGATGCGTCCCCTCTGCCAGAGGAAGGGGCTTGATCTTGATCTGTCTATCGCGGAGGAGACGCCGCGGTACCTGAAAGGCGATCCGTCGCGTCTGCGCCAGATCGTCTTCAATCTCGTAAGCAACGCCATCAAGTTCACCGAGAAGGGGGGCGTGTTCATCGAGGTCGGGCATGATAGCGGGAACGCTCCGCGCGGTCTCAGGTTCACCATAAAAGACACGGGCCTCGGCATTCCATCCGAGAAGATCCCCTCGTTGTTCACCCGTTTCACCCAGGCCGACGCGTCGGTGGCTCGCAAGTTCGGGGGAACGGGGCTGGGGTTGTCCATCAGCCGACAGCTCTGCGAGCTGATGGGCGGACGGATTTGGGTGGAGAGCGTGGCGGGGCTGGGAAGCGTATTCTCCTTCACCGTCGTCCTTCAACCGGGCTCCGAGGCTGCGGTCGTGCCGTCCACCGCATTGCCCCCCAACGTGAAAATTCCGAAAACCCGCATTCTCGCCGCTGAGGATAGCTCGATGAACGCGAAGGTCCTCGAAGCGCTGTTCGAGTGCCTTGGGATCGAAGGATACCAGATCGTGGCGGATGGGGCGCGGGCGATTGAGATGCTGCGCAAGGAGCGGTTCGATATCGTGCTCATGGACATCGAGATGCCCATCATGGACGGATTCGAAGCGGTGGGGAGGATGCGCCGAGGAGAGGCCGGAGAGGAGGCGCGGCTCATCCCGATCATCGCGCTGACGGCGCACGCGCTCAGCGGTTTCAAGGACAAGTGCGTCGAGGCGGGCATGAACGCCTATCTAACCAAGCCGCTGAATTTGAAGCTGCTGCGGGATACCATCATGTCTTTCGCCCCGCGCTGGGCGCCAGACGACGACATGCGAGGGCAGAGCCACCGGCATGAGGAACAGCGGAGCATATCTTTGGATGCCCTTGTTGACGATGAACCGTTGCGCAACCTCGGAGGGGACGCGAATCTTCTCGCGCAGTTGCGTGGCATGTTCTTCAAAGGGGGAGCTGTCATGCTTGAGCGGATGCGGACGGCCGCGGCCGAAGGGGGGCATGAGTCGCTGCGCCGCCTCGCGCACACGATGAAGGGTGACGCGGCGGCGGTGGGTGCGCGGGCGTGCCATCTGACTGCGGTGGTGCTCGAGAAGGCGGCGACCGCCCAGGAGGCGCGACGATATCAGTCACTTATCGAGGAGCTCGAGCACCATTTCAGGAGAGTGGTCGAGCGCGTCGAGACGCGCGGCAAGGCGGTTGGAGCGGAGAGGCACCATGCGGCGTGACCGGACCTCTTTGTTCTCATATGTCAGCCGGTGCTGATCTTCACAACGTGTTGGTTGACTTTAATTTGCTAAACACCAAATCTGCTAAAGTCACCTTCGGTCTGTGAAACGAGACGCTCTGAGGCGGGATGAGTGGCGCGAAAGCATGACTCGGCTCCGGTTAGGCCACTGTTTGATTTGAGCGAGCTTTCCCCCCATCCTGTTGCATAGCCATGCCGACGGAAGTACACACTTCGCAAAGAGTCGAACAGCGTTACTTGAATTCTATAGAGAGGCATTCGTTATGAAGCTCGGTATGAAAATCGGACTTGGAAACGCCTTGCTGCTCGTGGTGATGGCGGCCGCCGTCGGCGTCGCGGTCGGGTGCGTGCTTCCCGTCAGAGGGCACAGCGCGGTCATGACCAAGGAGTACGTGCCCGCCGTCAAGCTTGAGGCGGAGGCGGAAAACTATGTGCGCAAGGCGCTCGCGGAGATGGCCGAGTTTTCCTACACCGGCGACATGAGGGCGTATGAGAAGGCTCAAGGGTATTTCAAGGATCTTGCGGGAAGGCTTGCCGCCGCCACGGGGCAGGTGACCCTCGTCAACGCCTCCTATCCTGACGCGCGCGTCACGGGCGGGAAATACGACGGCATTCTCTTCTCCTACGCTCTTTCGATGTTCAATCCGGGATGGGAGCGTGCGATTGAGCAGGCGGCGGACAATCTCGCTCCCGGAGGCGTCATCGCGGTCGTCGACTTCCACGACACGGCATTCAGTCTGTTTCGCAAGTGGATGTGGATCAACCATGTGCGGATGAAGTCTCATCTGCTTCCACTGTTAAGCGGGAGCTTCGAGCCTGTCAGCCTGCGGACGCCTCCCGCATACATGGGCCTATGGCGGTATCTCATCTTCATCGGGAGAACGCGTCGGCGATAACGCCTGAGACTGTCTGATGTGCGTTTCGTGGGGAAATGGTTAGCCGTGTGTTAGGGCATGGAACGCGTCGCCACTAGATGTTAAACTCATGACCACCAAGAATGTAATAGAGGATGCGTCACATGATTCGGTTTTCATTGATGGTGGGTGCGATTTGTCTGCTCTGTGGGTGCCATGGGGTTGGCGGGGCGGCTT
>CAYTFM010000008.1:59872-62576 GCA_964436735.1 uncultured Victivallales bacterium | reverse complement strand
GAGGACAGACAGGCGATAGTGGCGCGGGCGCAGGCTCGAGACAGGATAAAGCCTGTGGAGAAGATCATGGATCGCATGATGCGTGGGCTTGAGAATGCGGATTACAAAACGTTCTCAAAAGACTTCACCGATGAGATGAGGACCGCATTTCCCGAGAAGGGGTTCGCGTCCTTCGCGAAGGAGAACTACGCGGCGCGGTATGATGGCGTATGTGAGTCGCGGGAGTTGCTCGGCGAGCTGTGTGTCGGAGAACTGATTGTCTTCCTTTGGAAGGCTCGGTTTAAAAACTACAAGAATGACGTCCTGATTCGACTGGACGTTGGCGAGGTCGACGGGGATCTGAAGGTCTTCCGGTTCGTTGTGCAATAGAACGCTTACCAATCAAAAGAGGAGAATGACCGATGACGATGAACTCGCTGCTAAGAACCGCGCTATCCACACCGCTTGTCGCCCTTTTGCTCACCGCATGCAGTTCCGTGGAGGAGAAGCCGCAGCCCCCGCCTCGCGCGGCGGCCTTCAAAAGCGTCCTATGGGCTGACGACATCAAGGTTGCCCTGGAGAAGCTCAACGAGAGCAAGGTTTCCTGCGAGCAGGTGCTGCCACGGCTCGACGAGCGGCCGGTGTACAATTATCTGGCCTTCGTTGATGAGGACGCGATCGCCACCCATTACGGAGCTAAGAAGCACGTCTCGCCGGTCGAAAGCAAACTGCGCAAGATGTTCAACTATCGGATACTGAAGATCGAACGCGGCGGTGGAGAGGTGCGCCTCTTCTTCCTTGAGACCATTCCTTACACGCGGGAGTATCTGCTCGAGGACAAGATGAGTCCGAACCATGCCGAGGCGAAGAGTCAGCTCGCCCGCGTCCAGATCGTGTTCGATCCCTCGCTCAGTCCCGAGCAGATCGGAGAGAAGCTCCGCTCCGACTTCATCGAGTTCGATTCCGTCGGGAAGCCATTCCAGACGAGGTCGGGAGAGGTGGACGTCGAATATCATCCACCCGTGGCGGCGAGCGGAGCGTCACCCGCCCGCGGGGCCACGCTCGTCAAGACCAGCGCCCAGGTCATGGCCGACTACCGCAAGGCGGTCACCGACAAATCCATCGAGCTCATGGACGCTCAGGTGACTAAGAATGACAAAAACACAAGCAAGTCTTTGGATTTCTGAGATATGAATAAAATCCATCGCCTCCTTATCGCCTTAGGCGTGTGCGCGGCCGCCCTGTCCGCCTCGTCGTCCTGCCGCGCCGATCTCTTCGACGACAAGGGAACGCTCGTCAAGAAGTACGGTCTTGCGGAAGCGGAGCGGCTCCCTGTCCTGCCAGCCCTTTTTGACGAGGGGTTGGTATTCTCTAAAAACGAGTTGCTCGTCCACGTCTTCCTGAAGAACGACAAAACTCGTTCGGTCGTCTACGGCCACAGGAAAGAGGGTGAGCAGATCCAGCAGACCGAGATGCTCATGCTCCTGAATCAGAGCTCCGGCGGAGCGACGTGGCAAGCGCAAACCATTACCGGATATGGCGTCATCAACTACATTCGCTCCGACGGGAAGGCCTTCGCCAGCTATGACGGCACCGACAAAAGACCCTGTCTCAACGTGATGTCAAAAGAGGTGTGGGAAGCCTTGAACGTGATGAAGGACAAGACACAATCGGACAAGAAGCGCGTGGCGAATCAAGGAACGGCGTCAGCAAAAGCCAACGTGACGGACAAAAGCGGTAGGTGATAATGAATGGGTTGCCGGACATGGGAGAGAACGACAACACGGGTACGGCCGTCAGCATCGAAAAGCCGCGCTACCGGACGGTTTTTGTCAGCGACGTGCACATGGGAAGCGGCGTGAGCCAATCCGGCCGCCTGGCCGAATTCCTCAAAAGCATCAGCACCGAGCAGTTGTGCCTTGTCGGCGATATCGTCGACATGTCAGCCCTCAAACGCCGATTCTCATGGTCGGCGGAGAACAACGCCCTGCTCCGCCGAATATTCAAGATGGCGAAGAAGGGAGTCAAGGTCGTCTACGTGCCCGGCAACCACGACAACGACGCGCGGGGACTCGCCAACATGGACTTTGCCGGCATCCTGATCCTCAAGCGGTATGTGCATCAGACGGCCGACGGCAGGCGTTTTCTTGTGATGCATGGAGACGAGTTTGACGGCGTTCTGAGAGAGCATCTGATGTTCCTCTACGACTTGGGGGACTTCGGCTACGAGTTGGCGGTCAGCGTCGGCAACATCATTACGCCGATCCTCGCGTGGCTTTTCGGCGTGGAATGGTCCTTGTCACGCTACTTGAAGAGCAAGGTGAAGAACGCGGTCAAGTTCATCGGCAACTACGAGCGGCTCGTCGCCATCGAGGCGCGGCGGCACAAGGTGGACGGCGTCGTGACCGGGCATATCCATACCGCCGACCTGAAGACGCTGGACGACGGACTTCTGTACGCCAACTGCGGATGCTGGACCGAGTCACGCGAGGCGGTGGTGGAGCATCTCGACGGCAGGATCGAGTTGCTCCACCTCTGAGCTCGATCGAGAAGCATTGGCTGCTTGACCTGTTCTGGGGCGGACGACCGATGACGGGGTACCACGCATGGCTGTTTCCCTTCATCCTGCTCGCCTTCCACCTCCCGTTCTTTTTCGTCGACGCCTGGAGTGCCAGGCTGGAGGCGCGGATTCTCGTGTTGATCGGCGTATTCTGGTCGCTTGAGG
>CAYTFM010000008.1:44171-59807 GCA_964436735.1 uncultured Victivallales bacterium | reverse complement strand
ATCCTCATTTCGGCATCAGGAAGTTCAATCGGAAGGACATCCCGTGGCATGGACACCGATGGTTTCTTTTCATGCCGGTGGACTACTGGATTTTCCTACCGACCACCGTCTCGCTTTTGTGGTTTTCGGCGTGGTGACATCGATGGGAGACAGCGCAGTTCGTAACAGAATTCTAACACATCGCTAGCCGCCGCCGAACACGCCGTTTGTTGGAGGCTGTATTGTGATGAGCATGGAAACCGTTACCGTTCTATTGGTATGCTGTTTGAAAAATCAGAAACAAGAAACACAAAATTCGTAAAATCATTGATGACGAGGTGGTTATGGAAGCGATGGGTGCCTCCCGCGTCGCGCGTGAACGACAAAGGCAGATGCGGGCGATGGAGCCCGCCATCATGGCGGCGCCGAATGACGGCAGCGTCTCCGACGCGCGCGCCATTCCCGTCCGACGTCGGAGAACCGCGGTGGCGTCGGCGATCACCCGAGACATGCCTTTGGGCGAGGCGGTCACCTCCTATCTCGCCGCCGTCCTGCGGAAAGCGAAAACGATAGAACCCGCCATCGTGAGGGGGGAGCAGGGCGAGTGTCTTCACGACTATCGGGTGCTGATCCGTAAAGCACGCGCGGTTCTATCACAGTTCAAGGAGCTGTTTCCGGATGAGGTGGCGAAACGCTTGAAAGACGAACTGGCAGCCATCGGCTCACTCACGAACGCCGCCCGCGACCTAGAAGTCTATGCGGAAAGGAAAAAGGAGTACGTGAAACTGCTGCCTCCAATCCTGCGCAAAGGTCTCATCGATTTCTTCAGGGGAGTCGAGGCGAGAAGCGAGGAGGAGAGGGAGCGGCTTTCCGGCCTGCTCGCCTCCGCGCAGTATTCGACGCTGCTTGACGGGTGGATACGCATCCTATCCGAGGACGGGTCGTCCACCATGCCAACGCCACCTCAGTCGCGGATTTCTGTTGGCGAGGTGGCGCCGCGTCTGCTTGCCAAGCACCTGACGAAACTGGGCAGGCGCATGGGGAAACTGGGGCCGTCGGCCGACGACGAGGACGCGCACGTCGCGCGGCTACTGTGCAAGAAGACCCGCTATGTGTTGGAGTTCTTCGAGCCGATATTGCCCTCCGGCGACGCCTCGGAACTGGCAGCCGCATTGGCGGATCTGCAGAACAGGCTTGGGGAGATCAGCGACCTCTCCACCCAAATCACCTTTCTCGAGGAGGCGCTCGATGATATATTCTCCGGCAAGGATCGTATGCCGCCTCATGTCTGCGCGGCGGTGGGGGCGATCCTCATCTGCTTGCGCCACCAGCGCCAGAAGGCCCGTTCCGCCTTGGGGAGGCGGTTGTCATTGATCAGTCTGGAGCGTGAATAAATCAATGAGATCCCTTCGTCCAAACCAGCGTCATCCATCAGGAAGCGAGTGAGAACATGTCGAAACGCAAGATATTCCACCACATTTTCCCGCTGATTCTGGTGATCATCGTCGCCTCGGCGGTGGCGTCGGACTGGTTCGCCCTGGCCGCGCTGCGCAACTTCCAGCACGCCACGACCCGTGGCGAGCTCGAGACGAAGGCGAGGATGCTCACGTCGTCTGTCGCCACGCGGCTCCACGGAGGGGATATCGCTGAACTCCGCGCCTATTGCGCGGAACTCGCCAAGTTGTCGTCGTCGCGTCTGACGATCGTTGATCCTGCGGGAAAGGTGCTCGCCGACTCGGAGGAGGATCCCGCCAGGATGATGAACCACAACGACCGACCCGAGATCAAGGAGGCGTTCGCCGGGAAGCCGGGGCAGAGCGTCAGGTACAGTCCGACACTGGGGCAGAACATGATGTATGTCGCCCTCCCGCTCGTCGTGAAAGGGGAGGCGGTTGGCGCGCTTCGACTTTCCGTCTCTTTGGCCAGCGTCGAGAAGGCGCGGGCTGCCATCCGCCTGCGCGTCATCGCCGTGGGGTTCCTCGTCGCCCTCTTGGCCGCCGCGGCCAGCTACTACGTGTCACGCAGGATCGTCCGTCCGATCGAGGAGCTCATGTCCGGAGCGGAGCGCTTCGCCGCCGGAGACTTCGCCCGCCGGACGCCGACGAGCGACATCGAGGAGGTCGGCGCGCTTTCAGAGACCATGAACTACATGGCCGAACAGCTCGACCAGCGCATCGCGCAGCTCACCAGCCAGAGGAACCAGCTCGACTCGATCCTCGCCAGCATGACCGAGGGCGTCATCGCCGTCGACGCCGAAGAGAAGGTCATCCTCGTGAACGCCGCCGCCGCGGGGTTTTTCAAAATCTTGACGAAGCCTGAAGGGCGTTTATTCCATGAGGTCGTCAGGAACCCGGGACTGCAGTGTTTCATGGAGAGGATCCTTGCGGGGCAGGAGGCGGGGGCGGTCGACGTGTCGCTGTTCAATGGCGAGAGGGCCTACGCCCAGGCGAGGGGGTCGCTGCTGAAAGGCGCGGATGGCAAAGGACTCGGGGCGGTCGTCGTCTTCTCCGACGTCACGCGCATCAAACGGCTGGAGAACCTCCGCAGCGAGTTCGTGGCGAACGTCTCGCATGAGATCAAGACGCCGCTCTCCGCTATCAAGGCGGCCGTGGAGACGCTGCTCACCGACAGGGAGATTGGGGAGAACGACCGGGGCAGATTCCTTGACATCATCGCCAGGCATACGGACAGGCTCGACGCGATGGTCAAAGACATCCTGAGCCTTTCGGTGCTTGAGCAGCCCCGTGACAAGGTCCCGCTTTCCCCGCGCGAGGTGCGTCCCTCGCAACTTCTCGACGCGGTTATGGAGCTCTGCAAGGCCAAAGCCGAGGGCAAGCATGTCGTGGTGGCGCGCCGTCTGGAGGTCGATCCGACCATCATGGGCGACGTCACGCTGCTCGAGCAGGCGCTGTCGAACCTCCTTGACAACGCCATCAAATACAGCGACGACGGCGGACAGGTCGAAATCGGCGTCACAACTGACGGCGGTTCCGTCCGCATAACCGTCGCCGACCACGGTTGCGGAATTTCCGCCGAGCACCTGCCGCGCATTTTCGAGCGGTTCTACCGGGTGGACAAGGCGCGGAGCCGGAAGCTTGGTGGCACCGGTTTGGGGCTCGCCATCGTCAAGCATACCGTCTTGGCCCATGGGGGCGAGGTCAAGGTGGAGAGCGAAGTGGGGAAAGGCAGCCGTTTCACGCTCTCACTGCCACTGCAAAACGAGGCTGAGATGCAACCGGCTGCGGCGAAACCAGTTGAAGACGGTTTCCCGTCATAAGGCGCGCGTTCGCCTTGCATAGCAAAACCCAATGGAGGAAGAAAATATATGGCGCACGGGAAACTACTGATTGTCGACGACGAGGAGGACATTCTCGAAGTTCTCTCGTATATGTTGAGCAGGGAAGGCTACACTGTCGTGACCGCCGAGACTGGCGAGAAGTGTGTCGAACTGGCGTCGTCACATCTTCCCGATCTGATCCTGCTTGACCTCATGCTGCCCGGCATCGATGGCCGCGACGTCTGCGGGATTCTGAAAAACGACCCGCGTCTCAAGCACATTCCCGTCATCATGCTGACCGCCAAGGCGGAGGAGTCGGATGTGGTGGCGGGGCTTGAGGTCGGAGCTGACGATTATGTGGCGAAACCATTCAGTCCCGGCATTCTGCTGGCGCGGGTAAAGGCGATGCTTCGGCGCAGGAAGGCGGCGGCCGTTATGTCAGGCGTCGGGGTGATCGAGAACGGAGGAATCACGCTTGACCTCGACCGCCGCGAGGCCACGGTCGACGGGAGTCCCGTCGAGCTTACCTTCACGGAGTTCGAGGTGCTACGGCTTTTCCTCAAGAAGCCTGGCGTGGTTTTCACGCGGCAGCAGATCGTGAACGACACAAAGGGAGCTGACTACGCGGTGACCGACCGGTCCGTCGACGTACAAATCGTCGGTCTGCGCAGGAAGCTCGGCGACGAAGGCCTCCGCATAGAGACCGTCCGTGGCGTTGGCTACAAGTTGAGAGTGTGATGTCGTTCCGCCACATGTGTGTGTTTCGTGAGCAAGTGGTTAGCATCTCTTGAGCGGCATGGAACAGGTGATGCGGCATGGCTACATTGCATCCAACGCCAACGAGCGCATAAACGTTTAAAACACAGTGAAGTGGAGAATCCATGAAAACGATCCGCAGTCTCTTGACGCTGGCCCTTGTGGTCGCCGCCCTGCCGATGACGGGCCTACGCCTCAACGCGGCCGATCCCGCGAAAATCGCCGACATCGGGGCGGTGGATCTCGCCTCGTCACCGACAGAGAATAAAGGCGTCGTCTATTTCCCCGTCTTGAGCAGCGCGAAGAGTGCCGACGGCACGCTGGTCTACACCGGCGCGTTGTGGACGACAAACGGTACCGCGGCGGGCACCAAGAAGGTCAAGGACTTTGGCGTTGACACGGCGATCATGGACATCGCGACCCTCAAGGGGATGGCGTATCTCGCCGTGAGCGTCACCACAAGGAACGCCGATGGCACGACAACCACCGGCGAGGCGCTCTATGTGAGCGACGGCACGGACAAGGGAACCGTGAAGCTCATGGACTTCGGCGCGGCATCCGTGGTCGACCACCTGTCGGTGCTGAAGAACATGATCGCCTTCTCCGTCACCACCACGAAGAACAACGCTGACGGTTCGACAACTGCGACGGGAGCGTTGTGGACGACAGCCGGCACCGCCGCCACCACCAAAAAAGTGAAGGACATGGGTGCCGACGTGACGATCACCGGCATCACCCAGGCGAAGGGCGTGCTCAATTTCACGGTCAAAACCGTCACCACCAACGCCGACGGTTCCAAGAGTGTCATCTACTCGGTATGGAAATATCAACCATGAATCCCGCCACCTCAGGCGTGATGTTTTTGGAGAAAAACATGAAGACAAACTATCGCGTGTTCGTATGTGGGATCGCGGTCGCCGCGTCGTCGCTTATCTTTTCTCACAACCTGCTCGCCGAGAACGGCGGGAAACTTGACGACATGGGGGAGGAGACTATCAAGAAAGTCGAATTGAGTGCTCCCGACCAACTACTGAAAAAGGACGAGGTCGCGGCGGGCAGGCAACCGGTGATCAAGAAGGATGAAATCGCAACAGACAGGCAGCCGTCGCTCAAAAACGATGAAATCGCCACGAATCGGCAGCCGGTGATCAAAAAGGACGAGATTGCCGCGGGGCGTCAGCCTGTTGTAAAGAAGGACGAGATAGCGTCGGGCAGGCAACCTATTATTGAGAATGAGCAGATACTCATGGGCTCTATGATCGTCGATAAATATTTCCGCACGCCGCGGAAATAGCCGCAGCGTGAATGCTCAAATCCTGCCACGTCATCTTCTGGGATCCGCGATGAACGATTCAATGTGCCGCTTGATGGTGTCGCGCAGCGCGCGCGTCATTTCCAACCTTTGAAGGTATTCGCCTCTGAATGAGGCGGGATCGGGCAGATCCCAATGGAGCCGCTGTTCTATGCCTGGGAAAACGGGACAGCGTTCGGCGAGCGATTGATCGCACAGCGTGATCACGAAGTTATACGACCTCCCAAACAAGAAGAAGTCAAAGGCGCTTTTGGTATGTCTGAGGGAGATGTCGATGCCCACCTCCCACATCGCATCAACCGCCAAAGGATTCAAGGTGACCCCTGAAAGCAGTCCCGCGCTTTCAGCAAGAAACTTTCCCGGCGCCAGATGGTTGAGGAACGCCTCGGCCATTTGGCTCCGCGCCGTGTTGCGGGCGCAGACGAAGAGCACGCGTTTCTCATGTTCTGGCATTGATGTGTTCCTTATGGATTAAGAAGCCGTTCCACGGTGTCGTGGAATTTTCTGTCTCGCAACTCATTAAGCAAGTGCCGTAGCGAGCTGCGTTCTTTCCACCGCTTCGCGTACAGAACAGTGATAAGTCCGCCAACGGCGGCGGCGGAGAGGGGCTCGAGCCGGGGCGCGGAACTCGCACCTCCCAGATAGCTTTCCAGCATCATGACCTCCTCGCCAAAGCCATCGATTCTCCCCAGAGACTCCTGTAGTTTCTCCAGCAACCTCCCAACGGAATCGAGCTCTTCACAAGGCAGCAGCGAGGCGAACGCCTCAAGAGTGTACCGCGTCCTTCTGCATATAAGACGGAACCGCTCAAGTTCCTCGGACGGGGATCCGCTTTTCAGCATTCCCCCCAACGAGCAAAGATCCTGGAAAGATTGCCCAATGGAGCATTTGGCGAGCAGCACGATGTTGTCGGATGCCTCCAATGAGGCCTCTTTTGTCGTCAACGCCGCGCTCATGTGTTTGAAGGTGGCCTTCCGACGCTCAAGCAGCATGGGTAGCGTTTTTACGGAGGGGGACGCGCTAAGCTTCCTGCGCTCCGCCGTCAACTCGGAGTTGAGTGTCTTGAAGACGGACGCAAGACCAGGGCGCAGCACCTCCGGCATGGCGGAGGTATGCCGCCTTTCATTTTCGACGAACTCGTGAAGGGCGTTGGCGGTGGCGGTGAGCGCGCAAAGACGGGCCATCTCCCTCTTTAGCGAATCGACGGATTTTGACGGCGGTGTTTTCAGATGCTCAAGCAGATGGAGCACTCGGCGGAGAAGGGAGCGGAATTTGTGGAAACCGTTATCCGGTCGGGCTTCACGAAGCGACTCCGCCTCCTTGCACAGCACACCCATCAGATCCGCGAGAAGGGCGCACACCACCGACTCCCCGCTCGTGAAAGGGTTGATGTCGAGATCCTTAAAGCAGGCGCACGCGGCGTCGCAAGGACGATTCATCTCTCGCTCTCCTTGAAGGGCGGGCAGTACGGCAGGACGGCGGCGTGGCGGACGATGTCGCCCTCGATCAGGTAGATGACGTCCTCGGCGATATTGGTGGCGCAGTCGGCGATCCGTTCGATGTTCCTCGCCACGTTCATCAAGCTCAGGAAGTATTCGACCTTTTCAGGCTTGCTCTTGATGAACTCGGTGATCTCTCGGCGCATGTCCTTGTTGAGGGCGTCAACCTCGTCGTCAAGCGCCAGCACCTCTCTGGCCTCCGCGCTGTTTTTCTCCAGCAAGGCGTCGAGGCATGACTTCAGCATGTGCTGCGCCTTGTCCATCATCACGCCGAAGTCCACGGGGGTGGCGCCGTCGTGCTCCTTGGCGATGACAAGGGCCCGCTTGGCGATTTTGACGGAAAGGTCGCCGACGCGTTCGAGGTCGTTGTTGATTTTCAGACAGGCGATGACGAAGCGCAGGTCGGCGGCGACGGGCTGGTGGAGGGCCAGGATTTTCAGACACTCCTCCTCAAGCTCCACCTCCGAGGCGTCAATCTCGGGATCCTTTTCGATAACCTCCCGGGCAAGTGCGGTGTCGCGGGTGATGACCGCCGTGATCGCCTTGCGCACATCCTCTTCGACTATCGCCGCGAGGCGGAGGAGCTTCTTTTTGAGTTTAACGACTTCTTTGTCGAAATAGATGGACATGGGGGAATTCCTTTGGTTTCAGGGTTCAGGGTTTAGGTCAGCCGAATCGCCCGGTGATGTAGTCCTCCGTCTCCTTCTTGGTGGGATTCCGGAATATCTGCTCGGTGGTTCCGTATTCGACGATATGGCCTTTGTAGAAGAAGGCGGTGAAATCGGAGATGCGCGCCGCCTGCTGCATGTTGTGGGTGACGATGACGATCGTGAACGAGGCCTTGAGCTCCTCGACCAAGTCCTCGATCTTCGAGGTTCCGATGGGGTCGATCGCCGAAGTGGGCTCGTCCATCAGCAGGACCTCCGGTTCGGTGGCGATGGCGCGGGCGACGCAGAGACGCTGCTGCTGTCCGCCGGACAGGGCCGTGCCCGGCTTTTTCAGCTTGTCCCTGACCTCGTCCCAGAGGGCGGCGGCGAGCAGGGCCTTCTCGACGCGCTCCGCCACCTCCGACTTCGTCAGCTTGTAGTGGAGGCGCAGTCCGTAGGCGACATTGTCGAAGACCGACATCGGAAACGGCGTCGGTTTCTGGAAGATCATGCCGACTTTGCGCCTCAGTTCAAGCGTGTCGATCTCGGGCGAGAGCAGGTTTTCGCCGTCAAGTAGCACTTCTCCCTCGGCGCGCTGCTCGCGGTACAGTTGGAAGATGCGGTTGTAGACCCGCAGATGGGTCGACTTGCCGCAGCCCGACGGTCCGATGACGGCGGTCACCCGGTTCTCCATGATGTCGAGGTTGTTGGCGAACAGGGTCTGATGGTCGCCATAGAAGAAGTCGAGTTTGCGCGCCGATATCTTGACCTTGGGGGCGTCGCCTCCATTGCCCGTCTCGCCGCCTCTGTTGCCGTTGCTTGTCAGTGACATAATTTCAGACTTTCTGATACGTGGAAGTTTATAGAGCGTATCATCGTCTTCTCTCCCAGGTGAGAAGCCGGGCGGTGATGTTCAGGACGAGGACGGCGGCGGTGATGAGCAGCGCGGCGCGCCAGGCGATCCGGTTCCAGTCGGCGTAGGGGGACAAGGCGTAGTTCGTGATGGTGGCGGTGAGGTTCGCCGTCGGCGCGCTCAGGAAGCCGGTCGGCCAGTAGTCGCTGTTGAGCGCGGTGAACAGGAGGGGAGCGGTCTCGCCGCTGACCCTCGCCACGGCGAGCAGGACGCCCGTGACAAGGCCGGTCTTCGCCGCCTTGAAGACGATTTGAAGCGTCGTCTTCCAGCGGGGCGCGCCCAGCGCGAGGGCGGCTTCGCGCAGCTCGTTCGGCACCATGGAGAGCATGTCCTCGGTCGTCCTGACCACGACGGGGAACATGATGATCGCCAGCGAGACCGCGCCGGCGAGCCCCGAGAAGGAGCCCATGGGGATCACGATCAAGGTGTATACGAAGAGGCCAACGATAATTGAAGGTATTCCCATCATCATGTTCGAGGAGAATCGGATCAGGTCGCCGAACAGCCCGCTTCTCGCGTATTCCGAAAGGAAAATGCCGCCCATCAGGCCGAGCGGGACTCCCACGGCTGTGGCGATAAACGTCATCAGGAATGTTCCGAGAATGGCGTTCGCGAGACCGCCGCCCGGGATTCCGGGAGGCGTCGGAAGCTCCGTGAAGAACGCCAGGTCGATCCCCTCGAACCCGCGGGCGAAGACAACGCATAGTATCCAGGCGAGGAAGAAGACACCAAGAAGAGCCGCGGAGGTTGAGACGCATTTCATGGTGGCGTCGACCAGTTTCCGCCTGGCGATCGAACGTCTGGGGAGGGCTGCGCTCATCAGAGTCCTCCTCCCGAGCTTTTCCGCACGTTTCTCAGCCAGAAGTAGGCGACGACTTGGAACGCGAGGGACATCGCGAGCAGAATAAGCCCCAGCTCAAGCAGGACGCTTTTGAACAGCGGGGTAGAGACGGCCTCGGCGAACTCGTTGGCGAGGGTCGAGGCAATCGTGTTGCCGGATTCGAAAAGCGAAGGGGAGATGCGGTGGGCGTTGCCGATCACGAAGGTGACCGCCATCGTCTCGCCGATCGCCCGGCCAAGCCCCAGGAACGTCGCGCCGATCATCCCCTGCAGACCGTACCGCGCCGTCACGTTCACGCACACCTCCCATTTCGTCGCCCCCACGCCATAGGCGGACTCCTTGACGATCGGGGGGACCATCTTGAAGACGTCGCGCATGACGGCGCTGATGAAGGGGAGGATCATCAACGCGAGGATGATGCCCGACGTCAGGATTCCAATGCCCATCGGCGGTCCTCTGAAGAGCGGGAGGAATCCGAGGGTCTTGCCGAGGAGCGGCTGAACGTAGTCCTGCATCACCTGCGCGAAGACGAAAAGCCCCCACATGCCATAGATGATGCTCGGGATAGCGGCGAGCAGGTCGAGCGCCTCGCTGATCACTTTGGAGATTTTCGGCGGGGCGAGCTCGACGAGGAAGAAGGCGATGACGAAACTCAGCGGGACGGCAAGCAGCATGGCGATGATCGTTGAGACCACCGTCCCGAAGATGCTGCTTGCCGCGCCGAACTCCTGCGTCACGGGGTTCCATTCGTTCGAAAACAGGAACGCCGCGCCGAACTTCCTGATCGAGGGCAGGGAGTTGTAGCCCAGTTCGACGAAAAAACCGACCATCAGCAACAGCACGAGGACACCACAGGCCATCGCCGCGTGGCGGAACAGCCTGTCGTGGATTTGGTCGCGTATGGTTCTTGGATTTTTCAAGGTATCTACCCCAGCCCCCGCTTGTCGTCGACCCGTTATTTCAATGCGATGGGCGCGCCGCCGGCCTTGATGTCACCCCACGATTTTCTAACCATCTCTACGACATTGTCGGGCATCGCGACGTAGAGCAGTTTGCGGGCGGTATCGTCGCCGTGGGTGTAGCACCAGTTGAAGAACGAGAGCAGCTCCTTGGCGGACGCGGCGTCCTTCTGATCCTTCTTCATCAGGATGTAGGTGCTCGCCACGATCGGCCAGCTTCCCGCGCCGGGTTGCTCGGTGAGGATCATGTAAAAGCCGGGAGCGTTCGTCCAGTCGGCGTTCGCGGCGGCGGCTTGCGTCGACTCGAGCGTGGGTGTCACGAAGTTGCCGTCCTTGTTCTTCAAAGAGACCGTCGTCATCTTGTTCTCAATGGCGTAGGCGAGTTCGACGTAGCCGATGCCGCCTTTGACTTTCTGGACGGTGACGGCGACGCCCGCGTTCTTCTGGCCGCCGACGCCGACGGGCCATTTGACCGCCTTGTCGCAGCCGGGGCCGCCCTTGTCGGTCATCCAGCTCTCGGAGACCTTCGTGAGATAGTTGGTGAAATTCCATGTGGTGCCGGAGCCGTCTGAACGATAGACCACGGTGATGTCGGTGTCGGGCAGTTTCAGCCCCTCGTTCAACTGGGCGATGGCGGGATCATTCCATTTCTTGACCTTGCCGAGG
Organism: uncultured Victivallales bacterium; assembly: GCA_964436735.1. Lineage (GTDB taxonomy): Bacteria > Verrucomicrobiota > Lentisphaeria > Victivallales > GWF2-38-69 > CAYTFM01. The sequence continues at coordinate 48,958 of CAYTFM010000008.1, read as the reverse complement.
AAGATGTCGGCCAGAAGCGTGCCGGTCAGTTTGAGCTTTCCCGCGGCGACGCCTTCAATATTGACGACCGGAGTGATCGCGCCCATCAGCATCGGAAACTGAACCAGCCCCTCCTTGTCGAGGTCCTCCTTCTTCAACGGCTCGTCGGAGGCGCCGAAGTCGACCGTGGCGGCCTTGATCTGCGCGAGCCCCGCTCCGGAGCCGACCGCTTGATAGTTGATCTTCACGGTGGTGTTGATCTTGCCGAAGTCCCACGCCCAGCGCTTGTAGGCGGGATCAGGAAACGATGCTCCGGCGCCGTTGATGGTGACCGTTCCTGCCATCGCCGTTCCTCCCGCGGTGATTCCCGCCGCCACGAGGAGCCCCATGAGTCCTGACGTCATCCGTTCGAACATGTTCACGTCTCCTTGTCGATGATGTTGCTGTCGACGGATTCGCCTTTCGGCATATAGATCTCCGCCCTTGATTATATTCTATCACGTCTGCGGCGCTTTGTGTTAGGGCGGGGTTAGGGCATGGCGAGAAATGCGTTAACGTCACAAACGCCGCATGCATTACAGAATCCATGGCACACGCAAAGCTAACAAAAAATAAACACCTGCAGCGTTGCTATTGTGCGTCTTCTTGCGGATGGGGGGATGCCTCTTCGACAGTGGATTGCGTCCATACGAGGCAACGGCAGACGCGGGTCACAGAACGGATTGCGGAGCTGTTTACTCCATACCGTCTATCTGAGATTCGTCGACCCACGTGTAGTCGGACATTAACGATTGAATAAACCAAGGCGGCACGAGGCCGCAACCAAACTGTGGATTGTGCGGGCAGTTTACCGCAAAATTCTCTCAGACGTTTGGATTTTCCACATTCATTTCCGCGCCTATCCTACGGATGCAACGCTATTTCCAACATCAATTTTCCAACACGATGTAACGAGACGGAAATGAATAAAGCAATAAAACAATAAAGTTACTATAATCCGAATACGGCGTCGAGCACATTGTGGTTGTCTTTGTCGCCGACGACAACCGAGAGTGAAAGCTCCTTTGGCGGGTGATACAACCGGATCCGCACGAGGTATTTTCTGTTCACTTCCATATCCATGCGGATGACGCCGCCTCCCTCGACACGGTGGAACGCAGGCAGAGGCTTCTGCATGCCATGGTAGTTGAGGACAAGTCTGTCGTCGACCCATGCGGTGATGCCGGCGTTTGTGGCGAAAAGAAGCTGAGCCGGCTTCACGTCGGCGGGGACGGCGAGGAAGGAATACAGATCCACGGGTTCATGGTCGCACGAGAAACTCGTGAGATCCTGATGAATACTTCGTGCAGTTATCAGTTTCGGTGCCGGGCCATTCGCACACTTGTTTCCCGCGGCATGCGCCGTGATGATCCGTTGAGCCTCATCGGGGGAAAGCCCCTGCAGAACAGCCCATGTGTTGCGCGTCGGACTCTCGAACGAGCCTGGCGCGATGGGAGAGTAGCGGGGGAAGGAATGTGTCTTGGCATCCTTGAGCTCGTCGGCGAAGCGGAGCGCCAGTTTGACCGTCCGCGCGGTGAGTTCGTCCACGTTCGTGGGCATCTCCGGAACGCGTAGGGCGTCGCTGACCGCAATCTCCTCGCCAACAGTTTTTCTGATATACTCTGGGATGGCGTTCTCGGCGTGCGCGATCGCCCACAGCGCGCCGGCCGTCGCCGCCGTGCAGTCGGTGTCCATGCCGAAATTCACCGCCTTCAGGATGACATCGAGGAAGTCGTCGCCGCCATACAGAAGCGCCGCTACGACGAAGGAGACGTTCATCACACAGTCGGTGAAATTGTGGCTGCCGAAGCGGTCAATAATCAGACGTCTGACATCCTCGAACGGAGTCTTCGCATCGAATAACTGGAAGACATGCGCCACGGCCATCCTCAACCGACAGTCGGGAGAGACGTGTGTGAGTCCCGTCTCAAGAGCTTCTCTGACAGATCCAGCCTCGAACGCCGCGCTTTCCGCTGCGGCGAGGAACATCTCGGCCCAGACGCCCTCCCCATTGTGGTCGACCGTCGCGTCCTGGGATGCGTAATAGGCCGCCGCCGCCGGATTGCCGGCGTTTACGCACGCCCAGATCTCGGAGCGGATGGCCGCTCCCATGCCGTCGGTGAACCAATTGTCGACGCAGCCGGTCAAAGGCGGCTGCAAACCGCGCTTCAGGTTCCACAAGGCGATGCCATACTCGTCGCAACCGCCATACTTGACAGACTCCGACCACGTCGCCCCCATTTTGACGCAGTCGAGGCTTGCGCCGTGTCTCTCGGCGGCCAACAACCAGACCAGTTGAAGCTCCAAGTCGTCGTTCGGCTCGTTCTTCAGGACGATGTCGCCCCGCCCAATTCCCGGCGAATACGGCACCCCTTCGAACGGCGCCCCGATGGCACCCGCGATCATCTTCCCCAGCCAGCATGAACGAATCTTCGACGTCAGCGCATTCGTCCTCATAGTCAAAACCTCCGAAATGAAAGGCATTACAGCTAAAAAACACACGCAAGGGAACTAGTTACCCATTATAGCCGACCCGCCCTCGTGTGTCAAGAGTCGAGATAGGGGAAAAAGCGTCGTTCGCCGTATTCAAAGCGGTAAGATGCCGCTTCGACAAACGCGCGCATAAGGGAATGTCGTTTTCGTGAGGTGGGGAGTTATTTTTTGTAAAACCCGTCACGTCCCCAAAGAAGTCGCAAGTCGTCCGTCAGCGCGCTGATTTTGATCACCGAGGCTTGGAGTCGCCATTCGACATGGCCGTCCACGAAGGCCAGGTTGCCTCCTCCGCCATGCAGATCGCCTGGCAGGGCCCAACCTTCTGAGAGGTACGAATGATACGTTCCCGTGCTGGTGCCGCCACCGTCGCCGGCAAGGATGATGCCGGACGGTCTGACAATCTCGCCAATTCTGACTTTTTGATACACGGGAACTCCGTCGCGGTAGTAGTAGCCGAGATAGGTGTTGTAGCCATACGGGAGTTCGTTGTATCCCAAAATACTTTGGCTCGATAGCGGATTCGACGGGCAACGCCAGAAGTTCGCCCGGACGCCATTCGTGGATAGCGGATAGGAGTCACCGGTGACATAATACTCGACGAAGCTGTACCAGAACCGCGGATAGGGGGTGCTGAGGTAGTCGTAGGAGGGGAACCACTCGTTGTAGTCGTCGACATATGAGTTCAATCCGGACCAGACGCTTTTCGCGTTGTTCGCGCAGGAGGCCCGCTTGGCGACCTCCCTGGCGGTTCTGAGCGCCGGTAGTAGCATCGCTGCCAGGATCGCGATGATGGCGATGACCACTAATAATTCTATCAGGGTAAAAACCTGACGCCGCGTCCGATTCGGGATCAGCGGGTTCAGGGTGCAACTGTGCGTGCGAGGCATGCCTACCTCCCAGATTTTTATTGGCTTTGAATTACTGTCTATACTATAAACAATCCGTCCGACGCACTGACGTGCCTGTCGATCCACACTGGCAGACAGGCCGCCCTTTCCCAGCCGTCATCGGAGTGTTTTCATGGAGTGTTCTCATGTACCGTTCTTCTCAACATCACGGAGGAACAGGTTCCAATTCAGGGAATTGACGAGGTGGTTGCTTTGCTCGAACGTGATATTCCCGTTGAAGGAGCTGCCGACCATGGCGTTGATGACCTCGCGCCAGTTGATGGTGCCGATGCCGACCGGATAATGACTGTCCTTGTCGCCGAAATTGTCGTGGAAGTGCGTCTCGAAAAAAAGGCTTCCGATCTTCTTTATAGCATCATATATGTCAACATGCTCGAAGTTGCAGTGCCCCGAGTCGACGCAGACGCCCAGATTCGGCGCGCCAATGTCGGCGATGAACTGCAGCATCCGATCGATGTCGTATGAGACCTCGGGCAGTTCGCTGACGGCGGTCTCAACGCTGATGCGGATGCCTCTTTTCTCTGCCGCCGCGCAGAGTTTCCGGTACACGACCCGCAGGTCGGGCAGCAACTTGTCCCTGCCATACATCTCTTTGCCGGCGGCGTATAGTTCAGAGCAGGAGAGCTTTCCGACATGGAAGAGGGTAGCCTTCTCCCCCATGTACCGAGCGCAGGGCAGTCCGAGCATGCTGCCGACATGGGTGGTGACGCATTTCATGCCGAGGAACTCGGCGACGTCCAGAAGCCTCTCATGCCACGGGAAGATCCACTCAAGCGGTTCGCCCGGAGGGGGTAGGGTTTGCAGGAAATGGGACGATGGGATGGTCAACCCGTTTTTTTGGACGATGCCGCGGAGTTCGGCGAGCTCGCTTTTCGGCCGGGCGACGTAGGACATATCGTCATCGGCGAAGACCAGTGCCGATTCATCGATCTTCGATCCTGCGGGAAACGCCTCAAAGAAAATGTCGTTGAAATACACGCCGGTGAAACCGAGTTTACGCATCTCGGCGCATGTGGCGTCGAATTTGCTGGCGTCGAAATGCCCAAGCGGGATCGTCCCCACCAATGAACGGAAATTCTCCGGAATCTTCTTCATATATGTCCTCACAAGTTTTTTTGCGCTGCGCATTATGCCACCAAGTCTTTCACGAAGGTCAGGCTCTTCACTCGGACATGACCGTCCGTTTCGAGAATGTCCTGGTCCATCTTCCTGTCGACGATGATGGTTTTGCCTATACCGGCCTTGGCGGGGGCGTCGCAATCCTCCTTGACGCTGTCGCCGACGGTCAGCACGTCGTCCGGGTCGGCGTTGAGGCTGACGAGAATCCAGCGCCACAGGTTCGGCTGGCTCTTCATCCCTTTGGTGACA
>CAYTFM010000008.1:40430-44161 GCA_964436735.1 uncultured Victivallales bacterium | reverse complement strand
TGCCGAATATCCGCTCGAAGTAGGAGGTCCCGCGTAGGTCCGCAAGCCCTGCCCTTTCCAGCTTCAACAGGCATCCCGTGATGGGATTGTTGCTCACGATGTGCACGTCCTTGCCGGCCGCCTTCAGCGCCTTGACCATCTCCACCGCATCCTCGTGGACGAACAGCGCCTCGTGGTGAAGTCGCCGCATGTCACTCCACACGGCGTGGGCGTCAAGCGAGAAATGCGAGATGAAGTCCGGGTAGTCCCACCAGATGAGCAGATTGTTGGCGAAGGTGTCCAATGTCTCCCGCGCCGCCGGTTCGGTGATGCTCATCCGCTGTGCGATATGCCGGGAAAGCATCTGGAAGACACCTTCGCGGAAGTCGCCGCCAAACATTCCTGGCTTGATGTCGGTGATAGTGGAGTCGATGTCGCACAAGATCGTCTTCGCCGAGATCTTCTTACTCATATGATTTTCCTTTTCACGGTTTGGTTGCGGTCGTGCCCTTCTCGAGGCGGCCATCCCGTCGCCGACAGATGCGCAGTTGTCCGGCCTTCAACTTCACGGTGACTGCTTCGCTTGCGTTAGTGCGCACGATCGCCTCCTGCGCACAGGAGGGGTCGGTGTTCAACAAGTAGATAACGTCCACCCCATCCTCATTATAGACGGCGAAGCGGATGCGGTCGCTCGACTCTACCATGATGTCCTTCTGCCATGCCGCCGCGAAGAAGCGCAGTAGATCCTGGTAAAATCGTTTCACGCCGTGATGCCCCGGATACTCCAAAGAGTTTACGAGGAACGCCATTCCTTCCCCAATTTTGTTTGCGGTAAGGACGGGAGATTTGTCCAGATTTTCCCATGCGTCGCTGAAGTTTTCGGCGGCGGCGGCGAGAAGTTCGGCGCCGTCAAGCCGCAGAGCGGCGGACGGAAAGCCGCCGTCATAATACTTCGGATCGCAGACGGCGCTCCAGAGTGGAAACCTATAGTTTCCGGCGGACGGGTTGGCTTTGAACTTCACGCCGACCTTGGCCTCATGGTCCAGACCTTCGACCGTCACGCCGAACAGATCCCGCAGATCTCCGTCGTTGATGACGCGGAGCGGTTCGCCGCGTCTCGTGTTGACGCCGAGGTGCGCCAGCGTGCACAGGAGATGCCCGCCGTTGGAGACAAACTCCTTGAGGTTTTGGTATATCTCCGGGGTCATCGTGTTCCATCCAAGAAAGATGATGACATCGTAGCGCCGCAGGTCGTCGACGGGACTGTCGGCGGGGACGACGTCGACCTGTCCTAACGGCGGGTTGGCGGAATAGTCGGCGTCTCCGGTGGTGTAGCGGTACTCCCAGGGGAGCTTTTGGTAGAACGTGTTGAACAACTCCCACGACCATTCGGCAGCGCCGCTTTTGACGCCGTCTTCACCGCGTTGCCCCCACACGTTTGGCTGCCCCATGGCGAAGCTGTCGAGGTTGCCGTAGGCGACGGCGATACGTGCTTCGGGAAGGCGCGAGGGTCGGTGATGCCGCGCGGCGAACGCGGCCAGTTCCCCCACGCTTTTCCGGAATCGTTTCACCTCCTCCGTCTCGGCGTCGAGATTCTTCCCCAGCGCCTTGTAGTCCATCAGCCCGTGCTCGGTGTAGATCGGATCGGCCCCCCGGATGAAGGCGTGGAAGAGTGAAGTCCGCCAGCGTTTGAACCACAGTTCGTCATGTGTGTTGCCGCCGTACCAGACCATGGCCATGTCGACGCCGAAACGCTCCTTGCCGTACGCGAGGGTCGATCCTTTGGTGGCGGCGTAGTAGAACTCGGTGAAGCGGTCGTAGGTGACTTCGAGGTCGACCCGGTCGAATCCGGCCTCGTACAGGTATTTCGACATGCCGCCCGAGGCCTCGATGCACACCAGCGGCGGCATCACGACCGTCCCCTCCGCCTTCTTCATGAGCCCGCGTAGTTTCTCCATCATCTCGTTCTTGGCGGCGAGGGCGCAGTCGGTTTTCGAGATGACGTTCGGGCTGTTCTTGACGAAATTCGGCGGCCAGTAGAGCATCATTCCGCCGAACTCGCACATGAAGAGCGAGCCGTCGAAGTGATCGCCGGCGTCGGCGATGAGCTTGTTGTATTTCTCGAGATCGATCGCCGCATAGGGATCGCGCAGGACGCCGCGGAGACGGCTGAACGTCTCGTCCATGACGAACCGCATGCCGTTCTCTTTGCAAAACGCCACGACTTGCCCGAGTTTCTCCAGATCCCACGGCCCGCAGAACAGCACCGTGTAGTCGCCCAGTTTTTCTTTTTTGATACGTTTGAGCGTCTCGATCCCGTAGACCGCCTCGCTCATTCCGCCAACGCTGACATGTTTCATGAATGTGTTTCCCGTGTGAGGAGTCACTTCGCGATATCCACGACGTAGACGTGCCGTTCGAGCGGTTTGAACGAGTCGGAAATCTTGCCGTTTTTGACGTCGATCTTCCGGTTCTCGAATCTCACCTCTGCGGAGCCGGCGTATGCGAACTCGGAGGGCAGCGCAATGTCGACGGTCGCCGGACGATCATTGTCGGAATTCAGGGTGATGATGTACAGTTTGTTGCCCAGTCTCCGCGTCATGGACTTCACCGCCGTGTTGGCGATCGTGGCGTTCGAGGTCTTTTCAAGCGAGAAGATCACGTCCTCGAGCGAGAGAAGTTCCCGGTTGACGTCCACGCTGGCCCTGTAGTCCTCCGGATACAGCGGCAGCGAGCAGAAGTAGGAGATGCCGCGGGCGCCGGCGATGATCACGCCGTAGCTCTCGGCGACTTGCTCGGCGTAGGTGCACTCACGGTAGTGGTTCGGTAGATTCTCACCCGCCAGGAAGTAGAAGACGGGCTTGCGGTCCTCCCTGCCTGCCTCCATCATCATGGTGGTGGCGTCAATCATCTCGACGACCTTGCGGTTCTCCCGATTGGTGAGATAATCGTCAAGCATCAGGAAATCCGTCTTGAGGTTGGCGAAGCGTCCCGGAATGCCGATGATGGTGTTGTTCATGAACACCGGCGTGTACGGGCTGGCCTTGCGGTGAGCCTCCATAAACGGCTCGACCTCTTCGGATTTGGCGTAGAGTTCCGGCTCGTCAACCACCATCCACCCGATGATGTTGTCGGCCTTCATGGTCTGGAAGCGCTGCTCGGGTGTCATCTTCTCCCGCGCCTTCCACGACTGGAATGGCCAGTAGATGATCTTGACGCCATCGGCCGCGCACAGGTCGAAGAAGGCCTGCGCCTGCTGGGGCACTGGAGTGTCGTCGACCGCGCCGACAAGAAAGCATTTGTAACCCATTTCCTTGTGGAGCCTCAGCATGTTTTTGAGGACAACATCCTGTTCCGCCGGCTTTATCCCGCGGTCGACGCCGAAAAACGGCGTGATGGCCAGATACGGTTTGCCGTCCACCACCAGACAGCGACGCTGGCGGTCGATCTGCGTCGCCCCGGCCTTGAACTCACGTTTGACGAGTGTGGCAGTTCCGTTCGCAAGCTTCTCCGCGCCGTTGTACACGTCCAAGGTGATGTGGTGTTCACCGTTCTCAATGCCTTTCAGCGGAATGTCGAAGGCGAAATCGGGCTCCATCTTGACGTCGAACGACTTTCCCGCAACCATGATTTAAATGTGGTGAGCATGAGCGGAGTGATGCTGGGAGATGTAAATTATGTTCTGCTGGGCGCCGCGGACAGCTCTCTGCTGGGAAAGTTCGGAATTGGCTACGTGAATGCCTCGGTGGGGG
>CAYTFM010000008.1:0-40420 GCA_964436735.1 uncultured Victivallales bacterium | reverse complement strand
CCGCCACGGCGATCTTGCCGGTGAGCTTGTCGGCGTCGGGTAGGTTGAGGGTTCCGGCCAAGACGGCATTCTCCTCGTTCATGTAGTAGTTGTTGCGGGTGTAGATGTCGAGCGGTTTGGCCAGCGACAGACGTCTCGCCAGCGCGCATCGGAGCTGTCCCGCGTCCGCGATCGTGACGACGGCGTCGAGCGTCTTGCTTTCGGCGGGAAGATCCACCGGCACCGACACCTCGGTGTTCCCCCCTCCCAGCTTGAACTCCTTCTTGCCGATGACGTTGCCCGACGTGCCGTCGACGATCCGGAACTCCGCGTCGAAGCCCTTCCCGCTCAGGTTGCCGATCGTGCCCGCCACGGCGAGCTTTCCATCCTTCCCCGCCAGGAGTCTGAGATCCGTGGCGCCGACTTTGTACTTGTCCACCACGCCATCGGGAAACACGATGGCCGGGAAGAGGGCGGGAACGTGGAAGTTCGCCTCCTTTGTGTGGGTCAGCGAATAGACCTGTTTGCTGTCGGTGTCATTGCGGCCGATGTTCAATCCCCATTTGGAGGCCAGTTCCAATCCGCCAAAGTCGGCGAGTGGAAACCGCATCTCGTAGTCGATGGACTTCTCTTTCTCGTTGATCTTCGCGGAGGACTCCCATTTGCCGTTCCAGGCCAGAATCCTGCTGGGCCCCATGTCCGTGCGCGAGCCGGCGGCGTTCGTGGTGAGGTGATGGTACAGCTTGCGGCCGAAAGTCGTGTCAAGAAAGACCTCGACGCAGTCGTCGCCATGCGCCCCAAGGTTGTCATGGGGGAACTTCGTCCCCTTCACCTTGGCGGTGTCAGGCACGTGCGCGCGCACCGCCAGATAGAAGTTGTCGTCGTCGCAGGTCAGCCACGCCTCGGTCTTGTTCGGGGTGTTCCGGTCGCCTTTGAGGAAGAATGTGTCGATCTTCGCGCCGTCCTTGAACCATGCGTCCTCAAGCTCGCCGTCGATCGCCGGTGCCTTCGCCGTTTTTTTCAGAACGATGTCCGGCTCGATGGCAATCTCCTCCTTCGCGACGCCGCCGAACTTGTCCTTGTCCAGCGAGCTGGGCAGATAAGCGGTCGGCTCGGAACCGATTTCGATCTGCAGATCGTCCGCCCAGACGGTGCCCGGCTTGTCGAACCTGATGTTGCCACGGACAATCGCCTTCTCGGGGTTGACCAGCGAGAACGAGTAACGGGCCCACTCCTTCGTGATCTTAATGTCCTTCTTGCTGTTCTTGTGCCACAGCTCCCAGATATGCAGCGACACGGGGAAATTGTCCTCAGAGGCCTTCAGATAGACGGAGAAGGTCACCGGCGTCTTCGCCATCACACTCACGTCGTGGGTGCCCACCCCGTTTGACTTCGGGAATTTCTCGCCGCATGTCATGCGGACGGAATTCTCGCCGGAGACTTTCTCATTTTTATCGATGGCGAAACTCTTCAGGAAGTCCTCCCATGCGCCATCGAACAGATACTTGCCGCCGATCTGCGGCTTCATGTAGTTCGGCATCCCCTCCTGGAGATACTCGAAGGAGCTGTTGACTGCCAAGTTGCGCGAACCGTCTCCCTTGATGGCGTACAGTTGGAAGTTGTCGACGGACATGCCGGTCTTGTAGCCGTAGAATGCGATCTTCCCGTTGCCCGGCATCACGGCGCTGAACGAATCCACCGGATTGCCGTTCACTTTATACGAATATTTGTTCCCATCCCCAAGCTTCGCCCGCGAGATAGTGATCTTGCAGGGTTTCCCAAACTCGAAGTCGGGTATCGATTTGGTGCTGTTGCCTCTCGACTTTTCCTCGCCGCCGACGCGGTACGCCGTGTTGGCGAACGGTTGGCTTGCGGGAGTGATCATGAAGTGGATCCCGTCGATGATCACCCCGCAGTGGCCGATGTCAGAGCCCTCGGACTTCACCACCGTCAGATCGGCGGTGATGGCGAAGTCGCCGTCGGGGATCCGTCGCAATGTCATCGTTCCGCCCACCGGAATGACCGCCCGCCCGTCCTCGCACTTCACCCCTTTCGTCACATCCCAGTTCTCGATGAAGAGTCCTGTCGTGTTGAAGTCGTCCCCGAACACCGGAATCCCAGGAAGCTCTTCGGCGGCAAGCGTCACACCTGTCATGCAGGTCAACAATGCGGCGGCGAGAACGTTTTTCCTCATCATAGCACCACTCCTTATCTGTGATGAATGCGTGAATATCTTGATCGAACATGACATCCCTAGTAGTTCCATCCACCCCAATGACACCATCGTAAGGTTTCTAGTTACCCTCATGATTATATGCCATCCTGGGGCGTTTGTCCATAGCAGTTCGAAGGAAAATGCGGAGCAGCCAGTTTTCGCAGATGAGTGAGAAGGGAGACGCTGCCCGCATGAGGCTTTCTTTATCCAGCGGTGACGCCATTCCGTGCAGTTTGCCCATGCGGGATCTTCATTTGGGGTTCCACAGCACTTTCAACTCGTCGGTCATGACGCTGATCTTGATGATCGACGTTTGAGACCGCCATTCGAGATGGCCGTCCACGAAGGCTAGGTTGCATCCACCTCCATGCAGATTGCCGGGAACGGCCCATGATGGAGCGAGATAGGAGCGATACGTTCCCGTGCTGGACCCCCCGCCATCGCCGGCGAGAATGCACCCGGAGGGGTTGACCACCTCGGCGATGCGCACCTTCTGGCAGCCAGCCATGGCGGGGGTACCGTCGCGCAGGAAATAGCCGAGATTGACGTTGTAGCCGTAGGGAAGATCGTTCCACCCCCAGCTCTTCTGGTCCGACAGCGGGTTCGACGGACAACGCCAGAAGTTCGCTCGGCATGAGTTGATGGTGAGGGGGTAGTTGTCGCCGGTGACATAGTATTCGGTGAAACTATACCAGAACCGCGGATTCGGCGCGCTGAGATAGTCGTAGGAGGGGAACCACTCGTTATAGTCGTCTACATAGGCGCTCACTCCGGACCAGACGCTTTTGACGTTGTTGGCGCAGGAGGCGCGCTTCGCAAACTCCCGGGCGTTGCTCAGCGCCGGCAGCAACAATGCCGCCAGGATGGCGATGATGGCGATCACCACTAATAATTCAATCAAGGTGAAAGGCGCCGCTTTCACCTCGACTGAATTACTAATTGTCTGGTTCCGCCGTTTGAGAGAGAGTTTCATATGCGTTCTCCTATCCCTATACTGTGCCGTAGACAACCAGCCTCTTGATTCAGTTGAGGCGGCTACTGGACCATGGCCCCATCAGGTTTCATAACATATTGCGGATTGCCCGCCATGAGAACCAGCCTGCGGCGTCCGCGTCGAGTTTGTAGACATGCCGCTCGTGCGGGGCGTAGCTGTCGCGTATCGCAGCGCCTTTCAGGTTGACCGAGCGATTTTCGAAGAGGACTTCGGCGGATCCGCCGATCCGCTGGCCGTCAGGAAGGCGGAGGATCGCATCGACCGGCTTATCCTCCAGGTTCACGCTGATGACGTAGAGGCTGTCGCCGAGGCGTCGCGTCGTGGCGATCACGGCGGGAGTGTTGATGGTGGCCGTCGGGGCCTCTTCAAGGGAAAAGATCACGTCGCTCAGGCTGAGTAGCTCCTTGTTAATCTGTTTATACGTTTCCCAGTGAAGCTTGCATGACGGTTGCCCCATGAAATAATACATGCCGGAGCAGCCCGTTATGATGGTGCCGTAGCTCTGCGCCACTTGCTCTCCGACGGTAGGCTCACGCCCATGGTGCTGCTGATTGCTTCCTTCCAAGAACATCCAGGACGGCTTCCGCTCCTTCTCGCCTACTTTGGTCATAGTGGCGACATTGGCGATGACATCGGCCACCCTCGCATATTTGGTGACGTAGTCATCAATGGAGAGGATGTCGGTGGTCAGGTCGGCGTAGCGGCTTGGAATCCCCATGACGGAGTTGTTCATGAAAGCGGGATGATATGGATCGCACTTCCTGAATTCGTTGATGCACCTGATAACTTTGTCTGGTGTGGTATACAGCTCCGGTTCGTCCACTGGCAGCCAGGCGATAAGCGATGGAGCCTGCATGAACGGCCTGACGATGGGCTCTGCGGCCGCTCCGTCATTCCAGCCGTATCCAGGCCACAGGATGGTTTTGACGCCATGCTCCTCGCAGGCGGCCAGCAAGTCATCAAAGCATTGTTTGAAGTCGGGGCGGGTGGAGTTCTTGACCACCATGATGGTTTTGAAGCCGGCGTCGCTCCAGTGACGGGCGAGCTTCCTTATGTATTCCTGTGGATGCGAGAACATATGGACGAGGGGCGCGATGACCAGGAATGGCTTTCCGTCCACGATGATGCAGCGCCGTTCCCGGTCGATCTGCGTGCCATTCTTCTGGTAGGCCATTTTCAACAGCGGCGCATGCGCGGAAGCCAGCAGCGTGTCTCCATTTTTGATGTCAAACTGCACATCGTAGGAGCCGACAGGCAACGAACCGATTGGCACATCGACACGCATCGTCCGCTTGAGCGCGGGAACGTCCCCGCTCCAGAGGCGTTTCCCGTCATTGCCCGTGACGGCGACCACTCCTGCCATGCCGGGCTGAAAAGGTATGTTGAAATTGGCGACGAGCAGCGCATTCTCCTCGTTCATATAATAGTTGCGCTGGGTATAGGCGTCGATGCGTTTCTCCAGCTTGACCGTCTGTTCGAAGTGCTTAAGAAGCATCCCCTCGCGGGAGACGATCTTGCCGGTCAGGGCAGTGTCCTGCTTTGCCAGCCCCTTGTCGCACGCCAGCGAGAACTCCGCGGTATTGTCGTCGTTTAACGTCAGCGGCTTCTTTTCCGTCACCGGCTTGTCGGCCACAAAAAACTGGATGCCCGGCACCTTGTCGCCGCCGCTCGCGCCGCGCACAACACCGCTGACGACAAGATTGTCCGCCTCCACCGCCTCCGAGAGTCGCAGATCGGAGACGTCAAGGGCGAATTTCCGCAGCATCCCCTCTGGCCAGACAATGGATCCATAGTAGGCGACGTCATGGAAATTGATCCGCGGCGTGAGGGCGGTGCAGCTTTGCTCGCTCTTCGACGTATCGTTCCTGCAAAGATTGATTCCCCACTCGTCGCCGCCGGCCTGAGTCAGCCCCAGCATGCACAACGGCAGCCTCACCTCCGCCTCCCAGCATTTGCCGTCGGGGTTCAGCGAGGTCTTCACTTCCCAGGTGTCAGTCCTCGACAGTGTCTTGCCGTCCACCGCCGCCTTGGCGCCGGCGGCGTTCAAGCCCAGATGGAGAGATCTGGATCTGCTCAAAGCAGGATCGATGAAGATCTCGATGCAGTCATCGGCCCATATGGCGCCGCTGTTATCCTCCTTGGCGGTCGTTTTGATCTTGGCCAGATCGCCGCTGTGGCATCTGAACGCCAGATAGAGATTATCGTCGTCGCATCCCAGGAATGCCTCGGTCTTGTTCTCGGGGACGTTTTTCCCCTTGATGAGGAACTTGTCGGTCTTCGCCACACCCTGCCAGACGTCCTCGATTTTTCCGTCGAACAAGGGACTTGTTTTGAAACGGCGCAACTCGATTTTCTCAGGGAAACTTATGGTTTCCTCACTTGTGGCGGATGGAAGAGACTCCATGGCGCTCGGCCTGTACGTGGTTGCGGCATCCCCGAGCTCGATCTGGGCGTCGTCCAGCCAGATCGTCCCCTTTGCCTTCAATTCAACCCCCAGATGGATGTTGTTTTTCTCCGGGGCTTTCACCACCATCTGGCAGCGCTGCCAGTCCTTGCCGACCTTGAAATCCTGGCGGTGGGATTTCCCGAAGGACTCCCAGAGGATCATGTTGACGGGCAAATCATCCGTATCGGATTTTATGTATATGCTGCAGGTGACCGGACTGTTAATGGCAATTGCCGCTGCACCAGACTGCACACTGCGGACAACTGCGTCCCCATTGCTATCAAGCCGGAGGGCGGTCTTCCCGGACCGGACATTGGCCGCGTCATGATCCAACGCCCATGACTGCCAGAATTTCTCAATGCTGTCATAGACTCCCAGCATTGGCGTGGGGTCGCCCAGGTTCCACCCGCGGGGATAGCCGTCCCGCACAACCTCAAAGGAGCTGTTGCCCAAGAGATTGCTCGACACCTCGCCCTGCACAAGACGTGAGATGCTCAGGTTGTCATAGGCGATCGGCATCTTGTTGGCGAAAAAGGCGAAGCCCGCGCCTTGGATCTTCCCCGACTCGATGAACTCTGCCACCTTGGCGTCGTCGACGAACCAGGAGAACATCTTCGCCTCGTTGACCTTCCGGCAGACGATCCTGAACTGGTATTTCTTGTTGGCAATGAGTTCGGCTTTTACCGCCGCGCCTAATGATTTTTCCATGCCTTCGACACGGTAGGGGCACCAGTAGCCGTCCGGACGGATCAGGAAGTTGACGCCATGGAGGATTATTCCCGCAAAGTCATTCTTCAGCTCCAGAGGGGTCACGTCCACTACCACTTCGCACTCCGTCGGTACATCTCTTTTCAAAGCCGCGCTCGCCACCCCGGACGGCTTTGCCACCAGTCTGCCGTCTTCGGCCCGCCAGGCGTCCACCGGGGTCGGCTTGTAGTTCTCCGCCAGGAACGCCGCATTGTCGAAACCGTCGGTGAAAACCGGCAGCGTGGAATCGGCGCGGACTTCCGCCGCCGCAATCATTACAAGAGTGGACGCCATTGATAAAAGACAACGATTGCTTCCCCGCATTTCCACTCCTCCATTTTCATGTTTTCTTAGCGTCATCGAGCGCCATTGCCAGCGGAACCAATCCGCCGGGCACGGATCGCAGCTCCGCCGTCGCAGATGAATGAGTCGATCGCACCAACGCCACCTTTGACCACCCAGTAGGTGATGTCGGCTATACCCAAGTTGTTCGGATCGTTGATGTCGCTGACGAGCGTTTGCCATGCATTGTTTTCGTCCGTCTGTCCCGGGCCGGGGTATTCGGTGTTAAGTTGCTCGATCGTGAATCCATGTGTCCCCGAAACGGTGATGTGATGGGTGTTGCGGTAGGCGCCAACCCGGCCGAAGCGTGAGGCGTGATGGGCGAAGACGAATTCCAAACCGTTGGTGTTGGAGGCCACCACGATGTTGTCCCCATCGGTGTGTTCGTGGACGACGATGCCGCTGTGGTAGCCGCTCACGACCACGTTGCGGAGGATCGTCGATGCGGCATTGTCGCACGCCGGAGTGATCAGCCCACTGGTTCCGTGGGTTGGCTTGGAGGCCTGGACATTATAGACCCCGGTATTGATGAATACATGTTCCAGTCGGCATTGAAGCGCATGGCGCAGGTCGACCCCGCCAATGCCGGGATCGTCATACGTTCGGATGTCCAAATTCTTGAGGACCACGCAGACCGCCGAGAAGTCCGAAAACAACGAATGGGTCGAACAACGCTGGGCCGAGACCACCGCCGGCCCCGTCCGTGCCAGGCTCTTGACGATGACGCCGTTATTCAACAGCGGAAACGCCCCGATCGTCCCGAATACCGGAGTCGGCGCAATTTCACCCACGATTTCCACGGTGATCCAACTTGGCAACGGCTTGGAGACCGGGGGGATTTTGATCCTTCCGCGGTACACGCCAGCTGGCAGATACATCCGCCCGCCGCCCGCTGCGACGAGCGCCTTCACGCATGCGGAAAACGCTTCGGTGTTGTCCGTGTCGTCGTCGGCCTTGGCACCGTAGTCCACAACATTGAACATGGTCGATCCCACGGGCTCGTCGATTGAGCTCGTAGAAAAACGAGTACGCCTTGCGCGAATCGGCTGGGAGCGTCTACTTTTCACAGTGTCCAGAATATCCTCGTCTCGTGTCGTTTTAAGAACATTCGGAAGGCGCCGTCGACCGGCTGGAGTTGTTCGCCGGTCAGGGCGTCAACGAGCGTGGCCGTATGCGGGAGCGACAGTGTTTTCTCGCCGCGCGAGGATGCCGAGATGGCGATCATCGAGTGGTTGGCGTAGATGACATCCTCGGAGTCGCTATAGATATGAACGCCGGCATTTTTGAAAAGCGTTCGCATCACGGGCGGTGGGATGCCGGGGGCCGCGCTGAATATCGACGTCCAGTAGGAATGTTTCCGCATACCGAAGCCGGGGACACCCAAATGGAGGAATCCCAAGGGGACGGCAGCGGCGTCGGCTATTCCGATGACGGGTTTCACGGGCACCTCGGGGTTCAGCCAGCCATAGCGGATATCCTCGCCCGCCGCCATGGGGACTCGGTCCGGATCCATCCAGACGCTCAGCGGCATCTCCCTCTTCTCTTCAATTAGTTCCATTCCCGCCAATTGGCTCGCTGTTTCGAGGGAGAAGCGACGCATGCCTTGCTCTCCGCTCAAGACACCCGGAGCGAACGAGAAGAGCAGCGTCCTGCCATTCGACTTCAAGTGGTCGACCTTGGCCAGAATCTCCGTATCCACCAAAAACAGATTCAGAAAAACGACCACTTTGAAACGGGCGTGATCGGTGTGGTCAAGAAAGGAAATGAGCTCATGGCATTCGACTGGCGTCCCGGTGGGAAAACAGCCGGCAAGGCTTTCAAGGATCAGTCGGGATTGGAACGGGGCGTTCAACCGCATCGCCTGAATGCTCCGTTCGTCGACCACCACCGCCACCTCGGCCACCGGAGCACGGTCTTTGACGAGCGCCTCCTTCCCTACACGATGCAACTGGGCGGCGATCTCCTGTCGGTACTCCTCCTTGAACCAACAAGGAGCAAGACTATACCACCACATCTGTTGTCCGCTGGAGAGGACTTGAGCGAAATTCCGCCGGAAGAACATCTCGTCATGCCATTCGTCGCGGGTCGAGAAGTCCGTGTTCGTCGTGCGGGCGAAGACCGGGAAATGGTCGTCCTCGGCGAAGACCAGCTTGCCATGGCAGGCTCCCGAGTGGGCGAAAGGCCCTAGTACCAAATTATACGTGAAGGCCCCTTCGTCGCGTCGGTAGCGGTACTGGCAGGGGCTGCAGATGAAGTCCACGCGGTCGCTTGCAAGAATCCGACGCAACGCCAGATGCCCCGACTGCGACACGTTTTGGAAGAAGCTCAACTCGTTGGTGTAGCCGTAGAAGAAGCCTACCAACTTGGGACTGTCCGCGTAAAGTCTCTTGATGATTCCCGCGAAATTGAGGATGATGTCGGCTATGCGGTTGTTGAGCCACAACGAGAACTCCTCGACGAGCCTACCGTCGCCGCTGACGGTGTCCAAAAACTCTCCACGCCCCGAGCGTTGACAGGCCTCCGGCGATGGCACCGGCGCGTCGCCGCATTCGATCCCCAGCTTCGCCAGGCGCGCTCGGAAAGCCTTTTGCGTTGGGGCGCTGAAGTCGCAGGTCGCCTCCGGGGCGAACGTCCGGATGAACCATTCATTGGAGTTGAAGGCGCAGGGCAGCCAGCCGAACACCCGATGGGCATAGCCGCTTTGACGGACATGCGCGACAATGGCGCGGAGACAGTTCACGGCGTGCGTGTCCCAAAAATCGTCCCCGGGCGATATCGCCTCGGTGCAGCCACAACCTTCGATCTTCCCCCATGGATTTCGGAACTGGATGAGGTTGGTTGGTTTGCCTTTGGCGTCGCGGTGGGTGTCGATGTGCCACTGCGGATGAAAGACCGCCGCTTGAAGCCGCACGACAATGCGTGCGGGCGGCGTGCTGACAGGCGTGTGGGCGTCATACAATTCAAGGACTGTGGTGATGCGTTTGTCGAAGTCCGTGAAGTCGTACTCCCCCGGTCCCTTCCAGTCCAGAAACACCGGCACCCAGCAAAGGTTGACGCCGTTCCGCGCCATCGCCGGAATCTCAATGGTGGCCGATTCGAGGAACTCCTCGGTGCTGACCGTCTCCGTGATTTTAAAAAACGTGAACGGCTGCGCCTCCCCATCGATGAAAAGCGACATCCCCCCGTTATGCGTCCCGACTGTCGCCGTGATCTCGTTGCCGCCCATACGCCACCCGCCTCTCTTGATGATTATTCCGCAGTGGCGCCCAATTGCCGAGCGTGAAGCCCATGCGGACGGTAGCTAGTTACCTTCCGCCATTGTACGCTAACGAGCATGGCTTGTCAAGAGGGAATCACACGAATAATGGCAGTGGCATATCGCCCAGGCAGTCGGCGAAGAGCGAGATGCCGCGCGTGCGCGACGGGTCGCCTCCCCTGTCAACCATGGCGGAGACGCACAGCGAGAGATAGTCGCACTGCCGCGCCACTTTTATCACGAGTCGTTTCGGCGTGAAACCGATGTTGACCGGTTTGATATAGCCATCCTGCAGCGACATCTCGCGTCCTTTTTCCCGCCGCGCTATCTCCTTGCCGTCGAACCAGACGACGAGAGGCGCGCTGGAGGAGATGTGGAAGGCGATGTCGCACGGTTTCTCGGCGACCAGCTCGCGGACGAGGTAGAAGCACGCCGGGCCGCGGAAGCCGGCGAGTTGTGCGCCGTCCAGGTAATCCTCACCGACCTGAATCTCCTCGGGCAGTTCCTCTGGAATGTCCTCCTTGAGCAACCGCGCCTCGTCAAGATAGGGCTTGTCCAGCCGTACGTGGTGGTTCCAAGAATCACCGTCTTGCGGAAAGGTGAAGACGCCATCGCGGTTATAGGGGCAGTCGGCGCTTTTCGTGGTGTCCCACATGTCAAAGTAAGGGCCGTAGACCCGCCAAAGCCGCGCACCGCCATAGCCAAACACAAAGGTGCGGCTGTCGCCATCCTGACCTTCCCACTTGAGGGAGAGGAGGTTCTTGTCCCACATCGTGCCGGGTTTCGGCGCGGCGTGAACGCACACCTCGATTTCCTCTTCAGGCTTCAGCGACAATGTCCCACCATCACAAGAAAGGGCAAGCCGCTCTGGAGCCTCGACGCTCCACCTTCCCGCAATGGTCTTACCGGAGTTGTTGACCAGATGAAGCCGAATCGGCGTGTTCCGCCCGGAGCGCAGCCATGGTCCATCGGGGTAGCTCACACGCATATGCAGGCCGGCCGTTGGGCGTGGGCGCAGGGGGACGGCCGGCGCGTTGAGGATCTCGAGCTGGCAATTGCGCAGCCGTGCGACCTCGACACCGACCTTGGCGGTGTCCTCGACGAGCGTCTCGAAGGAGGCCGTCTTGTGCTTGACCTCCACGGCACAGGCGAGGTTCTTCCCCATTTTCTCGACCCAGTCGGCGGGGAAGATGGAGGCTCCGTGCATGATGCCCAGCAGTGCGCCCGCGGTGGCCGCGGTGCAATCCGTGTCCCATCCGCTGTTGACGGCGAGGCGCATGGTCTCGGCGAAGTCGCCGCGGCCCAGTATGAGTGCCATGACCACGATGGCCTGGTTCATGATGGCCTTGGAAGCGTCACGGTCGCCGAAACGGCGCACGACCAGCCGCCAGGCGTCCTCGAAGCGGGGATGCGCGGCGCAGATGGAGCGCACCTCGCGCACCATCCGGTGGACCACACTCTCGGAGGGCAGGACGGCAAGCCCAGCGTCCAGCACGCGGTCGAGATCGTCGTCGAAGAACGCCGCGGCGTCCGCGGCGGCGAGGAACATCTCGCATAGTTCGCTGGCGCCGCCGTGATCCAGTTGGGCGTCCTTGCGCGCATAGTCCGCGGCGAGCGCGGGGTTGCCGGGGCAGACCAGCCCCCATATCTCGCTCCGGATGGGGCACCCTTCGGACTCGAAGAAGAAACGGTTGTTCCACGTTCCAGAAAGGGGAGGGGGGATGCCGCGCTGGATGTTGTTCAGAAAGACGCCGTATTCACAAAAATTGTACCAACAGCGGTCCTGCCAGAACTCGGCGAGGTCGGACGACTCGAGCCAGACCCCGCGCTCCTGCAGTGCCTCCAGCCAGACGATCTGGATGTCCATGTCGTCGTTCGGCATGATCTTGTCAGGCCACAACACGCTGATGGACAGGTTCATGCGGGCCTTGTGGTTCTCCATGCGCGCCCCGATGGTCCCGCCGATGCTCTTGCCCATCCACCCTGCATATATCGAGGACTTGTAGCTGTCGTAGTCTATTTTGAACTTCATCGTCTCGTCCTTATTTGATCTTCACCTTGTACACATGGCGGGAATGCCCAGGAAATGAGTCTGAGAATTTACCGTCCACAACGCCAATCGTACGTTCTTCGAACATGACCTCCGCCTCACCGGCATAGGCGAGTTCCCCGGGCAGAGTGAACGAGACCTCGCCGGCCGCCTTCTCGTCGATGTTGCAGGCGATCACATACACATATCCCTCATGCCTGCGTGTGACGCATCTGAGCCTTTTCGGATCGGCCGAGGAACTGGCCTGCGCAACCTCCTCCTCGGAGAGCAGGATGTCGTTGAGGGTCCGAATCTCCTTGGCGAGTTGCAGATAGGCTTTCCAGTTGCCGGGAGTGGCGGGGACGCCGTAGAAATAGGAGAAACCGGTGCAGCCGGCGGCGATGTTGCCATAGGTTTGCGCGATCTGCTCGTCGCACGAGGGCTCGCGGTGGTGCAGCGGGAAGTTTCCCCCGACCAGGAAATAGTAGCAGGGCTTCCCCTCCTCCGCGCCAGCCTTCCGCATTATGTCGGTGGCGTCGACCACGGAGGCGACAGTCCGCTTCTCAATGTTCGTGAGATAATCGTCGAGCATCAGAATGTCCGTCTCAAGATCGGCGTACCGATTCGGGATTCCAAGGACAGTGTTGTTCATGTGGACGGGCTGGTAGGGATATAGCGGCCGCATTTTCCTAAGGAAAGCCCGCGCCACATCCGACGGAGTTCCCAGTTCCGGCTCGTCCATCACCATCTGCGAGATGACATTGGGGAAATCGAGCTTTTGGCGAAGGGCGGCGCATTCCTCGTCCGTCAAATCATAATATTTGGTCCACAGCATCACCTTGATGCCCTTTGCATTCGCATGTCCGATAGCCCACACCGCCTGGTCAATAGCTCGATTGTCGACGAGGATATGAAGATATCTGAACCCGTATTTGTCGGCGAAGTCGACCGCTCCTCGCGCATAGCCCTCCGTGTTGTGTTTGCTGAACACGAAGAAGGGGGCGAACTGGAACACCGGCTTGCCGTCGTGGAGAAGACTGCGCGTCAAATGGTTTACTTGGGCGGCGCCTTCTTTGAAAGGACGCTTCACCAGCTCCGAGGAGGTTTCCGCAGCCTTCTGGTCGCCCTTCATCAAAGCCAAGGTAACGGGGTGCGAGCCGTCAGGAATACCCTCGAGCGGAATGGCGATCTTGAATTCGGGCGAGGCGGGCGTCTTGACAGTCTTGCCCGCGACAGTGAGGACGGCCGTCATCTTGTCAACATCAGCCAAATTCGTGTTGACTTTGAAAACGGCCTCCTTCTCCTTCATGTAATAGCTCAACCGTCCGAGTATGGAAACCGGGTTTCGCTTTTCGAGTGTCACGCCCTGATCCGTCATAGGTGTGCCGTTGTCCAGCAGTTTGAGGCGAACTTTATTCGTCTTTGTTTTCACCGGGAAGGTGACATCATTCGCCCCTTTTTTTAGGACGACCTCTTTCTCCGCCAGCTTTCCGGCATTGTTCTGCGCATCAAACAACTCGGCGTTCAAAGCCAACTCCTTCTCGGTCAGGTTATTGACTGAAAGCGATACAACCTCCCCATCGCCGTCATCTGAATACGCCCCCGAGGTGACGCCCAGCGAGTAGGCGGTGACGACAGCCGCAGGCAGTTGCGCGTACGCCCAATATTCCGTCCTTTGAAATCCAAGGATCGGTGTTTGGGCGATGGAGAGATGCTCTTTGACCGAACTGTCGTTCCTGCAGAAGTTCACCAACCAGCGCGATTTCATGGCGGCGTCTGAAAGCGTTGAGAACGGGACGACGATCTCGTAGTCGACGCTTTTTGTCTTCTCGTTCTTCCGTGCCGTAGCCTTCCAGTCGCCGTTCCAGGCCACATCGCGCCCCCTTCCCAAGTCGAGGCGCGTGCCGCCGGCGTCGGTGGCGAACTGAAAGAACATGCCGTCGGCTGACGGATCGAGGAAAAACTCCACGCTGTCCTTGCCGAACACGTTGAAGGAGTCATGCGCGTCGGATTTGACATCGACCACGGAAATATCCTCGAAGAAGCACCGATAACCGATATACAGATTCTTGTCGTCGCATGCGAGATAGGCCTCCGTCTTGTTCCGCGGTTCTTGGAGCTTGAAATAAAACTTGTCCAGCTTGGCGGCCTTGTCCTTCCAGGTGTCAAGGTCTCCGTTCGGCCGCAGCCCTTCAGGCAGTTTCGCAACCGTGATCTCGGGAGGGCGCGTAGGCACCTCCTGCTTTCCGAATCGTTGTTTGTCCAGCTCGGAAGGCTTGTACGGAGTCGCGAAGAGGTCTCCCGCTTTGAGTCTTTCCTCATCCAGCGTTCCGAGGAATTCCGCCTGAAGATCATCAACCCAGAGGGTGCCTTTGACTTTGTTGAACGCAATCGTCACCGGCGAATAAACCCCAGCCCCCGGGAGTTTGGGGTTCACCACCTCATAGCGTTGCCAGGTGGTGCCAACCTTGACTTCCTTGCCTTTGCCGTACGAAATGGTAACAGGAAAGTCCTCCTTGTCAGCTTTCATCCACACGCTGAACACGCCAGGCGAGTCTTTGACGGTTCCCGCACCCCATGCCCAAAGAATCTGACCTTCCAGACTCTCATCGAAGACCATCCTGAGCGATTGCTTTCCGGAATGCTTCTCCTCGGTGTCCAAGGTCCATGTGGCAAGGAAATTCTCATAGGGGATAGTGGGTGCTTTCGCATAGTTGAACGCGAACGCGGAGCGGCAATAGTAGATTGGGAACGCGTCCTTCTCGTACTCGAAGGAGCTGTTGAAGATCACGTTGGGGGAGTCCTCGGCGGAGCGTTTGACGGCGGAGATGCTGAAATTGTCCAGCGTCATGTTCACCTTGTAGCTGAATATTTCCAACGGCTTGAAGGTGTCCGCGGTTCCGCCAGTGCCGGGAATAGCCGTCGGCGCATCGCTGACAAAAGAACCGGCGTCCTTACCGTTGACTTTATAGATGTACGTCTCCGCCCCCTTGTCGACTTTCCGGATCAGCGTGAGCTTCACCGGCTTCTTCAGCTCGAAGCCCTCGATCTTCACATGTTCCCCGCGCGCCTTGTCATGCCCTTTCAACTGGTAGATCATCCACGTTTGTCCGCAGGGCTGCACCATGAAGCGGAATCCCTCAATCATGAGCCCGCAGAACGCCTCGCCCCATTTCGATTCGTCGGGCTGATGCGACATGTCGACCGTGATATCCATCTCCGCATAGAACTCAAGCGGCGTGGGATCCCTCATTGTGAGAGTGCCGTTGTCGGGGAAAATGATCCGCCCGTCCCCAGGTTTGACGCGCGGGTCCTTCGGCACCCACTTTTCTGCGAAGGTGGCGGGGGTGTCGAAACTGTCGCTGAAAATGGGCGTCCCGCGCTCCTGGGAACACAGGGATGATCCTACGAGAACCGTCACTACAACCGCCATGATCCGCTGTAACATGATGCCACCTCTCCTCGTGAAAACGGTTCTACATGATTATGACAAACGTATTTGGGGACAAATAAACTCTGGCTCAAAGGGTTGAATGAGACGTTAGTACTCGAATCCGTTCCAGCCGGAGTACCATGAGGTTCCCGGGTAGGGGGTCTGCAGCAGATCCACATGGCAGTCGACAAAGAGCATGTTGGTCGAGATGAAGGCGTGCCAGGAGTTCTTCACAACGAAGTCGGCGTCGGACACCATCACTTTCTTCCCTGGGCTGGCGACCATGGTGCTGCGTTTCCCCCCCAGACCGCTTCCCCAGAGGTTGTCGCTGCGGTTCTTGGCAGCTCCGAGGCCGCCGGCATTGTTGTAGTGATAACTATTCCCGAACCAATAATAGTAGGTGGCAATCGGCCACCAGTAATTGTTCCCATCAATGTCCTTGGGGCACCAGAACACGGTGTTGGCGGTATGTTGCCTGGTGAGGTTGACCGATCCGGCATAGGAATAAAGTGGGCGCTGCGTGGCGGTCAGGCCGTTAGCCTCGCCGCCCCCGTACGACCAGGGACAGTTGATGTCTTCGGTGGACCCCGGCACCCCTTGCGTGATAAAATATCCGTCGTAGTCGTTCAGATACGAGGAGATAGCCGTGCCGATCTGCTTCAGGTTGCCGGTGCAGACGGCTTTATGGGCGACGTCCTTGGCTTTCTTGAGAGCGGGCAGCAGCAGGGAGGCGAGGATCGCGATGATGGCGATGACGACCAGTAGTTCGATAAGGGTAAAAATCTGACGCCGCGTCCGACTGGGGATCGGCGGGTTCGGAGTACAACTATGCGTGCGAGCCATGCCTGTCTCCTAGATTTTTAATGAATTTGAATAGTCATCCACAATCCCCTCTGTAGACAATTATACGATATTTCCCTATGAATGTAATTGACTAAACGGACAATAATGGGTATAAAACAGACAAAGTGAGAGGTTTCATGGACAAGTTGCGCTCATCCCGTTATTTCCCTCAGGAGCACTTTCCGATATCGGTGACGGTGATGCCGGCGTCGGGATTGCGCGAGGACAGCCCGCCCCACTCGCATGAGTTCTCGGAACTCGCGCTGGTGGCCAAGGGAAGCATCATCCACGTGGCGAACGATGCGGAGGCGACGCTTGCCGCTGGCGACTTCCTCTTGATCCACCCGGGGGCGGTCCACACGTACCGCGGACCGAGCAAGGACGCGGTGCTGTACAATCTGCTGTACGACGCCACCGTCCCGATTCCCCTATTGATGATGAGCGACCTGCCGTTCATTCAGCAGGTCTATCCGGTCGACCGGCAGCGCGGGCCGCCCTGCGCGGGAATCGTGTCCCGCGCCTCGAGGCAATCCCTGCCGCTGCTGGTGGGCGCCCTGGAGCGCATCCGACGCGAGGTGAGGAGGCGCGCGCGGGGGCACCACATCATGATCACGTCCCTGTTCATGGAGATCGTGCTTTTGCTCGCGCGGGATTTCACGGAGGAGGTCAGGGACGATCCCGACTGGACTTTGAACAAAGTGGCGGGATTCCTACGGTGCCACTACACCGAGAAAATCGAGGTACGCAATCTGGCGCGTGTGGCCGGGATGTCTGAGAGGACACTGTCGCGCAGGTTCAAAGCCGCATTCGGCATAGGCCCGGCCGAGTATGTAATGGAACTCCGCGTGCGCCATGCGGTCGAGCTTCTGAAAAACCGCTCGATGAAACTTGCCGCTATCGCCGCCGAAAGCGGCTTCTGCGATAGCAGCCACCTGTGGAAAGCTATGAAAAAGAAAACCAACCGCACGCCGTCCGAGATCCGGAGGAGCGGCATCGGGAGTAGATGATCCCCCCTCATGACTGAGGCGGGATGCTCAAAGCTCACAGTCGCGCTGAGTGGAATGCGCTCAAGGTGATTCCACCAGGAGGCCGGGTATATGCTGGTAATGGGCGTCGTAGGTGACAAGGCGCGCCCCTATATCCAGTGCCGTGGCGGCAATCCATATGTCATTGGTCGGCATCGGCATTCCGTTTTGACGCAGATGGTTGACAAGTATCCCATAACGCCGGGCGATATCCCATGTCACATCCTGCTTGCGCACACCGGAAGTCTCCAGAAACATGCCCAGTCGCGCCTCATTCTCCGCCTTCCGGGTACCACCCTCGAAACCTGTGTGCAATTCACCGAGCACAACAACAGGAATCACCAGCAGTTCCACCTCCTCAAGAAACAACTGAAGCCGGCCGTTGCCAGACAATAGGCGAGAATACGCACAGGTGTCAAGGCAACATTTCATTTTCTCCAAAGCTCCTCGTCAATCTTGCCGAATGCGGCGGTCGCCTTGTCGAATTCCGCCGCTTCTTTCCTGCTCCAGCCACCGGCGAAAGCTGAAAGATCGCGCTTGCGGCGGGGGGGGGCGTCGAGCCCGAAACTGCGCCGCATGGCTTGCACAGCCACTTTGTTCATGCTTTGCCGCGACTCGCGCGCAAGTGAGGAGAGATGCTCGACCACCTCGTCAGGGACATTTCTCAGCGTCAACGTCTTCATCGCAGGACTCCAGAGTTTTATGCTGCCGATTTTGACAGCACTATGCAATCACTCGTGATTATAGTATAGGGGGTGCGTAGATACTTGTCAATGCAAGACTGACGGGTACACTCAATGAGGCTTGAATAACACTCATTTCCCCAGACGGTACACATGCCGTTCGAAGGGGGCGAAGTCGTCCTTCAGGATATTCTCTTTCACGGGGAGCTCACGCTCTTCGAAGAGGACGGTGGCGGTTGGAAATGAGGAGAAGAGTCCTCCGAGAAATGCGAACGTCCCGCCATCCGAGCCGGGGAGCTTCAGAGGAGAAAGATCCACGACTCCTGTATGCGGGTTGTCGTCGACGTTGACGCACAGCAGGTACGTGGCGTCGTTGTGGCGTCGCGCCATGACAAGGATGTCGGCCGCGTCGCTTTTTATCAGTGGCAGTTCCTCGCCGGTGAGGAAGACAGGCGAAAGCTCGCGCAATTCCTTGTCGAGCTCGAGGAAACGCTTCCAGTGCTTCTTTCCGGCGAGCTGTCCAAAGAAATACTTGAGCCCGCTGCCCCCCTTTATCACATTTCCGTATGTTTGGGCGGTCTGCTCCTCCGGCGACGGCTCGCGGGGATGGTTGTCTAGATTCGAGCCGGCGATGAAGTTCCAGACAGGGGTGTGCATCGGCACCGCCACCTCGTTCATGGCGTCGACGAAGGACAACGTGTCTTTCACCGTCCGGCCCTCTGAGGCGGTGAGGTAGTAGTCGAGCGACATGATGTCGCCGGGCAGCCCGGCGTAGCGGGATCCAGGCCCCATCTGCGTGTAGTTGATGAAGACGGGATGGTATGGATCCAGCTGCTTTATTTTCATGGTACCCGCAGCCACGTCTTCCGGTTTCACTGAATAGATTTCCGGCTCGTCCGCTGAAACCCATGCCAGCAAAGCGGGCTGATCTTTCCAACGACTAATCAAAGCTTCCAGCCGGGCGTGGTCGCAGAGCACGGCAGGCCAGTTGCCCGTCCAGAAGGTGATAATCTTGATCCCATGGGCGTCTGCGCTGCTGAAGGCCTTGTCCCATATGCGTTCACCCCATTTCCCTTTCTCAGGGTCGACGTTCGTCCCAACCACCAACGTCTTGAAGCCGTTGTCCGCCCAGTACTTGATCATCGTCTCGATCTTGTCATCGTAATCCCCATACGGGCTGGTGGATGGGACGTGGAACACCTGCAGCGGGGCGAAGGGGAAATACGGTTCGCCATTCACGAGGATGATACGCCTGATACGATCTATTTTCACCTCGTTGGGCTTGGGCGCCAGTTTCCGCAGCGTGTCGGAGGCTTCGGCGATCTCCTTCCCGCTCCCGTCGTGAAGGGAGAGCCGTAGTTGATACGTCCCCACAGGGATGTCCGTCAACGGAATGGGAATCAGGTTGGAGATCTCCAAAGCCCTTTTCGTGAAGGAATGGATCACGTTACCGTCGTGGCGGACTTCGCCGACAAGTTTCACATCTATAAGGATGTTTTCCGACGCCGCGATGGAAAGATGAATCGACGCCTCTTTCTCCGAGGTGTAATATGATCTGTCGAGGGTGGCCTGCATAAGCGACACGTGGGGCGGGCGGACTACCTCCTGACGGAGGAGTTCGCCGTTTCCAGCCTTGACAAGCTTCAGTCTGGCGATGCAATCTTTGGCCCCTGTGTCAGGGAAACCGGGCAGACAGAAAATCTTCTTTTCCCCTGGGCCAACTGAAAGCGGCGCTGACTCTACATGTTTTCCCAAGGCATCACCCACAACCTTCACGTCCTGGCTTTTGCCGCTGGAGTTCACCACCTCGCCAACCAAGCTCAAGGTGGTGGTGTCTTCTCTTCGGAACGCCATGCCTTCAAACTTCCAACAGAATGGGCGGAACACGCCGGTGTCGTCCCAGTGGACGGGGGTGAAATTGGCGGCCTGATGGAAATACATCCCGCTCCGTGTCACCGGTCCTGAGCAGGAATACTCCTGCGTCCTGGGATTGCCGCGGCACAGGTTGACGCCCCATACTCCGCCGGTGGCTGGGGTTAGTTCAAGAGCAGACAGGGGGATGGCCATCGCCACCGTCCAGCAACCGTCCCCCTGAGCGACGCGGGCGGTCCAGTCGGCGCTCCATGAGATGTCGTCACCCTTGGTGTCCAGCCTCGCTCCCGCCGAGTTGACGACTAAACGGTAAAACGCCTTGTCGCCGAGCGTCTTGCTGATGAACACTTCGACGCTGTCGTCGGCCGCGATGTCGCCGTTGTCGTCAGCCTTGGCGTTCGTTCTGATGGTCTTGACGTCCGAGTCGGCGCAGCGGATGCCGATATACAACGTATTCGCATCATGGCAGATCAGCGCATTCGTCGGCTCCTTGGGCGTGACGCGCCGGCCGGGGAGGTTTCCGGGGATCATCAGTTCAAAAGACGCCGCCTTGTTCCACAGTGGGTCATCGAGCGTACCGTTCATCAGCGGGGCCCCGGCGATCTCCGGAATCGTGAGAGGTTGGATCGGTGCCGTCTCACTTTTGGCGGCAGTAGCGTCAAGGGGGTTGGGCTTATAGCCGGTCGGCGCGGAGCCGAGCTCAAGCTGGACGGCGTCGACCCACACCGTGTCTTCAGACTGCGGCGTGACGTAGAGCCATATCCGCTGAGCCGGCATCTTTTCTGTGGTGACGGAGAATCGTTGCCACTCGCGGCCGACCTCGACGCTCTTTTTCGCCCCCGGCATCGCCAGCTCGACAGGCATCTTGTCCACGTTGCTTTTCAGGTAAACCGACATGGTGAACGGGACGTCCTTCTGGACTTCGCAAAAATAGCTCCTCACGCCATTGATCTTGCTGCCGCCCATCCGCAGGGATGTCTTCCCGTCGAAACTGACCGTGTCGTCAAGCGCCCACGCCTTGTCGAATTTCTCCATGCTGCCATAGGTGAAAGGAATGTCACGCAGGCGGTTGGGAATCCAAAACGGGGCGAGGCTGTCGACGCGCTGCTCGAAGGAGCTGTTCCTCACCAGATTGAGGTTTCCCTCCACCTTCTGGCTCTCCGGCGCGTCGATGCGGTACAGCCGGACATCCTTGTACGCCGTCTTCATGCGGTTGGCGTGAAGAGCGACACCTCCCTTCAATTCGGGAGCAATGACCTCGCAGACTTTGTCGGCGTTGACAAACCACTGGTAGATTCCGCCGCGGCGTCTGACGATTTTGAAATCGTACCATTGATCGAATGGCACGGGGATGTCCTTCCATGATCCTCGGCCGCGTTCTTCGCCCGGTACTTTATACTGCCACCACATTCTGCTGGGTTGCAGAGTGAGCAGAAGTCCCGATGCGTTGACACCGGCGAATCCGCCATCCTTTTGTGGCTCATTCTCGAGGATCTTCATTTTGATTTCAAGGACATACGCCTCGCCGGGATCGGCCTTGAGATCCAGCGCGCCACCATACCCCGCCGTGACGAGGCTTTTGTCTATAGTCTTCCAGCAATGGGCGACTCCCTTCGTGTTCCAGTTCGCCGAGAGGTCGCCGGAGAAGTCGTCGGCCAGCAGCTGCTTCCCCGCGTCGACCAGCGCGCCGTCCACCCACTTCCACAACTTCGTTCCGTCGCAGACGTAGTCGCCCTCGCCGGCAGCCAGGACAGACCCCAGCACGCCCACCAGCAACGACACGCCTACGATGAATGTGAGCGGCTTCCGCATAGAGTTTCCTCTTCGTTGAAAATGATTGAATATAAGAGGGGAATCGTTTTACGACTTCCTGCGTGCGTATTTACCCCAAGGGGTTGCGTATCAAAGCCCAGGGGTGCGCCGTCCTGGTGCTACCTTGGGATAGCTGTTTTGGTGGGGCGCACCACCTTTTGCGCCGAATTCCCATGGCGCGGAGGGAGCCGCGCCCCACTTTGCCGTCCTCCATGCGAACTTTGTCCAATCTTCAGAGCCCCTTCGGGCAGAAAGCCATCAGGCGCCCTTCTTGGCGCGCTTTTTCTCAACCAGATACTCGCAGGTGCGCCAGTAGGTGATGGCGGCCTTCCACCCCTCCGCCGGCTCCATTCCCGGCCACGGACCGGATTCGAAGTTGACAGGATGGCGATAACCGATTTTCGACAATGCCGCAATCACATCGGTCCACGATATGGTGCCGAAGCCGGGCGGCAGATGCTCGTCGACCCCATGCGCGGGGACGAAGCCGGTTGAGTTTCGGATTACATCATTTGGGCCGTGGTTGTCATGGAAGGGGGTGGTGAAGAGCGTTTCGCCCATGATGGCAATCCATTTGATCAGGTCGCTTCCACAGCAGTGCGCATGCCCCGAGTCAAGACAGTAGCCCACCGCGGGGGAATCAACCATCTCCACAAGCCGGGGCAGTTCCTTCATGTTCCCGAGCGGCTCGAAGCGATCGACGTTCTCAAGGGCGATCTTAACGCCGCGCTCTTGGGCGTATTTCCCGGCGATTCGGAAATTCTCGGCGCAGCACTCGATCATGCGGTCGATGCCATGCGTCTCGCATTCCTTT
This sequence comes from uncultured Victivallales bacterium, assembly GCA_964436735.1. GTDB lineage: Bacteria > Verrucomicrobiota > Lentisphaeria > Victivallales > GWF2-38-69 > CAYTFM01. Next base: position 17,930 of record CAYTFM010000008.1, on the reverse strand, counting down.
TGAAAAATATCAAGCAGTGGCTGCACGGCTGTGTAATGTCCCGCAATTCGTCCTGTGTGGAGGACCAAAGCCTCGGCTCCGAGATTGGCGGTGAAATCGACACATCTGCATATGTGCTCTATGGCCTCGTCCTGCGGAGAGCCGATTGGCGCATAGGTCGAACTGAGTCCGTGATGCTGCGCGGCCTTCATGCCGCGCGCCGCGAGCTCGGCGCCGATCCGCTTCGTCTCGGCGTTCATGTCGAAGTTTGCCGGTTCCTCGAGATGATAGCCGGAGATCATCACCATGTCGACGCCGCAGTCTTGCAAGATGTCAAACGTGCGGCTGATCTCTGCGTCAGAAAGTTTGTTGATCGTCTTCCCATCCCAGTCCACGGTGTTGACTTGATAGGAAAGCCTCGATGATCCGCTCATTGCCACAATCTCCTTTTGCTTGTGAATAGTGAATCGTGAGTGGTGAATGGCATCAGAATTCGAAGCCTTCCCATCCAGAGTACCATGAGGTTTCCGGATAGGGGGTCTGCAGCATGTCCACATGGCCGTCGACAAACAGCATGTTGGTCGAGATAAAGGCGTGCCATGAATTTTTCACACATATGTCCGCGGCAAACACCATCGCTTTTTTACTCGGAATGGTTTGGAATTGTCGTCCACACTATAAACAATCTGCCCGCTTCGCTTGTGAAAATCTGAAGCTGCATCCGCTATGATGTATGGAGCCATAGCAGTACCTCCGTACGCATTTTGCCCGCTCTTCAGATTTTCATTGGTCTTGAGTAGTTCCTCACCATAAACAATCTGTCCGACGCGTTTATAAGCCAGTTGATCATCCCTGGCAAACACGCCGCCCCATATCATCACGCCCTCGGAGTGTTTTTGCGGAGTGTGGTAACCGTGTTGCCTTCAATGAGGCGGACCGGCACTCGGATCTGCTCGGGCGCTCTGTCCGGCTCGTCTATGGTTAGTTTCAGAAGCTTAGCCGCTTCGCGTCCCACGGTGAACGATTGCGCCGCATAAGTCGTCAGATCGACTTGCCCATACAGGTCTATGCCGTCGGCGCCAGTGACGGACAGATCCTCCGGTACCCTGCATCCTTTTGCTTGAGCGGCTTTGATGATCCCGAGCGCGGCGAGGTCGTTCTGCCCGATGACGCAGGTCGTGTCGGGAGCGGCGGAGAGGATTTCATTGCAGGCCTCATAGCCCGCCTTGACGGAGAAATCCCTCTCCTTCGATACCCACGAGGGAGACAATTTATGGGCGCGGAGCGCGTTGCGCACCCCTGCGAGGCGCTCCCTGCCGGCGGACGAGGTCTGCATCGGAGCGGAGATGGCGATGCGGTGATGTCCGCACTTGACCGCATAGTCCACCAGCGTCCGCATCCCCTCCTCGTCCGCCGTCTTCACTGAGTTGACGATTCGCCCCTCGTGATTTCCCTGGAGCATGACAATCGGAATCCCTTCCGCGACAAGCTCGTCCAAGTATTTGACCTGCTCCGTCCATCCCCAGATCAGCATGCCGTCAACCGTCTTGCTGCGATGCAGCCTGATATACTCCTTCTCCGCAAGAAACCGCTCGCTTATGGAGGTGAGCAGGAGCGAGGTCGAGTTGAGATCAAGCTCCGCCTGCGCTCCCATGATCGCCGCGCCAAGATTGTCGTCCATCCGCTCGCCGGAGCGGTCGTTGTTGTAATAACTGTCCGGCGGGAAAAGAAAGGAAACGGTGCCGGCGCACTTGCGTGAGATGCGCAGCATGTGGACGTTGGGTGAGTACCGCTGCTCCTCGCATATCGAGAGGATTTTCTCTCGGGTGCGCGGCGACACCTTCTCGGGATCCTTCCCGCTCAGCGTCCGGGAGACCGTCGCCACGGACACCCCGGCCAACCTGGCAATGCTTCTGATGTTCATTATGACAGCCTCCACAGATGCGCAGGTTACTAGTTACCAGCACCATTATAAACGAATGCGAGGGGCTTGTCAAGAGGGGGGAGTAAAATCCCGGCAGGCAGTGGAACGAAACCTGACGAAAGCGCGACACGCCAATAGTGGCATAGTTGTCTGGTGGCGTGGTTGGCTGACTCAAGCGTATGTAGGTCTGCTCTTGACACGCACAGCGAGAACGGCTATACTAAGTAACTAGTTACCTGATGTTCGGTAGTTGTAGTCCGCTCAATGTGGTGTCGCTTTGCGGCTGACCCTTCAATATTTTCGGGGCTCAGTTTGCAGTGTCTGAACAGAGGCACGAGTGTGGACGAGTGGTTGTCGCCGTGGCGGAGCCGCCTAATGTAATGCTGAGGTGTGTGGCGCATTCTCATAGTAAAATAGCTGTCGCCTACGGGCGAGAGTGTTACTGTAATAAACTAAACGAGGGAGGGATGATATGTGGGACAGCACGGCATGTCGGTACGGTGGTAGAGGATCCATCTCGTTTTTACTACTTGCGCTTGCTGCCGTTCATGGGTGGTGTGCATCCGCCGATAGTGCCAACTCAAGCATGCGGAGCGCCGTCGCAGGAGTGATAACTCCGACGGCCATCGTCGTACCGCTCAAAGCGACGCCGACTGAGCGGTTCGCCGCCGAGGAGTTGAGACGTTACGTGGCGGCGATGACTGGCGCCGAGCTGAAAATACTCACGGACGAGGCGCCTCCGGCAGAGGGAGTCATCAATGTCGGCAGGACCGCGCTGGCCGCGCCGTTGGCCAACAGGTTCGACGCCTCGCTGGCGGGGCCGGGGAGTGATAGCTTCATTATTAAGAAAGACGACAAGGGCACTGTCATCATCACCGGCGGCTCGGACCGGGGAATGCTGTACGGCGTGTACGAATTCCTTGAGACGCAAGGATGTCGGTGGTTCTTCCCGGGAAAGATCGGCGAGCATGTGCCGATGGTCAAAACCCTTTCCCTCCCGTACGACGAGAAGGTGTTCACCCCGGACTTCGTGCAACGCGAGATCGACCTCGGGCCGTTCGAAGGAGTGTCCATCGAGGAACTTGTCGACTGGTGTACCAAGAACCGTCTGAACCGTGACTTCGCGGCGCGGGAGGCCCGTTTCATCACCACCCTTCCCAAGGAGAAGCGGGATATGTGGTCAAAGCGGGGCGGGCAGATGAAATGGGAATGGCACTGCCACAATCTTGACCACATGCTGCCCACCGCCAAGTTTTTCGCCGAGCATCCGGACTACTACGCCTTGTACAAAGGTGAGAGGTTGCAGATGGGGGTTCCCGGCAAGCCCTATTACGGGGGCGGCAATCTTTGCACCACAAACCCCGAGGTGATCAGGAAATGCGCCGACTTCGCCATCGACTGGTTCAGCCGCAATCCTGACGGGGTGGTGGTGCCTGTCTGGCCCAACGACGGTGCGATCAAATGGTGTGAATGCCCAGAATGCAAAAAGCTCGGCGGGATGAATTTCATGGCCGGTGAAAAGGGCTCGATGTCAAAGCGGATGGTGACCTTCGCCAACGCCGTCGCGCGGATTGTCGGCGAGAAGTATCCCGACCGCCTCATCCTGTGCCCGGCCTATGCCAACTACGTGCTCAATCCCAAAATTCCTCTTGAGAAGAACGTCCTCCTACAGTATTGCCTGCATGGATGTTATGCGCATGGCGTCGACAAATGCCCCGCAAACGCCGAGGAAAAATCGACCATTGACACATGGGCGGAATCGGCGAAGGGCAGAATGGGCGTCTGGGAGTATTTCCTCCTCGGCGACTTCACTTCCACGCAGAATGCGGAGAGTCCGGCGATGCTTCCCGTCATCTACCGTGTCAGGGACACGTTCGCCTACCTTCACGGCAGGGGTGTGAACTGGTATTTCACCCAATCATCGCCGAAATATTGGCGGCACAATATTCTTCCTTTCTATCTTACGGCGAGACTCGCCTGGTCGTCAACCCAAGACTTTGACGCGTTGCTCAAGGACTATTGCGCGGGGATGTTCGGGGCCGCCGCCGTTCCGGTCGAGCGCTACTATCGGACGATCGAGGATGCCGTGGCCGCCGCCGCCTGGCATCCCCAGCTATACGCCGACATCGCGGCGCCGTCGACCAAGGTGTTTACAAAAGAGCTTATTCAGAAATGCGGCGCAGTGCTTGCCGAGGCCGAAGCCTGCCCCCTCGAGCCTCTTCAGAAAGAGCGACTCAAGCTGGTCAAGGAGACATTCGAGCACACCATCTCCAACATAGGGCTCGCCGGCGATATTGGGCTTGACGCGAACGCGACGGTGCGCATAAAAGCCGAGGCGGACTGCTACGTGATGAATGTGGACGGCACGGATGTCACCGAGGAAAAATGGAAGATCATCGCGCAGCAAGCCATGGACACGGGAAAATACACGCCCGAGTTCGAGCGCACGCTGTTCCGGGCCCGCAAGCGTCAAATCCCTCTGGCGCACCTGGAGAATGATAGCCTGAAAGTTTCGATCCTTCCTGAACTCGGAGGTAGAATCGTCAAAATCGTCGACAAGGCGACAGGGAGGAATTATTTGAAAGGTCTCGAAGGCGGAGCCGTCGAGGCGAGCATCGGCCAGAAATACATCAACTATGGCGGCTACGAGGAATACGTCGGCAACAGTTTCGGCGATCCCGGCTGGGAGACCCCGTTTTGTGTGGATCCAAAGGACGGCAAAGAGGGAAGCGCAATCGTGATGAAGGGCTCGGTCGACAGCTTCTCCCTCGTCAGGACAATCGCATTGCCAAAAGGCGATTCACGGCGCCTGAGCGTGTCGTCCGTACTGACGAATTCCGGCAAGGAGAAGAAGCGTATACGGTTGCGGACGCATCCCGCCTTCACCTTTGGCGACGCCTGTAGTTCATTCGCGGTGCTCTTCGCCGAAGCTGATGGAACGGAGAAGCGCACCACACTGGGCGCGCTGAACGACGTGCTGAGCGCGTCGTCGGGCGGCTTTCTGGCTGTGATCAACGAGAAGGAGGATGTCGGCGTCGCCGAGGTTTTCGACCCCAAGGAGGCGAATCCCTATCTCTGCATCACAGGTAAGGACAGCTTCAATCTCGAGCTTTTCGGCCTTGAGAAGGAACTCGCTCCCGGCGAATCGCTGAAGTTGGCGCATGAGCTTGTCATCATGCGACAGGCGTCGAAGGAACTGGAGGCGGCGCGCGGCGGAACGCAGGGAGGCACGCCATGAGGACAGGGAAGTTCCACGCCATACTATCTCTCGCCCTGCTGGCGACAACGGCCTTCACCGACACCGTCGTCAAGCCCCTACGTTCTCCGGCTGTGTATGGCGAAGGCAAGGTGGGCAAGGCCGTGGTGTTGAACGGCGCCGTCGGCGTCTCCTACGTGTCCCAGCACATCAAGGCCAATGCCGGCACTCTTGAAATGTGGGCGAATCCGACTGAGCTTAAAGACACCTCCTTCCTGTTCACGGTAGGGACGAACGCCCCCACGTGGCTCGTGGTGTCTCTGAGTCAACAGAAGGTAGCCTTCTCTCTATCGAGAAAGGGGGCTGCCGGCCCTGAGGCATATGCGCGGGTGGCGACCACGTCCGAGGCACTGAAGCCGGGGGAATGGCATCATCTCGCATTCGCCTGGGGGTTCACGAAGCCCGGCGAGTGCCTTGTCCAGCTGTATGTCAACGGCAAACTGAAAGACGCGGCCTACAACGTGACGACTCTGAAAAACTGGGTGGATGGCGATTTGAATATGGAGATTGGTCACAACACCGCCAGCACCTCCTCGACAAACGGCTTCGTCGGCATGGTGGACGAAGTGAGAATCTCGAACTATCCTAAGAAGCCATCCGAGGTGGAGGCGGGCTATAAGCTCGGGCGGGAGGGGAAGCCACTTCCTGTCGAAGACGGAACGCTCCTCCTCGTCCATTTCGATGGCGACTCGGATGCCGTCTCCGCCACGCAAGCCGCCCTTCCTCCAGATGAGGTGGTGAAACGCGTGCAACAGTCAATCGATGAGGAGGGCTCGCAATGAGAAATGCCCGCGCAATCCATGGTGTGACTTCGATACTGTTCACGCTTATAGAACTGCTGGTCGTGATCGCGATCATTGCGATCTTGGCGGCCATGCTGCTGCCAGCCCTGAAAAACGCCAGAGCGAAGTCGTTGCAGATCGCATGCGCCAACAACTTGAAACAGCTGGGTTTGCACACGCAGTACTATACCGACGACTACAATGGCCGTCTGCCTTTCGCGTATGTTAACGGTGGGATGTGGAGCGGCTACGCCGCCGCCGAGTTCGGCTCATGGTTTTATTTGCTGGCCCCGTATGAGAACCTCAAACCGGTCGACTACGACACGTTCAACGTGCTCAAGCCAAACTCATTTCATTGCCAAGTGAAAACAGGCTTCGATCCCACGTACGCGCCCAGCATCGCCGCCGCCAACGACGGCAGCTATGTCCCGTCCGAAAATGGCATCTCCAACGGCAGACTCATGCGGATTGGAAGTCCGTCGACCAGAGTGTGGCTTATGGACACCACGCAGGTTTTCTATTTCAATCCGTGGCTGGTGGGGAAAAACTGCGATGGCCGGCACAACCTCGGGGCGAACATCCTCTATTTCGACTGGCACATCACGTGGTCCAGTTACTATGAAGTGCTCGCCGAGCCAACGACCACGTTCAGGCCTTTCTACAATTAAGTTCATCGTATTTGCTATTTCACCCGTCGCAACCCCTCCATGACTGTCGGGGCTCGGTTCGCTGCGTATGAACAGAGCCACGAGTGTGAACGAGTGGTTCCGGCGAAGCCGGTTAATTGAACAAGGCGACTCTCGAACGCATGCGTCCACTACTTTGCCACGCTGAAACCACAATGGAGACGTTTCAATGCGCATACCATATGACATCCACGTTCACACGCATTATTCATCCTGCTGCCACGACAAGAGTAACACCACGGCGGCAAAATGTGTGGAGGAGGCGGCGGTGCTGGGGCTTGAGGTGATTGGGTTCTCGGATCATATCTGGGACAATCCGGACATCGCTCCTTCCCCGTGGTATCTCCCGCAGGACAAGAGCCACATTCGATTGCTGCGCGAGGAGTTGGCGCTTGTTTCATCCTCGCTGAAAACGCTTGTCGGTTGTGAAGGTGAAACGATCTCGCCAGGGAGGTTCGGCGTCACGAAAGGGTTCGCAGAGCAGCTCGATTTCGTCCTTCTTTCCTGCTCGCACTTCCACATGGATGGTTTTGTGGAGCCGCCGTTGGACAAAACGCCCCGAGGCGTCGCGCAGCACCTGATCAACTTCTTCCTGTCCGGCGTGGAGAGTGGGCTTGCCACGTCGATCGCCCATCCGTTTCTGCCCTTAGGTTTTCTGGAGCACTATGACGCGATTATCGCCGCCATTGAGGATCATGAACTGCTGGATGTCTGTGGTGCCGCCGCGGAACAGGGCGTCGCCTTGGAAATAACCGCATCGTTTCTCCCCTCTCCCCGCAAGTGCCTGTCGTTGTGGAGCGTGGAAACCCCCCTCCGCTTTCTTAAACTGGCGGAGAGGGCGGGATGCTATTTCACTCTTGGCAGTGACGCCCACGCCCCCGCGGAGATGCGGTTGATCCATCAGCTTGACTGTTTCCTACGGGAATTGGATCCGGCGCGAATAAAAGATATGAGAGGGAAATGAAACCATCCGTCAATTTCTCTCCGGAATCACCTCGATGGCGTTGACCAGTTTGGCGGACGGATCATGCTTGTCGTCGGTTGTGAACTTGATTTCAAGAAGGCCGTCGCGTGCGTCGGCGCTGAACTCCTTGATTGCCACTTTGGTGAAGTCGCTGCCGCAGGCGTCGACCACATCGAAGTTGTCCAACGCTTTTTTACCCTGGATATCCACATTGAAGACAAAATACCCGGGTTTGAACCCCTTCTTGTAACCACCTTTGAAATAAAGGCGGACTTTATAGGTCCCGGGCGGAACTTTGAATTTGTAGGCGTCGAAGTTGTACGCCTCGGACACGAAGAGTTCCGGATCGGCGGTCTGGATGCCCTCGATGTCACGCACGACATTCTGATAGGCGCCGACGTAGCCATAGTCCCCTTTGCCAAGGGCGCGGTCAGGGAAGAAGAGCGTGCCGTTCTTTGATTTGTAGAAGGCGGTTGATCCGCAGTTGACGGCATAGCGTCCGCTCCGTATCATCGCCGCCTGTTCCGCGATATTCTCGAAGTTGTCCGCTTTGTCCAACACCTCGCCGACCGTGAGCGAAAACAGCAATCGATGCAGTTCGGCGAATTGGCCACTCTTCAACAGCTCCCGCATTTTCGCCAGTGTCGCCTCCGCCTCGCCGCATTCTACTTTGGCGCCGGTAAGGCGGGTGATCGCCTTGTGCGTCTTGTCGAGCTGCTCCCTATAGAAGTCCACGACGGTGCCCGGAGCGGTGGTTGTGACCGCGGTGACCTTCAACTGCGGATCCGTTGAGAAGAAGGCGCGCAGCTCGAAAGGCTTGAGTTTGATCTGCCCATTGGTAATCGACTCGCCGGTCGAACGATCCTGGATCGACGCCTTCGAGGAGAGCGTCAGCGTCGTTTCGCACTCGCTCCACAGCATGGACACCGCATACACGTAGCTGCCCTTGTCGGTGTTCAGGTAGCGGACCGTGACTGGATCCTGCGCGCCGGGCGCGTTCTCGAAGGGCAGGGCGGGTAATGCGCAATACGCTTTGGCGAACTCCCGCGCCTCGGTGTCGCGCCCCCAGGTCCCCAGCGGTTGCGCGCCGATCAGGATCCGTTGAGCGTCCATGGCGGAGACCACGAACGCCAACTCCTTGAGGAAGAAACGCCCGAACGGCTTGACGTCGGCGTTCTGGAAATAACTTGCGTACACATCGTTTTTCAGCGAGGTGGTGAAGCTTTCAAAATAGGTGGGATAGCTGTCGCACAGGCCATGCGCGCCGTTCATGAATGTAACGGCCTCGGCGGGGTTGTAGAGCACGTCGTTGCAGCCGTCCGGCGGTTTTCCCCAATGCAGGCGGTGACGGTGCTCGGTGCACATGCGCATCGGGACCAGATACACCCCTTTGATCGATCGGAGCTCGTCAAACAGCGACGCATGTTCCGCAGAGGTCCCCTCCACCCGAATATCCAGATATAGCTTGAGATCAGGATTAACCTCGTCTAACTCCTTGCGGATCTGGCGATACAGTTTGACCGATTGCTGGTCACGCCATTTCAGCCAGGGGCCCACCTGCGGCTCCTGGGTTAGAAACGCATGACGGTCCGGACCGCTCTTCGCCGTCACCGCCACGCCGGTCTCCTGGGAGAAGAGATTCACGGTGTAATCATCATATCCGTCGGCCAGCGAATCGTAGAAGCCCACTTTGGTGGTCGTGTTGATGCCGTCGAATCCGGGGACAGTTCCGAACCGCCGCGCCGTCTCGGCGAAGTGACGGGCGATCATATCCCGGACCTCGTGATTGGCGTGATTCGGGCGCGGTTGTCCGCCAGGACGGAGCGGCGGGTCGCTGAACTTGCTCAGCGTCCACCCCTTTTTGACGTACTCGTCGGAGTCGTATGGCAGCATATACAATTCCGGCAGGGTGTAGAGGTCGATTGCGGCGATGGTGGTCTTGCCGCGGCGGTTCATGGCGTCGACCATGTAACGGTAGGCGTCGGCGCGGTAGGGATAGAGCGAGTGCAGCGACCCTTCCATGAGGAAGTTGTAGCCGTTGTAGCGCAGGAAGGGATACTGCCAGGCGTCCTGCCCGGTGTAGTCCAAATAGTCCAGCAACCGCTCGGTCATAACCTGGGCATTCTTGTCTTTGTAGTCCCATCCCAGATTCTGGTCGAAGGTCTCGTCCTCGTCGCGGTAGCCAAACCGGCGGGAGGGCAGATTTTCTGGATAGCTCACCGCCAACTTGGGCAAGCGCTCGTTCTTGATTTCATAGATGCGGAAGGCGGCGATGGCGGCGGGGAACTTGCCGATCAGCGTCCGCGCCTCGAACAGATAGTTCTTGAGACCAGGGTGGAAGAGGTAACGGGACTTCTGTATCTTCCAGGTGAGCGGGAATTCCACGCCGCTCTGAACACCGCCGCCAAGACGGTCGCGGTGCTGCTGCTGCTTGACCTCCGGGTACATGTACCATCCCATCGAGCGCGGCTTGTCATCCGGCCATTCGATCTCCAGCATCACGGGACGGCCATCCACATACTTTTCCGGGAACTGCACTTCAAAGGCGAAACGGTTCTCCTTGAGTCCGCCGGCCTCGAGGTACTCGCCAATGGGAGAGGCGACAACCTTGACGCCGCCGGCGTCCAGCAGCTTGCCATCCTTGATGTCCTTGGCGAAGATGACCCCACCGAGTTGGAGGTCGTCATTGACAGGCGGCATCGCCGCCCGCGGCTGATATGCCACAAGCTCAAACGAGCGTTGCACCGTGCCGACGGGATCCGGACTCCTGAACACGTCCAGTACGCGCCCCAGCGACGACCGTCCAGCGGCGACGGCGCAGACGAGGCGATATTTTCCGGGAGCGAGGTTCTCCACCGGCATCCGCAGTTCGACCGGTTCGCTGATGTTCAGCGAGAAGTCCTTTTCCGCCACGACCTTGCCATCCTCGGCGACGAGGCTCGCCTTGATGTCCGCGTTGCCGGTCGCGAGCGGACGATCCGCAGGCATCGGACGCATGTAGTAGCCGCCTGGAGCGGCCAGCAGGACCACCTCGTCGACTTTGCCGGCGTCGATCACGGTGCGATCCAGCAGCAGGTCGATCGGCATGAACCTGCGGTATTCGTCGTAGACCTCGCCGTTGGAGAGCGGGCGTTTGTAGATCTTCAGATCATCGAACGCCGCCTCCGCCGAACGCTGACCGGTTCCCATGGTGAAGCGCGTGATCGTTTTCAGATCCAAATTGGTGAAGATCTTGCCATTGAAACCGAAAGGCTGCTGGTAGGGCAGGCCGTTGAGATAGGCTTTGTTCCAGCCACCATCGCTCCAGACCATGGCGATGTGGTTCCAGTCGCCGCGCCGCCAGTCCCAACGCGAATCGCGCTTCATGGAATCGTTCTTCAGGTCGCCGGTGCGCCCCATCTCGAACTGAATCCAGAAGTACATGAAGATCTTCAACTTCTCCTTGCCCGCGGCGTCAAAGCCCGTGAGCATCGGATAGATGGGAATAGAGCCGGTGTAGGCGCCATCCCAGTCGCTCTTCATCCAGAACATCACCGTGCCGTGGTCGGCGAAGAGCCCTTCGGCGGCGTACTCCAGCGCCGGCTGTTCTCTGGCGGCTCCTTGAGCGGGAAGCCGCGCCGCCTGGCCGATAAGCCCCGGCACAAGCTCGACCTTCGTCGCCCGGACGGGCTCGAGTTCACCCTTCGCGGTCATGCCGGAGAGCCCTTTGTCGAAAGAGGCCTGGAATGATGGGGCGGGATCGGTGGAGATTGGCGCGGCCTCGGACAGCGGTTCCGATTCCATGTCTTTGACCTCGATGTCGTTGTTATACCCGTAGACGCTACATTTCTTCAATGGCAGCAGGTTGGTGTTGACCATTCCCCGCGGAGCGCCAGCGACGTGAAGTTCCGTCAGCTTGGGCTGGACATACAGCTCCACAGTGCCCCACGGAGCGTCGACGTCGGCGGGAAACAGTTCCTTCCCCCCTGTGCTCGACGAGTCGCACAGCTTGGTCTTGCCCTGATGCAGCGCCGCGATGAAGTTCGCCCCGTCATGCGTGTACAGGTGCGCCTTGAAGTCATCACCGCCGTATAGCTCGACGCCGAAGTGCCCTGGCTTCTCCGACCCTGCCACACGGCGCATCTTCATCTTGATCTTCACTGGTTTGTCGAACTTCAACTCGGCGACGACGGAGCCTATTCCCCCCTTTGCTCCGTTGATTTTAAAGACGCCCCCCTCGCCGCCTACGGACTTCTGAAAACCGCTGATGGCAATTGGCTCGGCCCCCGCAACCATGGTGGCGAGGCATACAGAGAATACGGCCGCTTTCTTCATGGCTCCCCCCCTTGTCGTTATACCTGATTTAGTGCCTTACTCGTTGGAAACCGTCAACAATAACAAGAAGTGTCAAAGTGTCATCGCTTTGCTGTGTCAAAGTGTCAGAGAGTTCGGGAAGTCTGAACTTTGACACGTTGATACTTTGACTCTCTGACACTTGGGTTGCGGGCTACGCCCCGCTTTAGCTAAGATGATGATTCTTCAGCGGTGGAGGGTGGAAGGTTGAAGGTGGAGGTGCGGTAGCAGATGTGTCGTCCTCCACCATCGCCCTCAACCCTCCACCTTGGTTTGCCGACCGGCGCGTGGAATCTCACTCATCACATGAGGCACGCCAGGATGTTCCAGTTCCAAAATCCCGGTCCACTGATCCCCTCTCCGGTTTCAGGGTTGTAATTCTCGTGGAGACATCTGTTCGTGGTGAAGTCGGCGACCAGCAGATTCCGGATCTTCTCGGAGACGTGGCTGGCGTCGTCGTCGTAGCCGTACTGCCGCAAGCCCCTCCAGATCAGATAATTGGAGATGATCCACACCGGGCCCAGCCAGTTGCTTGGATTGCCCCGCGCGGCGGCGGGAGAGTACATCTTCTCGTCGGCCGACAGCGAGCGGATTCCCCATCCGCCCCAGAAGCGTTGCGCATTGATAAGATGCTCGTTCACCATCCGGCCCGCCTGCTCTGGGGTGGCAATCCCGCACCACAGCGAACTCCGCGGCCGCCTTCAAATCGGCATACATGAAGCAGTTCAGAAAAATATTGGCGGACGAGAACGGCGGTCTGCCCCATGTCGCAGGATCGTCATCGACGCCGATTGCGACATCGTTCGCCCACACATACAATCCAGTGGCGGCATGCAGGTAACGCCGATCATAACAGGCGTAAAACGCTTCAATCGACGCCATCCAGGATGCGCTGTCAGGCACATCCACCGTGTTGCGCGCGACAAGTCCGCAGAACTGCCCCAGCACCGGCTTGGCCATGTTATTCATGGCGGATTGGCGGCAATCGAAGCAATCGGGATCCTTGTCCGTCAGAAGGATCGGGATGCTCCCGTCGGCCGCCTGATGGTCAAAGAAATACCGCAACGCCCCCGTGCCGTATTTCAACGCATCCCGCTTCAGCCCCGGATTGCCGGTTCTTTCAGCGATGCCAATTAGGCCAGTCAGGGTCCAGAAAGAATCCCAGTCCCACAAACTTCGTGAATACACGCCGCCTGGATCCAAATAGGGGTGCTTCAAGACACCTTCAGGACCATGAAAGGTTCCTGAAACATTTTCCAGCAACGCGTGTAACAACCAATCAACACTGCTCGTTCCCATATACTCCTCACGTGAGATTGGCTGTGCGGCGAATTGGCGGGTTACTAGTTAACCTCGCCCATTATACGGTATCCCGCGCCTCCTGTCAAGAGCGGTCGGCGAAAATGCCAAGGCAGAGGTGACAACCTGACTCATGACACATAACCGTGAGTCGTGTAATCACTCTACTGGATATCACGCTCAAAATGCGAAGAACGTCGTTGGAGTTCACGCTTCAGCGTGTGCTCGGTGAATTCCTTAACACTCGCCAGTGTGAACTCTAACTTTTTACCTTGAGACACCTCCTGTAAGCAACCGAGACTTGACAATAATCAAAAAATGACGTATAATTGTGATTAACGTCAGTTTCGTGATGGAGAAAATCCTTATATGATCACTGCCGGAAAAATAAATTTCTCCTCCATAGCGAGGGAGATGGGAGTCACCCCTTCGGTCGTCTCGCGGGTGATGCGGAACACTTCCACGACCATCACAATCGGCAAAGAAACGAAAAAACGAATTCTGGGTCTGGCCTGGGAGCGTGGCTTTTTGTTGACTCGGTCTGTCGGCCTGATCGCCTCGGACAGGAAGGACATCGGCCTTCTCTATCATCCGGCGGCCACCGGCGTCCTGGAACGCTGCGCCGAGTTGGGGATGGGTATCTTTAGTGCGCACTACCATGAGGGGAAAACCGCCGGGATCCCTGAATTCCTCTTGAAACGGAAAGTGGGTGGCGTCATATCCTTTGATTGCCTTCCGGAGAACATTCGAGAGTATCTGGTTGAGGAGAAAATCCCCTATGTGGCGATGAATCCTCACAAAGAAATCACCAATGAGGACAGCATTTTGTTCAGCGACTACGAGACCATGACGGAGCTTCTTTCATATTTGAAAAGCCGAGGTTACAAAAAATACATCTATGCGTCAGTCGACGATAAAACGCATTATGCGCAAAGCGTATTGCAAAGTTTCGCCGATTTCCTGAAAGCTGAATCCTATAAGAGTCAGGTTTTACTGGCGGACCCGAGCAGCGAGACGGAGGCTTTGAAGTCGTTGCGGAAGCTTGTCGAGGCGTCGGTACCGGAAACGGTTTTCATCACCCCGGCCCGCATGTTCACCATGAAACTCCTCGAATTTTTCGCTGCATGCGGTAAAACCGCCCCGCAGGATGGCGGCATCGTGGGACACAGCCTGCTCGCCGATTACTCCATTCCGAAGCTGACCGCCGTCAGTTATCCCTTCTACGAGATGGGAGCCGCCGCCGTCGACATGCTCGGCGAGAAATGGGAGAAACGCCTCTTCAACCTGCCCAACAAAACCATCCGCGGAAGACTGATAAGAAACCAATCCACCGAACCCATGGGAGAGCCCGATGAGAGACAATAAGCATCGCTCGAGTTTCACGCTCATCGAGCTTTTGGTTGTAATTGCCATCATCGCCATTCTGGCATCTCTTCTTCTGCCCGCCCTCAAGCAGGCCAGGGAGGTCGCAAAACAGGCGACGTGCGCAAGCAACCTGAAGCAGTTCGGCCAAATGATGCAGATGTATTCAACCGACTACAGTGATTGGGTTCTCCCGGCCAGGCTGGATGGCAACTATTGGCTTTTCAACGGCGCGCTAGGCGACTATGGCGTCAGGGTTAAATATTACGGGACCCCAGCGGTCTACCAAGTATCAGGAGGGATAGAACTATGCCCCAGCAATGTGGGAAGGATTGGCGGCTACAGCGTGAACTACGGAATAGACTACTACCTCGGCTACAGTGATGGGACAACCATCAGCGTCCCCTATAAAAGACTGCCCAGCTTCACCAGCCCCTCCACCTTTTGGGCGTTTAGCGACGCTGGCTGGTATTATCTCAATGCGGCAAACCCTCAATATGTCAATTCGAATTTTGGCGGTGCGCTCGGCAACCGCAACTTCGATTCGCACCACGGGGGAGGCAATATTCTTTACATGGACGGGCACACTATTTGGGAACGGAGATGATTGAGGGGGGCACCAATGAAAAAAGGCAGTGAGCTATCATGAAAAGGATCTGCGCCATTATTTCTCTGTTGGTGAGTTGCCTTGCCGCCGCACTCGGGCTTTGCGGGGCGGAATCGACTCTGCAGGACAACTTCGAGTCGGGGCTTGGGAATTGGGACACGCCGCTCAACCAGCACATTGCGATCATCGATGGCCAGCTCTGCAACCGCACGGTATATCAATCCGGTATTGCCCTGAAACAAAAGGACATGGGTGACTTCGAGCTTTCCTTCCGTCTGCGATTCTTTGAAACAACAGATGCGTTGCCTGGCCATTTCACTATTGCCATCGACAGAGGCTACGGGACGTGGTTCCTCTATTTCACCCGGCATGGCACGCAATCGCAGATCACCAGCAAGTTCCATCCCCGGGACGCCAAGAAAGAGGACAAGCCGCTGTTTGACGAGGTCATCCGGACTCCATTGCCGCTCGGGGAATGGCTGCCCGTCGCACTGATATGCAAGAAGAATCTGTATGAGTTGAAGATCGGTGAGCAGTCGTTCATCCTTGGTACCGCGCCTGGCAAAGGCGGCGTGTCGTTTGGCAGCTACAAGCAGCCCTTCGCCATCGACGATCTGAGGCTTGTCTATTCCGATCCTGAGGAATTATCGAAGAACCTCTTGATCGACGGCAGTTTCGAGCATGCGACCAATCCCGACATTCCCGACTGCTGGAGCGGCAACGGTGAGAGGCATAGGACCAATGGACTACCCGCCGAACTCTGCACCGCGGATGGTTTGAAGGAGTTCCGCAGTAGATTCCACATTGATCCGTCTCAGGCTTTCCATGGCGCGCGCTCCATGCGCGTGGAGTCACCTTTCCATTTGCTGAGCGAATGCGTGAGCGCCATTCCGCATCAGAGCTACGTCGCCTCCTGCTATCTCAAAAGCGACATCAGTGACAGACGCGTCCTGCTTGGCGCCACCGGCGACAGCATCGAGAAACCGGTCAAAACGGAAACCGTCATCGTGGGGAAAGAATGGCAGCGGTATGAGCTGCGTCTGCCGGACTATGCCGAAAAAACACTTTCCTTCTTCGTCAGACCACTCGACTCCGGCGCGATATGGGCTGATGCGGTTCAAATCGAAAAAGGGGACACGGCGACGTCTTACAATCCCTGTTGGTGCGACACCGGGTTCGATCTTCCGGACGATGTCAACAAGAACCAATGCGCCAGCAATGTGAACGGCATCAAAGGCACTCTTGAGCGCCGCGACATCGTCCCGCACAAAGATATTGACATTTCCACCGCGCGGCTCATCTCCACGAACTCTGTGAAAGACGTGTTCCGTCTTGAATGTGATATCGCCAACCAATCCGCCGCCGAGATGGATCTGGCCTTAACCGCGGTGCTGACCAGCAAAAGCGGCGTGGAGCAAACCAAAACATGCCATGTGCGGATTCCCGGAAGCAACACGGTGAAAGCTCAATTTGACGACTTTACGATCACCGACCTCCGCTGCTGTGTCAATGTCGCGGCCACCGCGATGGACGGGAAAACGATCAAGCAGACCCGCGAATTCGTCGACGTCCCCCAGCCGATGCGGTTGTATGCGGAGTACTCCTTCTACACTGCCGAGAAAGAGGCAAGGGTCGTCATTGAATTCGATTCGTCCGCCATGGACAAACTCCAAGGACACAAACTGCTGCTCGAGACGGCCGTCGCCGGGTATCCTCAATACACGTGCGTGAGAACCAGCCATGACCTCGCGCCCTCCGCCTCACGGCAGATTTTCTCCATGCCCTTGGCGCGCCTGACTCCGAACATCTACACGATAAAGGGCAAGGTGGTCGACAAGGATAACAAGGAGATCATGAACGGTGAAGCCACGTTGGTCAGACGCGCCGCCACTGCGACGGATGTCAAGATAAACAGGATCAACCGAGGCGTGTATGTGAATGGAAGACCATTTCTCCCCTATGGCATCCTCGTGTCCGGTTTTGGCGACAAGCAATTGCGGTATTACAAGGAGTGCGGATTCTCCTATATCCAATTCATCAGTCATTGGCACACGCCCGAAGCCAATCTGGAATTCCTGGCGAACTGCGAGAAGCTTGGCATGGAGGCCATCGCGTTCCACGTGTCGAGACCGTTCAGCGCAGCACCGTATGAGGCGGCGGCGCGCTATCGGGCGTCTCCGGCGTGTGTCGGCATTGTCCCCAACGACGAGAGCGCCGACCGGATCGTCTACGAGGAGGCCACCATGACAAAACAGGCCTGTCCCGAAAGGCTCGTATGGGTCAACCACCACTTCCACTCCTACCATGCGTTCGCCGAACGTATTGACGGCTTTCCGGGGGATATCCTGTCGATCGACCGCTATCCCTTCATCATGCAGCCACCCGGGAGACCGCAGAGCACGAAAGACATCTACTCGATCGAGCAATGCGCGGAGATGATGGACCATGATGGCGTCCGCGAGCGGAAACCGGTTTTCATGTGGCTCCAGGGAGCGGAACGCTTCTCCAAGGAACCGACGCCTCGGCAGCTGACGTGGCAGACGTATATCCCCTTGGTGCATCACTGCATGGGATTCACCTATTTCGGCGGCATCCCCAACAGCGAGCGGGTATGGGCCCAGATGATCGCTTTGAACAAGGAAGTCAAAGCCCTGACTCCGGCGTTATTCTCGCTGGAGGAGGAGCCGACCGTCGCCGCGGCTGACCAGACGACCAGAGAGAACATCCACTTCCTGGCGA